>NZ_JAMJFM010000001.1:0-403421 GCF_023544705.1 Streptomyces sp. MCA2
ACGGTCCATTGAGCGTTTTCCAACTGGCTTTGGGCAGCTGAGGGCGCGTATCGGGGTAGAGCGCGGGGTCGGGTGAGGCTCCCGGTAAGACAAGCAATCGACGAAGAAAGATGCCTCCCCCGGGAGCCTCGTTGCTGTCCTACCCTGCCGCGATCCCGCTGTCCACCCGATCGCTGAACCACCTCGCCGACCTGATCCGCACCCATCGCCAGCAACGCCGATCACACTGGCGCCGCCTCAAACCCGGCCGTCAAGCGCTCCTGGCGCTGGCCCACCTTCGCAACGGCGACACGTTCACCCGGCTGGCCGCCGGCTTCCAGATCGGGGTGGCCGCCGCCTGGCGCTACGTCCGCGAAGCGATCACCCTGCTCGCGGCGACCGCCGAGCACCTGCAGACAGCCATGACCCGGATTCGCCTCCTGGCCTACGCGATCCTCGGCGGCACCCTTCGCGATCGACCGTGTCCACCATCAGAAGCCTTATTACTCCGGAAAACATCGCCGCCACGGTATGAACGTCCAGGTCATCGCGGACGCTGCGGGACGTCTCGTCTGGGCCTCGGCCGCGCTGCCGGGCTCGACACACGACCTGGCCGCCGCCCGGACCCGTGGCATCATCGACGCGCTGACCAGCGCGACGGTGATGACCTTTGCGGACAAGGCCTATCAAGGCGCCGGCGGCGCCGTGCGTACACCGTTCAAGCGGCACCGCCACCGGCCGAAACTGTCAGCCCGGCAGAAGGCCGTGAACAAGGCCCACGCCCGCATCCGCGCCCGTTACGAACGTGCCGTCGCCACCTTGAAACGTGGAAGCTGCTGACCAGGCTGCGCTGCCAGCCCATCCCGGACGACCACGATCGTGCAGGCCATCCTCGCCCTGCACCACGTTGAGAACCCGACCTACCGAGGTTGAAAAACCCTCAGTGATATCGCCGATACGTACGGTCACTGCCCCCGGGGTGTCCAGGGCTGTACCGCGCGGTCCAGGAGGTGGAACGGATGAGTGTTGACGACGCAGACGAGGCAGGTTGGGACCTCGATCCGGAAGACGAGTCACGGGGTGTCGTCGAAGCGGTCGGGCGGCAGCTCAAGTTGTGGCGGGAGGCCGCGGGGCTGCGAGCCGCCGAGTTCGGGAAGGCCCTCGGGTACGGGGAGAACCTGATCTACAAGATCGAGCGCGGCGTGCGTATCCCGCGTCCCGAGCTTCTCGACAAGGCCGATGAGGTGCTGGGCGCGGGCGGCAAGATCGCCGCGATGAAGAAGGACGTGGAGCGGGCCCGGTACCCGAAGAAGGTCCGGGAGCTGGCCAAGCTAGAGGCTTCGGCGGTCGAACTCGGCGCGTACAGCAACCACAACCTGCATGGACTGTTGCAGACGAAGGAGTACACAACGGCGTTGTTCGCGATGCGAAGGCCCGCGTATGCGCAGGACGAGGTGAAGCGGCTCGTGGGGGCCCGAATGGACCGACAGTCCGTCTTCGAACGCTCACCGGCACCGTCGCTCACATTCGTCCAGGAAGAGGTGACGCTTCGCCGCCCGGTAGGGGGCAAAATGGTTCTGCGCCGACAGCTCGAACGTCTGTTGGAAGTAGGCCAGTTGCGGAACGTTGAAGTCCAAGTGATGCCGACCGACTGCGACGACCACGCAGGGATGGGCGGTCAGATCCAGGTGCTGAAGTTCAGAGACGGCTCAGCGGTGGGGCGCGACGAAGGCCAGGGCACCAGCAGTCGGATCACCAACCCGAAGGAGATCCGGATCCTTGAGCTGCGCTATGGCATCATCCGCGCCCAGGCTCTCACGCCCCGGGAGTCGATGGCCTTCATCGAGAAAGTGCTGGGAGCGACATGACACTCAGGCCCTCTGTGGGGAGCACTTCCGAACTGGAGTGGATCAAGAGCAGCTACAGCGACAGCAACGAACGTGACGATTGCATCGAAGTCGCCTGGCAGAAGAGCAGTTACAGCGGCCAGGGCAATGGCAACGAGTGCATCGAAGTCGCCCCCACCCCCCACACCATCCACATCCGCGACTCCAAGAACCCCCACGGCCCGCAGCTCCACCTCCGGCCCGCCGCCTGGGCGGACTTCGTCGCGTACGCCGCCACCGGGCGCTGACGCGCGTCAGAGGGCCTCTGGCGTCTTGCTCCTGGGCCCTCCCGCGTCGCCCGTGTTGAGCGTGCCGGTCGGTTCGAGGAGCAGGATGGCGGTCTCCTCGTCCGCCACCGGGCAGTGTTCGACGCCTCGGGGAACCACGAACAGCTCTCCGGGGCCGAGCACCACATCGCCGTCCCTGAGCTGAAGGGTGAGCCGGCCGCTGATGACCAGGAACAGTTCGTCGGTGTCCTCGTGCGTGTGCCAGACGAACTCGCCCTTCAGCTTGGCGAGTTTGACCTCGTAGTCGTTGACGTCGGCGATCTTCTTCTGCGACCACAGGTCACTGAACTGCGAGAGCTTGTCAGCGATATTGACGGGCACGGGAGAGTGAGTCATGCCATGAGACTTCCGTGCCCGGTCGTCGGCGGTCTTGTACGTTCCTGGCATGGCAGACGGCCCGCCCCGTACGACGGTCAGCGCTTGGCGGCCGCCCGTTGCGGGAATCGCCGAGGTCTTCCACGCGCACTTCACCGAGCACGCGTACCCGTCCCACACCCATGACACCTGGGCCCTGATGATCCTCAATGACGGGGCGGTCGACTTCGCGTGTGACCGCCATCGTCATGGCGTGACCGGGACCGGCACGGTCGTCCTGCTGCCTCCCGGTGTCGCCCATGACGGCAGGACCGTCACCGCGGCAGGATTCCGTAAGCGCGTGCTCTACCTCGACGCGACCGTCCTCCCCGAGGACCTGACCGGCCGGGCGGTGGACGCCCCGGTCGTCGGCGATGCGCTGCTGCGCCACCGCATCCACCAGCTGCACACGTCCCTCGGCCACGCGGGCGACGCGCATGCAGGCGACGCTCGTGGGAACAACGCTCAGGCGGACAAGGCTCAGGCCGGCGACGCTCACGCGGGCGACGTCTTCGAGGCCGAATCCCGGCTGGCGTTCATCCGGGAGCGGCTGCATTTCCACCTGGACGCGCCGCGGCCGACGCGTACGCCCGGCCGTGAGGCACACCGGCTGGCTGCCGCCTTACGGGACCTCCTGGACTCCCGCCTGGCGGCCGGCCTGTCCCTGCACGAAGCTGCCGCCGTCCTGCACGCCCACCCCACTCACTTGATCCGCTGCTTCAAGCAGACCTACGGCCTGCCGCCGCACGCCTATCTGACCGGCAAGCGCATCGGGTGGGCCCGTGGGCTGCTGCTCGACGGCAGGCGGCCGGCGGAGGTCGCGGCAACGGTGGGATTCCATGACCAAGCTCATCTGAACCGGCACTTCACGCGGCATGTGGGCACGACGCCGGCGCGCTACGCGGCCATGTGAGGAGGGCCCCTGCCCCGCCGAGGGGCGTCAGGTCACCCATAACGTCGCGTCACGTCAGGTGACATGGCGCCTCCCCGCCCGCGCAGGACGAGTGGCTCTATCGTGCCGCCGGCTGGTGGAGCCAGGGCGCGCTGGTGGCCCAGAACATGACGTTGGCTCCGAGGGTGTTCGTGCCAAAATCGGTGAACTCTTCCCGGGTGTACGGCTTCTTCGTCGTGGGGTTCTTGTATTCAAAGTCGGGTTCCTGTACGGCCATGGCCACGATGGGGAGCTTGCCGCGGTATTTCTTGAAGAAGGGGTACGAGTTTTCCATCTGGGCCGGGCGGTTCGGCAGGACGTCAGGGCCGCCCAGGCCGATTCCGTGCGACGCGGCGAACTCGAAGGTGCGCTTCATATAGTTGCGGCTGTTGTTCCATTCGCCCGGCCAGAAGTTGACGTACTGAATGAACTGCGTCTTGGTGAAGACCTTCTTGCCGTAGGCCATGTTGGCGAGTTCTGCCTTGAAGTAGGATTCGTGACTGTATCCAGTACGGTCCTTCTTGGTGTCCACTCCAGTAGCGGTTTCCGGAAGGTTCACCCCGGCGAGACGACCGTCGAATCGCTGTGCCAGCGCCTTCAGCAGATGCTGGAAACGGCCCCGCACCTGCGGGTTCCACTGCGCTGCGACCGCTCCGGGCTCACCGGGGCCAAGGCCGCTTTCGTTCGTTGTCGGCGCCGCGCCTCCCTTGTATTCCGGGTCACGCAACAGATAGTCCGGGAGCCTGGTCGGCGGCGCGAAGAACCGGTCCTGGATCTGGATGAACAGCTTCTTGTGGCGCGACTGTAGATAGTTCAGCGCCCGGTCGATCTCCGAGAAGTCGTACTGGTTCTTCTTCTGCTCAAGTGCCTTCCACGGCACCACCAGTTGCGCGCCGGCGACGTCGGGGCGGTCGATCAGCGGCTTCACCTCTGTATCGAAATCCCCGATGGACGCGTACAAGTAGTTCTTCGCTGCCTTCTTGCCGAGTGCCGAGGCGGAAGCAGAAGCAGAGGCCTTGCCGGACGTCGGAGCGGGACCCGCGGCGGCCGTCGCGGCTACCCCCGCCAAGGTTATCGTCGTGAGAATTCCGACACCGACGGCAATACGTTTGGTCACCATGAACCCCACCATGCGGCGCAGTTCTTAGAGAGATGTAAGAACGCCACGACCAGCTGCCTGGCCCAGTCGGCGGGGTGGTGAGAGTTCCCAGAGCCCACCTTTCTCCTGTGACAGCCGGCAGCGGGCCGCCGTCAGTGATCGCCAGCGCCAGTGATCGCCGCCGCGCGGTGCGCGCCATGGGGCGAGATCTGCAACCGGCGACCAGGAGGCCCTCACCGTCTTTCCGCAACCCCAGGAGCGTGAGCCCCGAGGTCGGGACACCGACGCCCACCATCCCCACCCACACCGAGGCCGAGATCAATTGCGGGACGGCCCTCAGGCGTCAGGTGCGTACCAGCGGAGCTCGACGATGTTGCCGTCCGGGTCGCTGACGTACAGGGACTGGCCCGTACCTCGGGCGCCGAAGCGCGGCCCGGGGCCGTCGACCACCGTGAACTCGCCCGAGTCGATGACCTCCTGCCAGTCGACGGGCTCGACGACCAGGCAGAGGTGGTCGACGTTGGAGCCGTCGCGGGGCTCCTGGGCGAGGTCGATGATGGTCGTCGGACTCACGCGCACGGAGGGGAAGGGCACCTCGCCCGCGCGCCAGGCGTCGACGCGGACCGGCTCCAGACCGAGCCGGCCGCAATAGAAGTCGATCGAGCGCTCGACGTCGGAGACGTTCAGGACGAGGTGGTCGAAGGCGGTGACGGTGACGCGCATGGGAGCTCCTCTGTGGGCGCCCGGCTCGGGTGGAGCGCCGTCGGGTGGTTGCACGACGAACGTATATGCCGGACCAACGAGGCGGGATCGGTCCCTGGGCCGGTCCGCCGGTCCACCGGTCCGCCTGGTCCTGGTCCGCTGGTCGTGGTCCGCCGGTCCTAGTCCCTCCTGGACCCTCCCGGTCGCTCCAGTCCCTCCTGGACCCTCCCGGTCGCTCCTGCCCCTCCTGGACCCTCCCTGTCCGTCTGACGGGGGCAGGAGGCGGGGTGGTCCCAGCGACGGGCCGGGGCCGTCAGGCGCGGCGCGCCTCGTGGTGGGTTCCCCGGCCGTCGGGAGCGATGCGCAGCCGGTGGCCTTCGATTCCGGGCCGGCCGGCGGACACGAACTCCTCGTGGGCCCGGGCCACTTCGTCCCACAGCCGCCTGGGGCCGTACTGCGCCACCGCGAACGTCGACATCTGCCGCCCGTCGTAGTCCACTCCGGCCCAGCTCGTCGCCCCGTCGTCGGCCAACCACAGCCGGGTGTGCGCTTCTTGCACGTCGGTGTCCCACGCATGCCACACCCCCGGCACATGGAGGCCGATGTGCATCTGGGCATCGAGGTCGTTCCCGGCGACTGACCACGGGGACAGTTCCGTCACGGACCGCTCGGGGATCTGGTCGTCCCGCAGGGCGAGGGCGCATAAGCGGTTGGCGCCCCTGGGGCAATGGATCAGGCCGAGATCATCGCCAGCTCAGGGTCTTCCCGGAGTTTGGCCAGGGCGCGGGAGACGGCGCTCTTGACCGTGCCGATCGAGACCTCCATGACCTCGGCGGTCTGGGCCTCGCTCAGGTCCTCGTAGTACCTGAGGACGACCATGGCCCGTTGGCGGGCGGGCAGTCGCATCACCGCGCGCCACATCGCGTCGCGCAGGCCCTGGAGTTCGGCCGGGTCGGGCGCCGGCAGCGGGTCCGGCTCCGGCAGCTCGTCGACGGCGAATTCGTCGACCTTGCGCTTGCGCCACTGGGACGTGCGGGTGTTGATCAGAGCGCGGCGGACATAGCCGTCCAGCGCGCGGTGGTCCTCGATGCGTTCCCAGGCCACGAAGGTCTTGGCCAGAGCGGTCTGGAGGAGGTCCTCGGCGTCGTTCGGGTTGGCGGACAGCGACCGCGCAGTGCGCAGCAGGACCGGCCCCCGGGCCCGTACATAGGACGAGAACGTCGGGAACACAGCGGCGGTCGAAGCGCTTGTGCACACTGGCGTGGTCATGTGGACCACGCTAGAAGCGAGGGTGGGGCGGGCGGATCGCCCCAAGGTGCCGAAGCGCCATCCCCCTCAAGTTGTACGGGTAGGGCTTGCCCGACCTCCTCTGGGGGGACAGGGCAGGGCGTACCCCTAGGGCATTGATCATGGGCGCACTCCTCGGCGGTCAGCCGTCCGCGCCGAGGATCAGCCCCGAGGTCGGGACGCCGGTCCCGGCCGTGACCAGGACATGTGCGGGGTCGGCGGCCTGGTTGACGGAGGTGCCGCGGAGCTGGCGGACGGCCTCGGCGATGCCGTTCATGCCGTGCAGATAGGCCTCGCCGAGCTGGCCGCCGTGGGTGTTCAGGGGGAGGGTGTCCGCGGCGACGAAGTCCGCGGCCTCGCCGGCGGCGCAGAAGCCGAACTCCTCCAGCTGCATCAGCACGAACGGCGTGAAGTGGTCGTAGAGGATCGCGACGTCGATATCGGCGGGTGTGAGGGCGGCGGTGCGCCAGAGCTGGCGGGCGACCACGTTCATTTCGGGGAGGCCGGTCAGGTCGTCGCGGTAGAAGCTGGTCATCTGCTCCTGTCCGCGGCCCGCACCCTGCGCCGCGGCCGTGATCAGCGCCGGCGGGTGGGGCAGCCCGCGGGCCCGCTCGGGCGAGGTCACCACGATCGCCTGGGCACCGTCCGTCTCCTGGCAGCAGTCCAGCAGCCGCAGCGGCTCCACGATCCAGCGGGAGGCGGCGTGGTCGGCGAGGGTGATGGGCTTGTTGTAGAAGTACGCGGCCGGGTTGCGGGCGGCGTGGCGGCGGTCGGTGACCGCGACCGGGCCGAAGGCGTCCGGGGTCAGCCCGTAGGTGTGCAGATAGCGCTGGGCGGCCATGGCGACCCAGGAGGCAGGGGTGAGCAGGCCGAAGGGCAGGTTCCAGCCGAGCGCCGCGCCCTCGGCGGTGGGCTCGCGCTGTTGGACGCCGGAGCCGAAGCGGCGGCCGGAGCGCTCGTTGAACGCCCGGTAGCAGACGACGACTTCGGCGATCCCGGTGGCGACCGCCAGCGCCGCCTGCTGGACGGTCGCGCAGGCCGCGCCGCCCCCGTAGTGGACCCGCGAGAAGAACGACAGCTCGCCGATGCCGGCCGCCTGGGCGACGGTGATCTCGGGGTTGGTGTCCATGGTGAAGGTGACCAGGCCGTCGACGTCCGCGGGGGTCAGCCCGGCGTCGTCCAGGGCGGCGCGTACCGCCTCGACGGCGAGCGTCAGTTCGCTGCGGCCGGAGTCCTTGGAGAACTCGGTCGCGCCGATTCCGGCGATGGCGGCCCGGCCGCCGAGGGAATCGGGGCGGTGGACGCTCATGCCGTGCCCTCCGGGAGGCCTACGGTCACCGTGCCGGTGACGTGGTGGCCGAGGCCGTTCGCTCCGACGACCCGCACCACCGCCGTCCCGTCCGTCACCTCGGTGACGGTTCCGCTCAACACCATGGTGTCTCCGGGGTAGTTGGGGGCGCCGAGACGGATGGCCACCTTGCGCAGGGTGCAGCGCGGCCCGAAGTGGTCGGTGAGGTAGCGGCCGACGAGCCCGTTGGTGGTGAGGATGTTCATGAAGATGTCCGGGGAGCCCTTCTGCTGGGCCGCCTCGGTGTCGTGGTGCACGTCCTGGTAGTCGCGGGAGGCGAGCGCCCCGGCGACGATCAGGGTGCGGGTGATCGGGATGGTGAGCGTCGGCAGCTCGTCACCGGCCTTCATCCGGTCTCCTTCCGGTACCCTCTCGGTCTTCATTCGGCCCCCTTCCGGTCCCCTCTCGGTCTTCATTCGGCCTCCCTCCGGCCTTCGCGGTCCGTGGGCGAGGTCAGCAACTCCCCCAATTCCTCCAGGGCTTCGGCTCCCGCGCCCAGGTACCCGGCCAGTTGCCTGCCCCAGAGGAAATGCCGGTGGACGGGGTGGTCCACGTCGGCGCCGATGCCTCCGTGCAGATGCTGGCCGGTGTGCACCACGCGGGTTCCCGCCTCGGACGCCCACCAGGCGGCGGTCAGCGCATGCGGCCCGGCGTCCAGGCCCGCGTCCCGGCGCCAGGCCGCCTCGTAGGCGGTGAGGCGGATGGCCTCGGTGTCCATGTAGGCGTCGGCGGCGCGCAGCTGTACGCCCTGGTTCGTGGCGAGCGGGCGGCCGAACTGCTCGCGGGTGGTGGTGTGGGAGACCGCACGGGCCAGGGAGCCGGCGCAGACCCCGGCCTGGAGTCCGGCGAAGGCGGTGCGGGCGAGGGCCAGGACGTCGTCGTAGGCGTGGGCGGTGTGTGGGGGTGGGGGTGCGGAGGTGGTCTCGCGGCTCAGGGAGGTGGTCTTCGGGCTCAGGGAGGTGGTCTCGCGGCCCAGGGAGGCGGTCTCCCGGCCCAGGGAGGCGGTCTCCCGGCTCAGGCGGGCGGCGGGGGCGTCGTCCAGGGTGAGCCGGCCCGCCGACCATGGGGCGGTGGTCCCGACCGGGTCCCGCCGCACCCCGGTGTCGTCGGTACGTACGAGCCACAGCGTCCGCGTCGTCCCGTCCGGCACCAGTACATGGGTGGCCTCGCGCAGCCATGGCACCACGGGGACGGTGCCGGTCAGCCGCCCCGTGCCACCTGTGCCATCCATGCCGCCCGTGGCACTCGTCGCGCGCTCGGCCCGTATGCCGCCGCGCCGCGCCGGGAAGGCCCCGGTGGCGATCGCCTCGCCGTCCCGCAGCGCCGGCAGCAGCCGCGCCCGCTGCTCCGGGCCGCCGTGCGCGCCGATCGCCAGCAGGCCGTACACACAGGTCGCCGCGAACGGCACCTGCGCCGTCGTACGCCCCTGCTCCTCCAGCATCAGCACGAGTCCGAGCAGCCCCGTCTCCTCCACCGCGCCCGGCAGACCTGCCGCGCACAGCGCCTTCCACAGTGCGGCCTCCGTGCCGCTACCGCAGGCGGCGAGGCGCTCCGGGGTGGAAAGATCGCCGAATATCTGCGCCGCCAGTTCGCGGGCCGCCGCCTGCTCCGGGGTGGGCGTGAAGTCCATCTCACCCCTCACCGCCCTCTGCCGCGCGAAAGACCGGCAGCTCCAACTCCTCGTCCACACGGAGGAATTCGAGCCGCACCGGCATGCCGATCCGCACCTTGTCGTAAGGGACGCCGATGACATTGCTGACGATGCGTACCCCCTCGGCCAGCTCGATCAGCCCGACCGCGTACGGGGTGGGCCCGTCCGGGGCGGGGGCATCTGGGGCGGGCGCGTCCGGGGCGGAGCCGGGTGCGCCCGCGTGGGGGCGGGGCGCATTCGCCTGGGGGCGGGGCGCGGCCGTGCCGTGCTCGGAGGCCGTGAATGCGGGGAAGGGCGGATGGTGCATCACGACGTAGGAGAAGACCGTTCCCGCACCGCTCGCCTCGACGGTCTCCCACTCCGCCGACCCGCAGGCATTGCACCCGGGCAACCAGGGGAAGCGCAGCGTCCGGCATCCCGTGCAGCGCTGGATCAGCAGCCGGTGTCCGCGGACGCCCTCCCAGAAGCCGGCGTTGTCGCGGTTGATGACGGGGCGGGGGCGTCGCGCTCGGGGCTGGTCGGGTGCCTGCGGCTGCTGGGGTGCCGACGGTCGCTGGGATGCCGACGGTCGCTGGGGCACCTGCGGCTGCCGGTACGCCTGTGGCCGCTCGGCTGTCTCCTCGGGGGTCCGCGCGGTCGCCTCGTGCGTACGCGCTGCCGCATCGCGCGTACGCACCGCCGGGGCGTACTTGAGGACCCGGAAGCGATGCGTCCCGGCCCGCTCGCCGTCCGCGTGGATGTCCATCCGCGTGGTGATGAAGTACCCGGTCCCCAGCTTCGTCGTCTTGCGCTCCGACACCGATTCGATCACCGCGTCGAAGGTGATCCGGTCACCGGGCCACAGCGGCCGCAGATACTCCTGCTCGCAGTCGGTGGCGACGATGGAGGTGTATCCGGCGCTGTCCAGCAGTCCGGACAGCTCGTCGTACGCCCCCGAGCGGTCGGTGTGGCCGGAGAGGCCGCCCATCGTCCAGGCCTGGAGCATGGTCGGCGGAGCGATGGCGTCCGGCCCCTGGTAGGCGGGGTTGGTGTCACCCACGGCCTCGCACCAGTGCCTGATCATCGGCTCGTTGACCGGGTCCTTGCCCACAGCGGCGGCCGAGGTCGACCGGCCCTCATAGGCCTTGAGCTGCTCGTATGTGAGCCGTACGGCGCTCATCGCCGCCCCCTCCGCATCCCCAGCCGCATCGTCGCGACGATCTCCCGCTGGACCTCGCTCACTCCGCCCCCGAAGGTGTTGATCTGCGCCGCACGGTTCATCCGTTCCAGCTCGCCGTCCCCGAAGGCGCCCGGCGAGCCGCCCCGTATCAGGGCGGCGTCGCCCACCACCTCCTGGCACATCCGGTAGACCTCGACGGTGCTCTCCGTCCCGGCGAACTTGACCCCGCTGGCGTCGCCGGGGCTCAGCGTCCCGGCGCCCACGTCGCCGACCAGCCGCCAGTTCAGCAGCCGGGTGGCGGCCAGCCGGGCGTGCGCCTCGGCGAGCCGGGACCGCACCCACGGGCGGTCGGCGGGCCGCTCGCCGGTCTCCGGTTCCGGCGTACGGGCATGGGCCAGCGCCGCGTCGAAGGCGTCCTCGGCCTGCATCCCGATGGCGGCCAATGCCACGCGTTCATGGTTGAGTTGATTGGTGATCAGCTGCCAGCCGGCGTTCTCCTCGCCGACGAGGTTCCCGGCCGGGACGCGTACGCCGTCGTAGTAGGTGGCGGTGGTCGTCAGCCCGCCGACCGTCTCGATCGGCGTCCAGGAGAAACCGGGTGCGTCGGTGGGCACGAGGATGATCGAGATGCCCTTGTGCTTGGGGGCGTCGGGGTCGGTGCGGCAGGCGAGCCAGACCCAGTCGGCCTGATGCGCGTTGCTGGTGAAGCTCTTGGCACCGTTGATCAGCCAGTGGGCGTTGGGGGCACTGTTGCCGTCGTGGGCGTCGGGGCCGTCGTGGGCGCCGTGGGCATCGTGGCTGCCGTGGACGTCGTGGCCTCCGTCTTCACCCTCACCGTCCCCCTCACCCGCGCCCTCACCCGCGCCCGTCCGTTTCACCGCGCGGGTGCGGAGCGCGGCGAGGTCGGTGCCGGCCTCGGGCTCCGTATAGCCGATCGCGAAGACGAGCTCGCCACTGAGGATCCGCGGCAGGAAGTAGTCCTTCTGTTGCTGGGTGCCGTACTTCATCAGGGTCGGGCCGACGGTGTTGAGGGTGACCATCGAGACCGGGGCGCCCGCGCGGTACGCCTCGTCGAAGAAGACGAACTGTTCGTCGGGACCGCGGCCCTGCCCTCCGTACGCGGTCGGCCAGCCCAGGCCCAGCATGCCGTCGGCACCGATCCGGCGTAACACCGCACGCTGCGCCGCGGGATCCACGACCGGCCCGTCCGGCAGCAACTCACGGAAGTACGTGCGGAGTTCGGTGCGCAACTGCTCCTGGCGCGCGGTCGGGGCGAGATGCACGTCGGCGGCTCCCCTTCTGGTGGCCGCACGCCCGGCCCGCAGGGAGGTCCGGGCATACGAACGAGCGAGCGGGTTTCTGACTGTCCGTCAGAAACCCGCTCGCTGTCAAGGTCGGCGCTGTGAACTCCGGAGAAGCCCCATTCTCTCGGTACCGGCCCTGACGAATCACCCTTCGATCCACCCCTCGGTCAGTCGCCGCCTCCCCAGACGGCGGACCGGCCCACTAGGCGGCGGACCGGCTCACCAGAGCTTGGTGAAGTTGACGGTGGCGTTGGTCTGGTCGATGCGCGTGGGGCCGGAGCCGTTCACGCTCGCGGTGTTGTTCTGGTTGGAGGCGCCGGCGCCATTGGCGACCTGCTGACCGGTGGTCGAGTTACCGAGGTTGCTGCCGCCGACGCCGGTCCCCGTCTGGCTCGTGGCCGCCGAACTCGACCCGTTGTTCGCAAGGCCGCCGTTATCGGCCTGCGCCACGCCGGCGAAGAGTGCGGCCGCGAAGGGCAGTGCGGCGGCAATGGCGATGACGCGGGCTGTACGGGTGCTTGCCATGTCTATTCCTCCTACGGAACACGACTTCTGGATCGCTGGAACTCCGCTTGCTCACCGGGCAGTTGGCCGACCACCGCGGTGCTTGCTTCGACGTCGCGCACTCAGGCTTGCCCATGAATCCCCGGCGGACCCACCGCAACGGGTCGATTCCCTCGCAAGCATGAGGAACCCCGGGTAAACCCCCGCCGCCGCACGACAGCCCCGTCCACGCACCGCTCGGCGCCACGACGCCCCGCCGCGGCCCGGCCCCCGCAAGGCCCGCGCGCTCCATGCGCCCCCTCGGCAAAACCGGCGCACGGGCCGCTTCGCGCACGCCCCCCTTCCTTTTCTCGAACAGTCGTACGAAAATAGAGCCATGGCCATGCACCGACGCCATAGACGCCATACCGGAACACCGACCGACGACCAGCCCGGTCCATGGCCGGGCCTGCGGACCGAGCCGCGGGCGGAACCGCATGCCGAGCCGCGGGCGGAACCGCGTGCCCAGCCGCGCGCCGAGCCGTGTATCGAGGTTCGACCGGATCCGCGGGCCGATCGGCCGACCGCTCCGCCGGCCGATCCTCGGACCGAAGCCCGACGGGATCCGCGGGCCGAGGCTCGACAGGATCCGCGGGCCGCACCACACCCGGACGCTCGGCCCGACGCGTGCCCTGACGCT
The DNA here is from genome assembly GCF_023544705.1 of Streptomyces sp. MCA2. NCBI lineage: Bacteria > Bacillati > Actinomycetota > Actinomycetes > Kitasatosporales > Streptomycetaceae > Streptomyces > Streptomyces sp. MCA2. The sequence continues at coordinate 13,171 of NZ_JAMJFM010000001.1, forward strand.
CGACCCGAAGCACGCCCTGACGCTCACCCCGAAGCTCGCCCTGAGGTCCGGCCCGCACCGCCCCTCGGGCTCCCTTCCTCCCCGCCCGAGGATGCGCACACCGCCGCGCTCGGCCACGCCCTCCTCGCCGCCGCACGCGGCTACCCCGTCATCCCGCTGACCCGCAGCAAGCTTCCGGCCATCCGGTCCCCGCACCGCGGGCACCCCGAGGTCCCGCCCTGCCGCGGCGAGTGCGGCCGGCTCGGGCACGGCGTCCACGACGCGAGCACCGACCCGCTCACCGTCCGCCGGATGTTCGCCGCCGCCCCGTGGGCCATCGGCTACGGCCTCGCCTGCGGACGGCCCGCGCACCACCTCATCGGCATCGACCTCGACACCAAGAACGGCGCTGACGGCCTGACCGCCCTCCGGTTCCTCGCCGAACAGCACGGCTTCCCGATCCCGCTGACGGTCACGGTCCTCACCCCCAGCGGCGGCCGCCACCTCTGGCTCACCGGCCCGCCCTCCCCGCCCGTACCGAATTCGGTCGGCAGACTCGCCCCCGGCATCGACATCCGCGGCGCGGGCGGCTATCTCGTGGGCCCCGGCTCGCTCACCGCCCACGGGCGCTACGCCCTCGCACCCGGCTCACCGCAACGCCCGGCCTCCGTGCCGAGCGCCCTGCTCGCTCTCCTCACGGCCCCGCCCCCGGCCGCCCACCGCGAGCCCCGGGCCGGCGTCCCGCCCCAGCCCGCCGCGGCACTCGTACGGTTCGTCCGCACCTCCCCGCCCGGCCAGCGCAATGCCCGCCTCTTCTGGGCCGCCTGCCGCGCCTACGACTCCGGTCTCGGCCAGGAACTCACCGCCCGGCTGACGGAAGCGGCCCGCCACACCGGCCTGTCCGCACAGGAGGCCCGCGCAACGATCACCTCGGCGGCCCGCCGACGGCAGGGATAACGGGGAGCGGTAGCCCGTAGGGGCGCCAGGGGCAGAGGGCCAGAGGCAGAGAGGTGCCAGGGGGCAGGGGCGCCAGAGGCAGAGGTGCCAGAGGCGGAGGTGAGGGCGGGGCGGGTGCCAGGAGTCAGCCCAGTCAGCCCCGACCCGCCTCGATCAGGAACCGGGTCGTGTGCGCCACGAACGCACCCTCTCTGCGGATCAGCTCATCCAACTCCCGCAGACGATCCCGATATTGCTCCACCGTGAACCCGGGGACCATCCACACCACCTTCCGCAGGAAGTAGATGACCGCCCCGATGTCGAAGAACTCGGTCCGCAGCGACTCCGCACGCAGGTCGACCACCTCAAGACCTGCCGCCTCCGCCGCCCGGCGCGCATCCTCGGAGTGCCGGGAGCGCCGTACGTGCTCGGGCTGCGGCCCCAGAAAGTACTCGACCACCTCGAACACGCTGGCCGGTCCGACCTGCTGAGAGAAGTACGTGCCCTCCGGCCGCAGCACGCGGGCGATCTCCTCCCACCACACGGTCACCGGATGACGGCTCGTGACCAGGTCGAACGCCGCATCACCGAACGGCAGCGGCGGCTCGTCCTCGTCGGCCACCACGACCGCACCGAGCGGGTGCAACAGCGCGGTGGCCTTGGCGACATTCGGCGCCCAGGACTCCGTGGCCACCATCACCGGCGGCAGCTTCGCCGCCCCGGCGAGCACCTCGCCGCCGCCCGTCTGGATGTCCAACGCCGCCGAGGCCCGCGCCAACCGCTCACTCATCGCCCGTTGATAGCCCCACGAGGGCCGCTGCTCCGTGGCCCGCCCCTCCAGCCACGAGAAGTCCCACCCCTCGACCGATACCGCATCGGCCTCGGCCACCAGTTCCTCAAATGATCGCGTCATACCTCCACACTCAATGCGGGAGGACCGCTTGGCCAACGATTTACTCCCCGGCCCCACCATCGGCCACCGGAACCACCGGAACCGCTGGAACTACCGGCGCCACCGGAACCACCGAAGCCGCTGGAACCACTGGAACCACTGGAAATACGAACTCCGGTCGGTCCCACATCACCGCCGGCGGATTCGCCGGCACCGTTCCGACGGGCCGGGCGCCCACGCTCCGGTAGAACCCCTCGGCGGGCGGATGCGACACCACCCGCACCCCCTCGATCCCGGCGCGCCGCGCCTCGCCCCGCATGTGCTCGACCAGCCGGCGCCCGATGCCGTATCCCTGTGCCTGGTCCGACACGAACATCAGGTCCAGCTCGGCCGGCTCCACCATGAGCGAATAGAACCCCAGCACCCGCTCTCCGGGACCCTCATCACCAGGAATCTCCTCCACAGCGACAAAGACCCGATGCGCCTCGATGTAATCCGGCCCCACCCGATACCCCTCGACCATCGAGGCATACCGCCCCTCATAGGCCCGAGAACTCCGCACCAGCCGCGTAAGCCGCCCGGCATCCCGCCCCTCGGCCCGCCGAATCAGCACAACGCCCTGCCGGGCCGCACCTGCCGCCCCCACCCTCCGCGCACCCACGGTGACCACAACCCACTTCCCACTTCACACCCGAAATTCAATTCCCCTTCCCACCACCCTACCGCGCCCCCGAACAACAACTCAGGCCACCGAAAAGCACTCCTCGCCCTGAAACGAATTCACCGCCTCGAAAGGAATCCCTGCCCCGAATAGGAATCCCGCCACACAGCAAAGCCTTACGCGGCAGCGATTACAGGAACCCAGATGCAAAAGGAGCCCTGCCCTCCCGCGCACGGGCGCGGGCGCGGCAGGGCAGGCCGATGACGCAGACGTAGACGTAGACGTATTACGCCCAGACCTTGTACCGGGGGGAGCAGTAGCTGAAGCCGGCCTTCTTGAAGCACGCCTGAAGGTAGAGGGTCTTGCCCTCGGCGACGTTCTTGGACTTGCAGGCGTTGTAAGGAGAGTTGTGGCCCTTGGTGGAGGCGGTGACGCCGCTTGAGATGCTGCCGGTGATGTAGCCGCCGTCGCTGGCCCCGTCCCACGCACAGACCTTGTCGCCCTCGTTGCGGAACTCCACGCTGGAGGAGCCCACACCGTTGATGTAGATCAGGATCTCGTCGCGGGGGTCGTAGTGGTTGAACTCGAAGGAGACCTTGGTGGCGGCGGAGGCCGGGGCGGCGGTGACGCCGGTCAGCGCGCCGGCGGCCAGAGTCGCGGCACCAAGGGACGCGACGATGCGTCGGGATATGCGCACGGGTTCGTACTCCTTGCTGGATGTGGAGGTACGGCCGAGCGGCCGCCCCATGACCCTAATCCCTGGTCACAGGCCTACGCTCCGTCAATCTCCGCTACCTGACGCCGTGTTCCGCCATCCCGGCCCAGATCCTGGCCACAGGTTGGCCACCCGCGCTGGTCAGCGGTGGGACCCAGGGGTGCGCGGAGAAGAGCGTTCCGGCTACGGGCACGGCCAGTGCACTGAACTGCGACGTTCGCCCCGGAGAAGTTCAACTGCGCACCGCCGGCCCGCACATAGCTCACGAGGGTGACAGGGGACGGACGAAGGGGCCGCAGGAGAGCAATACCGCCCCCGTCCGGCGGGACGGCCCCTTCGCCCGCTCCCGGGGGCGGAACCTGAAGAGCGCTTCAGAACTTCAGGCTGTGTTCAGGTTCGGTTCGGCACTGTGGTGAATGTCGGAAGGGCACAACAGGGCCCGCCGACGGAACAACACCGCGACATGATCCGGAGGAACGTCCCCATGAAGGCCACCGCCAAGCGCACGCTCACCCCCCGCGCCGTCGTCCTCGCCACGGCCGCCGCCGTCGCACTGATCGGCAGCACGGGTGCCGCGACCGCCTTCGCGGACGACGACGGCCCGGCCCCGCAGTCCTCGGTCCAGCTCTCCCAGAACGAGCGCCACCTGGACGACAACGCCAAGGACCGCGCGCAGGTCAAGGCCGACAAGATCAGCCAGTCCGAGGCCACCGCCAAGGCACTCAAGACCGTCCCCGGCACCGCGACCTCCGCCGAACTCGACAACGCGGACCGCAACGGCTCCCTCATCTGGGAGGTCGGCGTCCTCGGCAAGGACCACAAGAACCACGACATCACCCTCGACGCCGGCAACGGCAAGGTCCTGAACAAGCACACCGACCGCGACGACGACGCCGCCCAGGACGCCCGCGAGACCCAGGCCCTGGTCAAGGCCGACAAGACCGGCCACGACGAGGCCACCGCCAAGGCCCTCAACGCCGTCCCCGGCACCGTCGTCTCCTACAGCCTCGACGACAACGACCGCAACGGCTCCGCCGTCTGGGAGGTCGACGTCCTCGGCAAGGACCACAAGAGCCACGACGTCACCATCGACGCGGCCAGCGGCAAGGTCCTGGACCAGCACATCGACCAGGACGACAACGACGACCACGACGGCGACGACGACTGATCAGGCAACAGGCCACAGCCGCCTGCCTGAACCCTCCCCCAGAGCCCGAAGGGGCCGCGCACGCCACTGCCCGGCGCACGCGGCCCCTTCGTCGGTTCCGGACCTCAAAACGCAGCCGGAGCGGGCCCCGGAATCACCGGAACCCGCTCCGGCTCGTTGGCGCTCTCAAAGTCGACGCTGTCGGGGATCTTGAGATTCGCAGGGAAGACCCTGTGATCTCCTGGCGGTTCCGGCCACGTCCCGTCCCCACTCCGCCGACCTCGGCGGCTACCGGCGGAACCGGCGGAACCAGCCGCGCAGCTTGGGCATCCAGCGCGGCAGCCAGGTCATGAGGGCCGCCGTCGCGGCCAAGCTGCCGAGTGTCACGAAGAAGGCTCCCGGATAGAGGTGGTTCACCCAGCATGGCTGCCACTCGGCGAGACAGGGGCGCGAGGAGCTCCTCCGTCCGGGTATCGCGCGGGAGACGGCCAGCGCGCTCACCAGGGCCACAGCCGCGCACACGATGCCTGCCACGACCCATCGGGCCGAGCGCTCGCTCCCGGCCGAGTTGACCCGGCGGAAGGAGCGCTTGGCGGCCGTGAACGTGATCGGGAGCAGCACGCCGACCGTGACGCCGAATCCGATGCCTGTCGCCGGCCAGTACGCCGCCAGATCCCACACCTCGTCACCGAGCCACAGCGACAGTGCAAAGAATCCGACGAAAGCTACGACCGCGGCGGCCTGCTTGGCGTTCTTCTTCCGGCTCGCCTTGGAACGGTTCATCAGCGGATCCTCTCGGTGGTCTTGTGCGTGCGGCCGGTGCGCGGCCGCAGCCGCGAGCCCGCCCGTCCGCGAGGCGTAGGAAGCAGGCGGGCGCCTGCGGCGGCCGTCGTGCCAGGGCAGCCAGAACGGCCCAACAAGAGGCGAAGGCCGCCGAACCTGCCCGCCGTCTTCGCAGAACCCCAGGTCAAGCGCCGCAAGTTCCGGATCTGTGTACGCTCCCGCGAGCTCCGCCACGGCCACCCCTGACCGCCCAGCACGTCATGCCATTCAAACTTCGGTGACACAACCTAATGATCATCAAGGTTCGATGGCACAGGACAAGGGCGCCCGCTGATGGGCATTCGTGACACACCAACCCCCAATCGAACAGCTCTCAGACAGCACCTGAAGCAGTTCGGAACGCCTGAGGACGGCCGTCTCTTCCGCACGACACAGGGCAGCCGCATCCGATCCACGGAGTACACGACCGTCCGGCAACGAGCCCGCGAGAAGGCGCTCACGCCAACGGAGCTGGCCTCTCCGCTCGCGGCCGTTCCGTACTCCCTCAGGCACGCGATCGTCTCGAAACCCTGGCCCGCCGCTGGCCCGTACGCCCTGGTCAGCGCCGGGATACCGGCGACCCGGGGTGAGATAGGACGAACGCAGAAGGGGTGCCCCGCCGAAGCGGGGCACCCCTTCTGACCAGCTAGTTCGCTGAACTCTGCGGAGGCTGTGGGATTTGAACCCACGGTGACGTTGCCGCCACGACAGTTTTCAAGACTGTTCCCTTAGGCCGCTCGGGCAAGCCTCCCCGCGACACCGGTGTGCGGATGTCGCGGGATCAGACTAGCGCGTCACTTGTCGCCTGTGCGCTGGCCCAGGGTGACCTGGGTGGTGTGCTCCTTGCCGGCTCGCTTGTAGGTCAGGGTGACCTCGTCGCCGGGCTTGTGCTGCCAGATCTCGCTGATGAGGGTGGGGCCGCTGTCGACAACCGTGTCGTCGAGCTTGGTGATGGTGTCGCCGGGCTTCAGACCCGCCTTGTCGGCCGGGCCGTTCGGGGTGACCGCTTGGGAACCGTTGTTGCCGGTCTTGGCGATGGTCGCGCCGTTGCCGGTGTCCCGCATGCCGACCTGGACGCCGATCTGGGGGTAGACGGGCTTGCCGGTCTTGATCAGGTCCTGTGCCACCCGCCGCGCCTGGTCGATGGGGATCGCGAAGCCCAGGCCGATGCTGCCGGACTGCTGGGACTCGCTGCCCATTCCGCCGCCGTTGCCGGCCGACTGGATGGCGGAGTTGATGCCGATGACATTGCCGCCGGCGTCCATCAGCGGGCCGCCGGAGTTGCCGGGGTTTATCGAGGCGTCCGTCTGGAGGGCGCTCATGTACGAGGCGCTGGTGCCGCCGCCGTCGCTGGAGGCCACCGGGCGGTCCTTGGCGCTGATGATGCCGGTGGTGACCGTGCCGGACAGGCCGAAGGGTGCGCCGATGGCGATCGTGGCGTCGCCGACCTGCACATTGGAGGACTTGCCCAGCGGAAGCGGGTTGAGCGGGGCGCCGGAGGCGTTCTTCAGCTTGATCACGGCGACGTCGTAGCCCTGGGCGTTGCCGACGACCTCGGCGTCGTACTTCTTGCCGTTGGAGAACGTCGCGGTGAGCTTGCCGCCGTTGGCCGCGCTGGCGACGACGTGGTTGTTGGTGAGGATGTGGCCCTGCTTGTCGTAGATGAAGCCGGTGCCCGTGCCGCCGTCGCCGGTGGCGCCCTGTGCCTCGATCGTCACGACGCTCGGCAGCGCCTTCTGCGCTATCCCGGAGACGGACGTGGGCTTGCGGTTCAGTGCCCCGGGGTCGCCGGACGCGGAGACCGTCGTGGACGCGCCGTCGTTCTGGCCCGCGGCCCAGAAGCCGATGCCGCCGCCGACACCGCCGGCGACCAGCGCGGCCACCAGGACGGCGGCGATCAGGCCACCGTTGCGCCGCTTGGGGGCGGGGCTGCCGACCGTGCCCCAGGGGTCGCCGCCGCCACCGTAGGGAGGCTGCTGGCCCCAGCCGCCGGCACCCGCTCCGGGGCCGGCTGCCGAGTAGGTGGGGAACTGGCTGGTCTGCTCGGTCGTGGGGTCGTCGCCGGGGTGGCCGTAGCCGGGCTGCCGGGGGTGTCCGGCGCCGTAGGCGGGCGGCGGCATGGGGCCCGGCTCGTCGAAGCCGCCGGAGCCCGGGGCGACGGTCGGTGCGAAGTCCGGCGGCGGGGGCGCCGCGGGCCGAGCGCCCGGCGCGGGCGGGGCGCCGGGAGTCTGGGCGCCGGAGGCGGACGCGCTGTCCGGCTGCGGCCCGGTCGGCGGCTTGGCCTCCGACGGGACGGCGGCTCCCTCGTTCTCGGTGCTCACAGCTCTCTCCTCAGCTTCACGACTGTCGGCGCCCACGGCCCTGGCAGGAGGGTCTCCTGTCCGCCCCGTGCCTCAGCCATGTCTGAGTGCCGGGGACGGGCCGTTTCTTCCGGCTTGCAGTTCGGCCGGACCCTGGGGGTGCGTCCGGGTGGTGCGGTTCTTACGGGCCGGCGGGCCGTGCGGCCCGCCGGGTGGTGCGGTTGTTGCGGTCGGAGGCCCGAGGGCCTCCAGGTCCTGTCGTCCGGTCCGGCGGGCCTGGCGGGCCCTCCGGGTCGTCCAGCTCCTCCGCGCCGGTGGACGCGGAACCCGTACTCCAGGATCAAGGATCCGGGCGGTACGGGCGAGTCCCGGTCCGCCGGTCCGGGCCCGCGGCCCTGACCGCAGGCCCCGTCCCACGCATCCCGGCTGTCGCGAGTCCCCGTCCGCAGGCCGCTCCGGACACCGCGGGCCGGCCGGTACGGGCGAGTCTCCCTCCACCTTTTCCCACCGCGCGTCAGAGCGCCGTAAGCCGAGGCTGTGACTGTTCCCTCATCCTTTATGCCGGACAAAACCGGCGCACCCCCTGTTCCGCACCTCGGGGTACGCGCCCGGCGGCCCGGCAACGGTGGATGGCACGATAACGCGGTGACCTATGCACGCCCCGCCCAGGACGCCGGTCCCGGCCGTCCCGCCATCTCCGTCGTCGCCCACCGCGGTGCCTCGGAGGACGCTCCGGAACACACGCTGGCCGCCTATCGCAGAGCGATCGAGGACGGCGCCGACGCCCTGGAGTGCGATGTCCGGCTGACCGCGGACGGCCATCTCGTCTGCGTCCACGACCGGCGGGTGAACCGCACCTCGAACGGGCGCGGCCCGGTCTCCGCCCTCGAGCTCGCCGACCTGGCCACGCTCGACTTCGGCTCCTGGAAGGGCGACGGGGCCGCGAACGAGGCGCCGGACCGCCAGCACGAGGATCCCGAGCGGACCTCCGTGCTGACGCTGGAGCGGCTGCTGGAGCTGGTCGCCGACGCCGACCGCCGGGTCGAGCTGGCCATCGAGACCAAACACCCCACCCGCTGGGCCGGACAGGTGGAGGAGCGGCTGGTCGAGCTGCTCGACCGGTTCGGACACACCAAACCGGCCACGCGCGCCGACTGGACCCCGCAGGTCCGGGTCATGAGCTTCTCGGCGCGCTCACTGCACCGCGTACGGGCCGCGGCGCCCGGCATCCCCGGCGTCTACCTCATGCAATTCCTCACCCCGCGGCACCGCGACGGCCGGCTCCCGCCCGGTGTCGGCATCGCGGGACCCGGAATGCGGATCCTGCGCGCGCACCCCGAGTACGTCGCCAGGGCGCACCAGGCCGGCCACCGGGTCCACGTCTGGACCGTCAATGACACCGCCGATGTCGAGCTGTGCCAGGAATTGGGCGTGGACGCAGTCATTACAAATCGCCCCAAGCAGGTACGAATGCAACTCGGCCTTGGCTAAAGCCCCTCACAGGGTGTGCACCGGCGCATTCGGGCCGTATTCGCTTATGTCCAATGCGTCACCGGGTGCCGCTTGGCCGGTTTCCGGTCCAGTCCATTGGGGCATTCATCCCGTGGCGTGGGGCAAAGGAGGTCTCGGGGGTGGCGTTGGTGGTGGCACAAGAGGTGCCGACGTCGTCGATCATGGCCGTACCTCATGGTCCAGTGGGTGTGGGCATGGCCAGGCGACGCATGCGAGAAGAGCTGTTGGCAAGTGGAGTTCAGGACACCGTCGTCGATGACGCGGTGCTCGTTCTTTCCGAGCTGTTGAGTAATTCGTGTCGCCATGCGCGTCCGATATACGAAAACGGATCACCGGGTTCCGTAACGCCCGACATAAAGGACGCCCCTTCGGCATCCGTCCGGGCTTCCTGGCGTATTGACGCGCAGGGCAGACTGACCGTCGCGGTCACGGACGGCGGCGGTCCGACCCGACCACTTCCGGCCACTCCGTCGGTCACGGCGCGCGGCGGCCGCGGGCTGGCGATCATCCGCTCGCTCGCCAAGGACTGGGGCGTACGGGACGCCGTCGCCGGTGAGGTCACGGTCTGGGCGGTGCTCTCGCTCCAAGGCGCGTTCGCTACGCGCGTGGACCTGATGCCGGATCTGCCGTCCTCGCTCCCCACGGGCGCGGGCCTGGGCACCGGGCGGCCGCTGACCGCAGGCTTCCCGGACTTCGACGATCTGACGTAGCGGCACACCGGGACACGCCGGTGCCCGCCGCACCCGGGCGGGGACACGGCCCGGTACGCAACCGAGCGCGGCCTCGTACGCAATCCTCTAGGCTCGCGCCGAAACGCGTCCGTACGCCCAGGATCGACCAGGAGACACCGTCGCCATGGCCAAGAAGCGCCGTCCCCAGAACCAGGCCGCAGCACCGCAGATCAGGGACGGCGAGGTGCCGGTCGTCGGCGCTCGTGAGCCCTGCCCGTGCGGCTCCGGCCGCCGGTACAAGGCCTGTCACGGGCGACAGGCGGCGCATGCCGCCACCGAGCTCGTGCAGCGCCCCTTCGAGGGCCTGCCCGGTGAGTGCGACTGGGTGGCGATGCGGGAGCTGGTGCCCGCCGCCACCGCCGAGTTGACGCTGAAGGGCGGACTGCCCGAGGGCGTCCCGTCCGTGACGCTGGCGACCGTGCTGCCGATGGCCTGGCCCGCGCTGCGCCGCGACAACGGCGCGGTGCTGCTCGGCCTCCAGAACGACACCGCCTCCGGCGACCTCAGCCGCGACCTCGCGGACACGCTTCAGCGTGCGCTGGCCACGGAACCCGGCAACCCGGTGGCCGCCGAACGGCACACCGCCGACGGTCCGCGGCTCCAGGATCTGCTCGACCCCGACGCGGCTTTTGAGCCGACCGTCCACACCGGCTTCGAGTTCTGGGTGGAGAACGCCGAGAACGCCACCGGCGAGGTCGCCGCCTCTCTGGAGCGGGCCAACGCCGCGGCCATCCCGACCGCCCGGATCCCCGGGCTGGAGGGCGCGTACTGGTGCGAGGCCCCGGAGAAGAACCATCTGCGCTGGGTCACCGCGCACCCCGAGGAGCAGCTGCTGGACGCGCTCGCCCGGCTGCACGCCGCGGACGCCACCTCGCTCGGTGAAGGCACCCGTCTGGTGGGCTCGTTCCGCGCCCATGGCCTGGTCGTTCCGGTCTGGGACCTGCCCTCGTCGATGAGCGCCGAGGACGTCGCCAAGCCGGCCGAGGCCTTCGCCGAGCGGCTGGCCGAGGCACTGGCGACGAACGCCCCGCTGACCCCGGAGGAGCGGCGGGCGCGCGGCGGTCTCACCAACCGTCAGGTCACCCTGAGCTGACCGTGCCGCCCTCGGCCATGCGGACCGGATGCTTCCGGGGAACCCCCTGCGTGACGCCTGTCACAACTCCCCGTACCTGCCGGTAAATAGGCGTCCGGAAATCCACGATCGAATTTGCGAACTGCCGATCTCTTGTTACGGTTCTAGAAGCCCGGTCGCTGGTGCATCCCCCGTCGCCAGCGACCGGGCGCTTCCATGTCCGGAACCAGGCATTCCGCTTGGCTCCCGACTCCGGCGCCCGCGCCCTCAGTGGTCCGAACCGCCGCCTTCCGCGGACGAGTTGCTGCCGGAGCGCAGCAGCAGCCGCTCCCCCGCCGCATCGGCGATCTCCGCGACCGCGGCGTACACCAGTCGGCCCCGGTGCACGGTCGGGGCGGTGGGCGTCTCGCACAAGCCCGGCACCCCGCCCGGTGGCACCTCGCAGTTCACCTGGACGGTCCTGCCGTCCGGCCGCAGCAGCGTCAGTACGGCGCGCAGCCTCTCGCCGGTGCGGTTGCGGTAGTACGTACGCCCCCAGGTCAGGCCCTCCTGGGCGAGCACGCAGGTCTGGGCCTCGATCCCCTGGGGAGCGGTGAGTTCGGGGCCGCAGCGGGAGGTACGGCCGGTGAGGTGCGGCAGGCCGGGGCGGACGGGGGAGCCGGCCGGCCTCTTGGCGCCGGTGGCGGCCCGATTGCCCGGCTTGGAGCCGTTTTCCGACGTGTCTTCCGTTTCCGCCGTAGAGCTGTTTTCGGCCTTGGCTGCCTCCCCGGACCCCGTTTCCGGTGCCGAGGTGCCGACCGGCCCGGCCGTCGCGGCGCCCAGCGGTACGGCGATGGCGAGCAGCGCCGTACCGGCGAGCCCGATCATGCGGAATTTCTGCGCACGCTGCATGGGCCCCACCTGCGATTGAAGATGCCGCTGACGGCGGCTTGACAGTGGGCCGAACCTATCCGCCGGCGAGGGTGCTCCCGGGCACCCGGACACCCGTTTCCCCAAGAGACCGGGGCAGGTCACACCCGTACGGGTGATCCGTCACGGGGTGTTTCGTCCGCCCCCGTCACCCGGGTACTTCATGGGCCCGATCACCCGACGGGCCACCCGACCGCCCGATGCCGGGCACCCGTCCACCCGTCCACCCGTCCACCCGTCCACCCGTCAGACGATCCGTCGCTCACGGAGGACGGCGCGGCCACGGAGGACGGGCCGTCCCGGCGCGACGGGCACCCACGCACGGCGGACGCCCACACGCGGCGGGCGCCCACACAGGACGGGGCGCCCGGGAAGTGGGCGCCCCAGGCAGCCGCGGGCAGCCGCGGGTGTCAGTACGCGAGGCGGCTGCCGCCGTCGGGGGTGCTGGTGCTCGCCGTGACCAGTGCGTCCACGATCGTGGCCACCTTCGGCAGCCAGGGCGCGGCAGGGGTGACCGCCGGCGGCCGCTCCCAGCGGACCCGGCCGGAGCCGATCTGGGAGGGTGGGAGCACCACATAGCCGCCCTCGCCGTGGAACCGCAGCGAGCTGGGCACCCAGTCCTGGGAGTGCAGCAGCTCGCCCAACTCCGGCAGGCCGTACGGCGATACGAGCAGCGACCAGCGGGTGGGCGTGGCCACCACGGGGCCGAGCCGCACACCGAAGTGGTCCAGGGCCGCCAGGGCGCGGGCTCCGGCGACGGCGGGCAGGCTCACCGCACAGGGCGCGCGGTCGCCGGTGGCCAGCACGACCGGGGCATCGGGGCGGTTCGTCCACCACCAGCGCACCATCCGGGCATCGGTGGTGGCCGCCAGCAGACCGGGGTCGAAGGGGTGCGCGCCGGGCACCACACAGTCGGGGTCGGGGCAGCTGCACCGACGGGTGACCCGCTCGACGAGGCCGAGCCGGGCGCCGGCCGGCTGCCGGCCGGCGGACCTGAGTCCCACACCGGGAAGAACCGGCCACTGCCACTCGGTGGCGTAATGGAGCGCCGCACCGAGCTGCGCCGACCTTCCGCCGCGCCGGAACAGGAGCTTGCGTCGCCTTCCGAGGATCTCGCGCATGAGCGCTCGTTCCTTTCCGTTAACGCCGAGGGCTTTGTCCATCGCACTACATGGCACTACAGGTCCGGTTCACCATCGTTTCGCGCCGTGCCGCTTCGTGCCGTTGTGGGGCGTGTCCTGCGGCCCGGCCGTGGAACCCGGGGTCGATCGCGCACCGATCACGCCACGTGGATCATCACTGGTCACCGCGTGTACAAGGCAGCGCATCACGCCGAAAGCCGAGCGTGAAACATGGCGAGGGGTGGCGTGCGTATGGCGCTTGCGCTTCCGTGGTGCAGCCCCCGCCGCTTGGGAGTGCGTCGCGGCCGTCGGCGTGTTAGACGCCAGTGCCCGCCGGAGAGTTCCGGTGCGGCGCCAACTGACCCCGCACCTTTCCGAGTACGTACCCGCCACTGTGGTGATGACGCGCTGCTGATCGCCGTCAGTCGACCTTAAATTGACGCTCGGGGGGCTATTTTCAGGCCAATCCACAGACCTCGCTGACACCACAAACCCCATGGGGACAATGCTGGACATCACATCGTTGGTGCGTGTACATGTGGAGGCATTAATAGCGGAGCAGCATGACATGGGGGTTTGCGATGCTATTGAGGAAATTGAGCGGCCACCCGTACCGCACAACATCACTCAACAAAATGCCTCACTCCCTACCAAATAGTGGCCTGACCTGGGGTAACGCCTGGCGCGACGATAGCTGTCGGCCATGACCGCCCCGCACGTGCCGAAAGTGGCTGGAATCGAACCAGCTCTTCCCGCCCCCGCGCACACTGTCGACCCGCGCGTGGCAAAAACCGCCGCGGACCCTGCCGCCGACACCCCGTCAGACGGCTTGTCCGGCCCCCCTGCGGACGCCCCCCGGGGCACCGCACTCGACTCCGCGTCCGGCGCCGCCCCCGACATCTCCGCCGTCGACCAACTCGCCGCCGTGCAGGACCGGCTGGCCGGCTGGATCTCCGACCTCAGCACCCTGCACGACCTGACCGAACAGCTCGCGCGCACCCGTACGCTGAAGGACGCCCTCCACGAGCTGCTGCGCGCCGGCGCCTCCCTGGTCGGGGCGCGCCGCGGTCTGGTCGTCCTCGCACCGTCCGACGGCCTCGGCCCGGAGACCACCGTCGGCCTCGGCCTCGGCCACGCCGAGATCGGCCACATCGAGACCATCCCGCGCCGCGCCCTGTCGTACGCGCGGATACTGGACGGCCTCCCGGAGCGGGACCCCGGCGACGACGCCCGGACCGACCCGCTCGACGACACCCGTCACGGGACGCGCGGTGAGGGCCGTACCCCCGGCCCCCGCGACGACGCCCCGGCCGGGCCCTGCACCGAGATCGCCGAACCGGACATCCCCGGTGAGAAGGACCTCGACCCCCGTCTGCGCGAGGTCGCCGCCCGGCTCGGGTACGCCGCCAGCTACGCGGTCCCGCTCTCCGCCGAACCCCTCGGCAGGACCGGCGCCGCGGTCTGGCTCTACGACGAACCGGCCGAGCCCACCGAACGGCAGCGCCACCTCGTCGGCCTCTACCGCGCGCACGCCGCCGAGCACCTCGCCCGTCTCCTCGAACTCCACCGCAGCCGCCAGGCCCTGCGGACCCTCCATACGGAGCTGCTGCCGCAGCGGCTGCCACGGATCCCCGGCGTACGCCTCGCGGTGCGGCACAGCACCGGTCCGCGCGGCGGCGGCGACTGGTACGACGCGCTGCCGCTGCCCGACGGCGCACTGGGCCTGGCCGTCGGTTCGGTGACCGGCTCCGGGCCGAGCGCGGTGGCGGCCATGGGGCGGCTGCGGGCGTCCCTGCGCGCCTACGCCGTCATGGAGGGCGAGGATCCGGTCGCGGTCCTCTCCGACCTCGAACTGCTGCTCCGGCTGACCGAGCCGGCCCGCAGCGCCACCGCGCTGTTCGCCTTCACCGAGCCGCCGCCCGGCACGGTGATGCCCGGCGGCATCGCCGACCCCTTCCCCCGCAAGCTCGTCCTGGCCGGAGCCGGCCACTGCCCGCCGCTGATCCTCGGCGCGCTGCGGACCGAGTTCGTGGAGACCTCGCTGTCCGCGCCGCTGGGCATGCTGGCCTGCTGGGAAGCGCCGAGCGTGGAGATCGAGCCGGCCGGCGGCGAGACCCTGCTGCTCTACAGCGACGGGCTGCTGCACCGCACCGGCGAGCCCATGGACCGTGCCTTCACCCGGCTGCACGCGGCCGCCGCGGGCGTCCCCGCGGCGAGCCGCCATGATCCGGAGGCGGTCGTCGACCACATCGTGCGCACGATGCTGCCGCAGGGCCTGGACGATCCATCGTCGGAGGAGGACGTGGTGCTGCTCGCGGCGTACTTCGAGGGGTAGGGGCGCAGGGGCGACTGGAACGGCCCGCGTTCCGGGCCGGCAGGAGCAGGCCGCGCTCAGGGCCGGCAGGCACGAGCCTCGCTCCGAGCCGGCAGTAACGGCCTGAGCGCGCCAGGTGTCGTGAGGCGGGCGCGCGGCCGCCCGCCGGGGCGCGCGCCGGGCACCGGGGCATACACCGGGCACCGGGACCGTATGCCCCGTCCGGAGCGCTGGGCGCCATGCGCCCTATGGCCGGAATGCCGGAGAGGTCACATCTTTCTGCCCCTGGACCGCTTTCGATCCGCACATACGATGGAAAGCGGTTCAGTCTTAAGAGGAGGCATTGTGACCGACGCGCTCACGCCGGAGACCCCGGACGAGGACGAGCAGCCGATCAAGCAGCGCAAGAACGGCCTTTACCCGGGCGTATCGGATGAGCTCGCGGAGAGCATGAAGGGCGGCTGGGCCGACACCGAGCTGCGCGACCTGGAGCCGATCGAGCAGGCCCCGAACGCCGCCCGCCGCCGCGCCGCACTGTCCGCGCGCTTCCCCGGCGAGCGGCTGGTGATCCCGGCGGGCAACCTGAAGACCCGCTCCAACGACACCGAGTACGACTTCCGCGCCTCGACGGAGTACGTCTACCTCACCGGCGACCAGACCGACGACAGCGTCCTGGTCCTGGAGCCCACGAAGGACGGCCACGAGGCGACGGTCCACCGGCTGCCCCGCTCCAACCGTGAGAACGGCGAGTTCTGGCTCGACGGCATGGGCGAGCTGTGGGTCGGCCGGCGCCACAGCCTGGACGAGGCCGAGGCGCTGCTCGGCGTCCCCTGCAAGGACGTACGGGAGCTGGCCGAGGCGCTCAAGGAGGCGACCGGTCCGGTCCGCGTCGTGCGCGGCCATGACGCCGGTATCGAGACCGCGCTCACCGACAAGGTCACCGCCGAGCGCGATGAGGAGCTGCGGGTCTACCTCTCCGAAGCGCGCGCGGTGAAGGACGCGTTCGAGATCGGCGAGCTCCAGAAGGCCGTCGACTCGACGGTGCGCGGCTTCGAGGACGTCGTGAAGGTCCTGGACAAGGCCGAGGCCACCAGCGAGCGCTACATCGAGGGAACGTTCTTCCTGCGCGCCCGCGTCGAGGGCAACGACGTCGGCTACGGCTCGATCTGCGCCGCGGGGCCGCACGCCACCACCCTGCACTGGGTCCGCAACAACGGCGCGGTGCGCTCCGGCGATCTGCTCCTCCTGGACGCCGGCGTGGAGACCACCACCCTCTACACCGCCGACGTCACCCGCACGCTGCCGGTCAACGGCCGGTACACCGACCTCCAGCGCAAGATCTACGACGCGGTGTACGAGGCGCAGGAGGCGGGCATCGCGGCGGTCAAGCCGGGCGCGGCCTACCGCGACTTCCACGACGCGGCGCAGCGGGTGCTCACCGAGAAGCTGGTCGAGTGGGGTCTGGTCGAGGGCCCCGTCGAGCGGGTCCTGGAGCTGGGGCTCCAGCGCCGCTGGACCCTGCACGGCACCGGCCACATGCTCGGTCTCGACGTGCACGACTGCGCCGCGGCCCGCACCGAGCACTACGTCAACGGCACGCTGGAGCCCGGCATGGTGCTGACCGTCGAGCCCGGTCTGTACTTCCAGGCGGACGATCTGACGGTGCCGGAGGAGTACCGCGGCATCGGCGTCCGGATCGAGGACGACATCGTCGTCACGGACGACGGCAACCGGAACCTGTCGGCCGGGCTGCCGCGGCGGTCGGACGAGGTCGAGGCGTGGATGGCGGGGCTGCTCGGCAAGTAGCCGCAGGCACCTGGCGGACCACCCGGCGCGCGGCGCCCGCCACAGATGAACGGATGACCGGACTGTCCGGTGGACAGGGCCCGTTGGCGCGCGCCTGCGTCTCCCGGTGGCATCAGCCGCCGGGGGACGTGCCGTTCATCGGTGTGTCGTTCACGGGTGTGGCGTTCACCGGTGTGTTGTCCATCGGTGCGTTGTCCACCGGTGTGCCGTCCACCGGTGAGCGGCTCACCGGTGTGCCGTCCGTCCGCATGTACGCGCCGGCCTGGACCGCCGCCCAGACGGCGGTGGCGGCGGACTCGGCGAGGTCCTGGTCGACGGGGCGGCGGGCGATCAGGATCCTGTAGTAGAAGGGCGCGCCGAGCGCCGCCATCACCTTCTCCGGGTCCGTGTCCGCGGGCAGCTCACCGCGGTCGACGGCCCGCTGCACCATCCGGCCGGCCAGCGCGAGCCGTTCGCCGAAGAAGGTCCGCAGCACGGTCGCCGCCTGGGAGTCACGGGCCGCGGCCGAGACCACCGCCTCGATCAGGCGGCTCATCCGTGCCTCCCCGTAGAAGGCGGTTATCGAGAGGGCCAGCGCCCGCAGGTCCCCGGGCAGGGTGCCGGAGTCCGGCAGCGGCACATCGGAGCTCAGGTCGGTCAGCAGGTCGCACACCAGGCCCTCGGTGCAGCGCCAGCGACGGTAGAGCGTCGCCACATGAATTCCCGAGCGCTGCGCGACCCTCTCCATGGTCAGCCCGGCGAAGCCGACTTCGCCCAACTCCTCGAAGACGGCGGTCAATACGGCTTGGCGGGTGCGGGCGGTCCGCCCACCGGGCCTGGACTCGCCCGGGACATGGTGCGCTGTCGTCACGACGGCTCCGTATTGCAGTGCGGGTTCACGCCAAGTATTGTCCGGGAAAGATTAACGCGAGCAACTTCGCGTTAATCATGGTGCGCGCTGGTCTCGCAGGGACAGGGGACGCCGCGGGGGAGGTTCTCTCACCGCGAGACCGCGTTGCGCGCCTCCCGCAAAGGGCGATTTCCAGCCAGTTTTCCGACTGCTGAGGTGAGCCCGGATTGACACCTCATACGTGGACATCCTCCGCCTGACACTGTCGCAGCGGCTCGGCTCTCAGGGTTCACCGAACGTGCGCCGGTACGTTCCGGGTGTGGCGCCGAATGCGGTGCGGAACCGGCGCCGCAGATTCACCGCCGAGGAGAGGCCGACCCGCGTGGCAATGGCGTCCACCGGCAGGTCCGTCCGCTCCAGCAGAATCCGGGCCGCGTCGAGGCGCTGTCCGAGCAGCCATTGACCGGGGCTGGTCCCCAGCTGGTCGGCGAACCGGCGCGCGAGCGTGCGCTCCGATACGCCGGCCCGGGCGGCGAGCTGGTCGACCGTCAGGCGGGCGTCGAGCCGGGACACCGCCCACTCCAGCAGGGGCGCCAGCGAGGCGTCCGTCCGGGTGGACGAGGCGGCGTGGTGTGCGGCGTACTGGAGCTGGCTGCCCTCGCGGTGTGGTGGCAGCACCATGCTCCGGGCGACCTGCGCGGCGTACGCCGCACCGTGGTCGGCACGCACCAGGTGCAGACAGAGGTCGATCCCGGCGCCCGTGCCGGCGCTGGTGGCCACATCGCCATGGTCGACGTACAGCACATCCGCGTCCACGCTCACCGTCGGGAAGGCAGCGGCGAGTTGGGCGGTGCGGCGCCAGTGCGTGGTGGCGCGGCGTCCGTCGAGGAGCCCGGCGCAGGCCAGGACGAAGGCGCCCGTGCAGATGGCAGCGAGCCGTGCCCCGCGCCCGTGCGCGGCCCGTAGTGCGTCAAGGACGTCCGGCTCGACGGCCGTTCCGGGCGGTTGCCACCCGGGGACGATGACGGTGTCCGCCTCCAAGAGCGCCTCCAGACCGTGCTCGACGAGGAGGGAGTGCCCGACCGTGGTGCGCAGCGGGCCGGGGCGCCGGGCGCACACCGCGAAGTCGTAGTGGACCGGCAGGTCCGGCCGGACGGTGCCGAACACCTCGGCGGCGCAGGCGAGCTCGAAGGGCGACTGCGGCTCGCTGAGCAGAGCCACCACCCGGTGGCGGGTCACGGGCGTGGACTGAGCACGGTCATAGTCATGGTCATGGCAGAAATGTACCCGAGGGTGTCATTTCAGACTCTGCCTCGGCCGACCTCACGGCGGCACAGTGGCCCCATGAGTGAGAACACCGACACGCCCATGGGGAAGACCGTCGTCCACGTCGATGACGTGGCACCACAGGAAGTCGTCCCCGGGATCGTGCGCCGCAGGCTTCCGGGGACGCCGTATGCCCGGGGATGGCTGATCGACTTCGCCGCGGGGACGGAATGGCCCGAGGTCGATGTGCATGCGGCCGAGGAGCGGTACTTCGTGCTGAGCGGGGAGGTGATCGACGGTGGGGAGCGCCACGGCCCCGGCGCGTACGTGGTCTTCGCCCCGGGCAGCCGGCACCGGCCGCGCAGCGAGACGGGTGCGCGGATGCTCGGCATCACGGTGCTGAGCGGGCGTCACGGGTAGGCGTCCGGGGTGGGGGCCGCTTCGTCGTCTTTCCATCGAAAGCAGCACACATCCCTTACCCAAGCCGTTCGACGAAGAATGGCTCAGGCTTCGGTGCAGAAGCATGGGCACCAGTAAGTCCGCATCGGACTCGATCCCGTGAAAAGGATCTGCTCAAGACCCTCTTTCGTCCCCTCGGGGAGTGGAATGCGAGCCCACCCCGGCGGGATGACAAGGGTGTATCCGGTAGGTGCCGCTTCGGCCGTCCCGCCGGAACTCACAAAGCCTCCTTAGCGGGTTTATTGATCAGTACATCCAGTAGGATTGCTACACACAGCGCTGCCGGAATCACGACGATCCAGGAGTAGAGGATCATTGCGCCGTTCGCAACAATGAACAGCCCCGCTGCGATCCGATACAACCACCGCACGTCGGGTACAGCCGCCGAGCGCTGGATGTCCCGTCGATACGTCACGTAGGCGACAGTCAATACAATGGGTGCGATCATCACGGGCCAGGCGAATGCCTCGACCGGCATCCAGTCCTTTCCTGCAATCTCTCCGATGGCCCCCCCCGCCTAGAAGGAACCAGAGCAGGGGCGCCAGCGTGATCACGCGAACTGCAAGCAGGGCCCTGGATGCACCGATCTCGGATGGCATCACGCCGCCTCCCAGGTTTCCTGTATTCGTAGAATTGCTCACCACTGGCTCCCCACTTCAATAATTGGGGAGTCTTTGAGGTCCCGCGATGCGCGGCAGCCGCCGGTCCACCGGCACCCCGGCACGCTGCTCACCGAGTCGCGCGGGGATTGTCGTGCGGCGGCACACTCATTGGTCCTGCCGGGACATCCGCATACTGCCCCACATGCCAAACCCCACAAAGACCGTCCCCAGAACGGCGATCACGACTCCGTAGGACCCCGGCTTCCAGGACTCACCGTCCGGGCTGGCCACCCCCTCGGGGTCGTACCGGACCCGCACCACTTCACCTCGCCCTACCCCGTCCTCGCAGCCATCGCCCTCCTTGAGTTCCGGCGCGACCTTCTGCCCATTCGGCTTCCGCAGGGTGCACTTGCGGGTCTTGTTGGACTTGTCATTCTCTACCGCGACGATCTTGGCCTCGCCCCAACGGCCGCGCTCCTTCAACGCTGAATCCTCGCCAGCTCCTTGTGCCACAAAACCCAGCACGCTGCCGATGACAAGTGGCAGCAGGAGCTGCCATGCCAGCTTCCGCTGCCGGTGGGGGACACGCCGAATACAGAAGACCGGTACCAGAAACGAGGCGAACGGGATGAGGAACCCCCCCAGCGCAGGGGCGGCTTCGTTGCTGATCCACGGATCCAGCGGGACCACAGGTGCCAACCACGTGAGCCCGATGATCCCGGCCAAGCACACGAGATAGAACAACAGCCATCGCAGAAATACTGATCGGCCTTCCCGGGCTTGTTTCTCGGAAGCATCCTCCACGCCAACGGCGAACTTGCCTTCCTCGCCTGCCATTACCAGCCTAACTACCCGTCCACTTATCAGCCGGATATAAGTTGCGTGCAAAATCCTCGAATCCACCCAGGTATCCGGTGGATTCATCACCCCTTGCCATCAAGCAACGACGATGTCGTTCGGGTGCACCACCTTCAGGCTGCGAGCGAATGCGTCGAACGCGTCAATATTCGCGGACACCCAGCCGAGGTCGTCGCTGACGGTGCGCATGGACAGGTCGATGCCATAAGACTCGACGCGCCAGCCGTAGTTGACCGACATGCCGAGAGCTTCGCCGCCCTTCGGCACGAAATGGCGGATGGAGCGGAGCCCCCTGCCGAGGTTGTCGGTGGTGAAGTCCTCGATGTGGGGATCCTGCGCGGCTCCGGGCTCGTTGCGTTGCACCAGCGCGTCAAGAACCTGCTCCACCGGCCCTTCCGACCGGGCCGCGTAGACGAAGAACGGCACGAGGTCCCTGCGGAGATCCGGGGCGTACAGGAACAGGTAGTGCATGGGGATCTTCTGCGGAAATCTCTCGGAGAAGCCCTCAAGCATGCGCGCGAGCTGTTTCACCTGTGACTTGTCACGAGGGCCCTCGTCCTCAAGGGCCCAGCGCAACTCAGCACACTTCTTCGCCCACTTCCGTCGCTGCCGGCCAGCGCCCCTCCCCTCAAGGACGGGGACGGCAATCCACGCTTCCGGGGCCGGTTCCTCCGTGAAGTCGAGTGCGTACGGGGTGCTCATGCTCTGCTCCGGCGGAAGATGGTCATGGCAGCGTCGGGATCACGCGACCCCCCAGGCATCCTTTTCCTCTTCCGAGCTGATTCGGATGGTGCGGGCGAATTCGTCGATGTCGAGGGATGCACGAATGATCCGACCCGGATCCGGGTGAGCCAGAAAGATGAGGACATCCACGGCATCCGAGCCCTTCTCGTAGCGCCAGGCATAACGGAGGCCGGCATGCACCTCGTTGCTGCCCTCGTCCTGGACGTAGCGCAGCACGCGCAAACCGGTCCCAAGGTGCGGGGATTCGAAGTCCTCGGCGACCGGGAGCTCGATTGCGTCGCTCGCATCAGCCTGCGCCAGTTCACGCAGAGCCGTGTCACGGTCTTCCCCCTCGACCTCGACCAACTCAACGAAAACGGTAAGGGGAATGTCCTTCGGGTGCGGCAAGTGCAAGAAGACTTCGGCATCCGGCCTAATGGCGGGCGCCCTTTCCGCGTGCATCACAAGGACGTCGGTAAGCAGGTCGACATCGCCAGACCTCGGTTTCTCGTCCGCAAAGTCTTCCCACCACTCCTCGGCAATCGCGCGTGCCCACGCCTGGGGGGTCTGCGCAATTTTTACGTCCTCAAGACCCAGCTCGGGCCACGCGAGCGGAATGCGGATAAAGGGGTCGAGGCGCATCGCGGGTTTGATGTTGAGCCAGCTCATTCATACCTCCACTTGAACGTACTCACGACTGCGTCGAACAGCTCGACCATCACATCGGTGAGTTCGCTGTCGAGGTCTCCGTCCCCTGGAGTGGAAAAACTGATCGCAAGGAAATTTCCTGAGTCGCCTGCCACCGGCAAGACGTATTCGACCCGGCGCGAGTCGACGTCGATCTCCTGACTGGAGTCTGCTGCCACTCGACTCTCCCGCCGGACGGCTTTGACGCCGTCGAGTTTCACAGCGGTAACGCCGGGGCCCGCGGTGTTGGATGCGAGCCGCGACAGCACCAGGGCATTATCGGTGCCACCGATCGGCAGCTCAGAAACGATGATCGATGCGGCCACGAGGGTGCCGCCACGCGGCAGCACCGGCAGGTAGAGATCCAGGCCACCGTTACGCCGTGCGGCGCGAGCTCTCTTCTGCAGCTGACGGCGCAGCTCAAGTCGCATGCTCATGGCGTCGTCGCGCGCCACACCATCCGGGACCTTATCCATATGCGTGAAAAAGATCCGCTCCAGGGCCTCTTTCGTCCCCTCGCGGAGCGGAATCCGAGCCCACCCGGGCGGGATGATGAGGGTGTATCCGATGGGCGGCGCTTCGGCCGTCCCGTTGGAACTCACGGAGCCTCCTCAGCGGACCTATTGATCAGCAAATCAAGCAGGATTCCCACACACAGTGCTGCCGGAATGACGGCGATCCAGGAATAGAGGACCATGGCGCCGTTCACGATGATAAACAGTCCCGCAGCGACCCTAAACAACGACCGCACCTTGGGGGCGCACTGGATAACCCGCCGATACTTCACGTACACCGCAGTCAATACAACGGGAGCGATCATCACGGGCCAGATGTATACCTCGACTGGCACCCAGTCCTTTCCGACTGCCTTTCTAAGCGCCCCTCCTACCAGAAAGAGCCAGAGCAAGGGGACGAGCGCAGTCACTCGAACTGCAAGCAGGGCCTTGGATTCATTATTTCCAGATGACATCGCGTCCCTCATTTCCCTTATTACCGAAATTACTCACCATTGACTCCCCACTTCCATCGTCGGGACGTCCTTGAGGTCCCCGTAGCCGTCAAAACCGATGGCGTCTGATCCGATGTCCATCGCCTTGTCGCCAACGTCGACCCCCGTACCTGTACGCCAATACATATTGAACTTCTTAGACGCCTCATCGGCCTGCTTAGCAGCGTTTTCGACTACCTCATTCCCGCTGTGCCTAATCCTCATCTGCTTGGCGTCCTCGGCAAGGTCTTTGGCTTCCTTGTCTCCGAGTCCCCGCCCCTGTGCCATCGGGGCGTCAGCCTCCGCTCGCTCCGCTGCACGCATCTCATCGTTGAGCTTGTCCCGCTGGCCCAGTTTGATCCTCTGCGCCATCTGCCCACGCTCTGAATTGACTCCGTGGCGGGCTATAACCCGATCGGTGAAGTTTTTCACGCCCTTTTGACGCTCCAACACCTCGCGAGCCTTTCCAGTTCTCGCGGCAACCTTGGAGGCGGTCTTGGTCAAGGCCCGGCTGGCTTTGAGGCCCGTCAGGGCCTTCCCGCCGAGCCCCATCGTCACCAGCCCAATCGCGTCAAACGCCACGTCGGTCCATGAACCCTTGCCAGTGATTGCCAGCAGTGAGTGACCGAGCAAACTCGCGACCCCGATCGCGAGCCCGATCCCCACAATCCAACCCGCCGGCGTGCAGAAGATGCCGACGATTGCGATAGCAGTCCCGAGATAGCCGAGGACGTCGAGCGTTGTGGAGAGCCCATCCGCAAAGTTCTCCCACGTACTGTCCTCAAGCACGTCTGAGATGTCATCGCCGATGTTTCTGGCGCACTTCTCGGCTGCGGCGTCCCGGTCGGCGGTGACTTCGTTCAACTGCTTGCGATACGTCGCCAGGTGACTGTCGTCCACGTAGTCCGGCGGATCGCCACCGTCCTTCTCCGCCTTGGCTTCCTTCTTCTTCAGATCGGCAGAGTGTTCCTCGTTGGCGTGCTTTGCACGGCGGAGGATCCCGTCCGCCCGATCCTGGAAACCCTCCAGGTCGTTGGCCCATTTGCCGAGGTCACCGACCACACGTTCGTAGCGGCCCGCCGTCTCACGGAAACGCTTGTCCAGCTCGCCGGACTTCTCACGGATCTTGTCGGCATAGTTCCCCCGCAGCGCATCGCCGTCCTCGGCCTTGCGCAGGATGCGGGCCTGGTCGCGGAGGGTCTTGGCGAGGTTCTTCATCTTGGTGACCTCGTCCCGGATGTCCTCCGGATCGCCGGGGATCGGATCCGTCTCCGCCAGCGGCTGCCAGTCGGTCGGTCGCCGCCTGCCCTTACCCGATACCATCGGTCACTTTCCCCCGTTTTTCCCATGTTTCTCGGTTGCGTTCTTCAGGTCGAGGTCCTGCTTCTGGAAGTTCTTGAGTGCCCCCGACACATGGTTCTTCAAGTCCTCGACGTTTTTGACCAGTTCTTCTCGATAGCTGTCCCAGTTGCTCACGAACTCGTCCATCTTTTCGGCGATGCTGTCGTGGCCCCAGATATCGCTTATGGCTTCGCTGCGGTCGTCGATACCTTCGAAGACCTTATGGATCTGTCCGAGATTCCTCTTCGAGTCCTCCAGCAGCGTGTAGTCGACAACCAGCCGGTCGCGGCTGCCCATACGTCCCCTCCCTTTCCTCTTACGTGGTCAACAGCTCACGTTCCGGCTCAACCCACCGGCACAGTCACCGTGAACGCCTCCCCGCTCCCCAGGTGCAGCAGGCCCTTGCCCGGGGTGACCGGGCCGCCCACCGTGCTCCGGCTCAGGCGTACGCCGATCAGTTCGCCGCTCGAGGTGTCCTGCGGGGACAGCAGCAGGCCGCGCTTGGACTTCTTCAGGTCGACCTGCCAGCCGCTGAAGCCGGAGCAGACGTCGTCCTCGTCGCCGGCGATGACGATGCCGATGCCGCGGTCGGAGCCCGTCGAGATCAGCCTCTTGAACTCGTCCTCCGCGTCGCAGTCCTCCAGCAGTTCGCCGTCGTCGACCAGGACGACGACCGGATGCTCCACGGACGCCGTCGCCACGGCCTCCTGTAGCTCGTCCTCCTCGATGTCGCTGCCCGTGAAGACCGCCAACACGCCGTCGAAACCCTTCAGTTCGCGCAGCGGAGAGGGTCGCGGGGCGCAGACCACCAGGCGGGCGCCGCGGCCCACGAACGTCCGCGCCAGGTTCATCAGCACCGTCGAGCGGCCCGACTTCGCCGGGCCCGCGATCACGAAGCCCGGCGAGCCGTGCGCCAGGTCCGGGCCGAAGGCCGTCAGGTCGTCGCCGCCGACGCCCACCAGGCCCCACAGCCGCGAGGCGGACGCCGACCGGTCGATGTGCTGCCACGCCTGGTCGAAGGTGATACGGCTGGGCAGCGAGTCCACCCGGAAGGGCCGCAGGGTCCGCGGCACCGCCGCGTCCCGGTGAGCCGCTCCCTCTCCGATGGCCACGAGGGCCGCGTTCTGCCCCTGCCCGGTGGAGTCCTCGCTCAGCAGCGCGAACTGGATCTCCGTACCCGTCTCGTTGCGGAACGCGCGGCCCGGCGGGATCTCGTCCGGCACCTTGCGGCTGTTGATGCCCAGCATCGAGAAGTCGGTACGGTCCGCCAGGCGCAGGCCGATCTTGTCCTCCGTCAGCGAGGAGATCCGACCGGTCAGCAGCTGCCGGTCGCCCGTGATCACCAGGTGGATGCCGACGCTCGCGCCCTCGCGCATCAGCGTCAGCAACTCGTCGGTCAGCTCGCCGTGTTCCAGCTCGCCCAGGGAGGAGACCCAGCCCTCCCAGCGGTCGAGGAGCAGCACGATGTGCGGCAGCCGCCGCTCCGCCGGCACCCCGGCGCGCTGCTCGCCGATGTCCGCGAAGCCGTACTCCGCAAGGAGCTCCTGCCGCTTGCCCGCCTCCGCCGACAGCCGGCGGACCAGGCGGACGGCCCGCTCGCTCTGGTTGCGGCCCACCACCGCACCGCAGTGCGGCAGCTTGGCCAGTGCGTTCAGCGCGCCGTTGCCGCAGTCGATGCCGTACAGATGGACGTCGCCGCAGGAGAGGGTGCGGGCCAGGGAGCCCGCGATCGTACGGAGCACCTGGGAGCGGCCGCTGCGCGGCGCACCCGCGATGAGCAGATGGCCGAAGGTGGCGAAGTCGATCGCGACCGCGCGGCGGGACTGGCTCGACGGCATGTCCTCGATGCCGTACGGCGCCGCGGGCAGCATGCCCAGACCCTGCACCGGCGGCAGGTCCCCCGGCAGCACGCTCTCCGCGAGGGCCGGCAGCCAAGGACTGTGCTGCTGCGGGATCCGGAGGTGCGCGTTGGCCTCGCGGACGGCGTCGACCAGCACCTTCAGGTCGGTGATCTCCTCTTCCTCGCTCTTGGCGGCCGCGGGCTTCGCCAGCGCCGCGCGGCCCAGGCCGGTCCAGTCCAGCTCCCCGGCCCACGGGGCGAGGGCCATCGGGTCCACGGTGCCGGGGCGGCGGCCGCCGACGCGGCCGGACTGGAAGGGGATGAGGGAGGCTGCGCCGGTGCGCACGTAGGCGCGGCCCGGGTTGTTCTTGGAGATGTTTCCGGCCTCGGGCGAGTCGATGACGTCCGACGACTCGCCGCCGTCGGTGACCCGCAGGGCGATACGGAGGTTGGTGTTGGCCCGGATCTCCGGCGAGACCACGCCGGACGGCCGCTGGGTGGCCAGCATCAGGTGGATGCCGAGGGAGCGGCCGCGCTGGGCGATGTTGACCAGGCCGGTGACGAAGTCCGGCAGGTCGCGGACCATGGACGCGAACTCGTCGATGACCAGCAGCAGTCGGGGCAGCGGCGCCATGCCCGGATTACGGCGCACCAGGTCCTGGTAGTCCTCGATGTCCTTCGCCCCGACCTGGGCCAGCATGTGCTCACGGCGGTGCAGCTCGGCGCCGAGCGACTCCAGGGCGCGCTCGACGAGGTGGGCGTCGAGGTCGGTGACCATGCCCACGGTGTGCGGCAGGTGGACGCAGTCCTTGAACGCGCTGCCGCCCTTGTAGTCGACGAGCACGAAGGTCATGTTCTCCGGCGTGTTCGCCACCGCGAGCGCGGCGACGATCGTCTGCAACAGCTCGGACTTGCCGGAGCCCGTCGTACCCGCGATGAGGCCGTGCGGCCCGTCCTTGCGGATGTCGATACCGAACGGCCCGTCGTACGACTCACCGATCACCGCCAGCGTGGACTGCCCGCCGCTCTGCCAGCGGCCGGCCACCGCACCGGCCGTCGGCGGCTCCATCCCGATGACGTCGAGGAGCCGGCTGGCGTCCGGCAGCGCGCTGTCCGTCGTCTCGCCGCTGATGTCGCGCAGCGGGGCGAGCGCCCGGGCCACCCGGGCGCACCAGACCGGCGAGACGAAGTCGGGCCGTACGCCCAGGATCTTGTCCTTGCCCTCCTGCTGCACACGCAGCCGCAGCACGGAGGGGTCGACCTGCTCGGCGGCCGCCCGCGAGGCGGGCGTGGGGGCGCCGCTCTGGTTGTCGAGGGAGAGCATCACCGCGGCGGTGTTGGTCAGCGCCGGCGAGGCGGGCGCGGCCGGCTTCTTCCGCTTGCGGCGCGACCTGCCGGCCTCGGCCTCCGCCTTCTTCCGCTGCTCCTCCTCGGCGGCCCGCCGCAGCACCTCGAAGGCGTCGCTCGCGCCGCCGCCGGCCTGCCGCTCGTGCGCGGCGTGCCGGGCATTGCGCGGCTCCGCGATCACGATGCCCTTGCACTCGCCCGGCAGGAAGCGCTCCTCGGCGTCCAGGCAGATCGCGTACATCGATACGGCCGGGCCCTCCTTGAGCAGCCGTACGACGCCGGGCATCGAGCGCAGCCGGCGCGAGCCGTCCCAGACGACGACGATGTCGGGGTCGGAGAAGCCCGCCTGACCGCGGTTCTCCTGGGCGGCCTTCTGCCTGGCCTCGAGGATCTGGGTGAGTTCGCCGATACGGGCGCCGACGGTCTCGGCGTCGTTCCCCATGAGGACGTTGGCGTCCTGCGCCGTCGGACGGGCATGCGGCAGCCAGCGGACCCAGTCCCAACCGGCCTGCGCGTTCGTCTCGGTGAGCACGTAGAACTGCACGTCCAGCGGGCTGTGCAGGGCGGCAGCCTGCGCCACCGTCCACCGCGCCAGGCTGCGCGCGGTGTCGTCGGGACCCGCGAAGCCGATCACGCCGAGCCGGCCCAGGTGCAGGGCGACGGGGGTGTCGGCGATGTCCCAGGTGACCTGGCGGCGGTGGTCGTCCTGCTCGGGGTCGTCGAGGACGACGGCGGAGGGCAGCCGGCCGGTGCCCACCCGCAGCAGCAGGTGGTCGGCGTCGCTGCGGCGGCGTTCCCAGAGACGGGTGCGGGGGCCGGTGGCGTGGGCCCAGACGGTGCCGGGGTCCGGGTGGTCGAGGCCGCGGTCGCCGCGCTCCAGGATCAGCGCCTCCTGCGCGTCGCGCTCGATCCGGGCCTTGTGTACCTCGTACTCCTGGACCTGCTTGTCGTGGGACTTGCGGCCGTGCTTCTTGTCCCAGAAGTAGTTGGCGATCATGATCAGCGGGCTGAAGACCGCGATCAGCAGGTACGTCATGCGCCCCATCACCAACGCCATGGTGACGGCCATGAGGAGCGGGGACGCCGCCATCAGCCAGGGCAGCGGCCGGGCCTCGTACTCCTTCGGGGGCGCCGGCAGGCGGAACTTGGTGACGCGCTCCGGCGGGCGCAGCCGCGGCGGGCGGTTGTAGTCGTGCCCGGAGCCGTCGTCGGACCACTTCAGGGCCGCGTCCGGGGGCGTGTAATAGGCCACGTCGAGCAGGGTGTTGCCGATGGCGAGCTGGGAGCCGACGCGCAGCTGCTGCCCATCGAGCGGCTTGCCGTCGACACGCACCGCGCCGGGCCCGGGCTCCTTGCCCTCGGGTGCCGCACCCGGCCGGCCGTGCCCGCCGGGCTGCTGCCCCTGCCCCTCGCCGCCCTGCCCGCCGCCGTGCACGGCCAGGCGGAGGTCGTCCGGGGAGACCACGTAGAGCGTCAGCGCACGCTGCGGCACCTCCGGGTCGTTGATCAGCAGTTGGCAGCCCGGGCCGGCGCCTATGTCGTACCGGCCGACGCCGAGCCGGTACACGGCGCCGGCGTCGGGCCCGCCGGCCACCCGGAGCTCGATGACACCGGGCTGCTCGCCGGGCAGCGAGCCGGAGGGGTCGTCCAGGCTCACTACCGCGCCGTCGCGCAGCGGGGAGGTGGTGACGGTGTGGTGCGGGTCCACGTGGTGGCTGTCGACATAGAGCGCGGGAGCCGGTTGTCCGGCCCCGGCCCCGCCCCGCACCCGGGCCGCCAGCTCCCGGGCAACGGCGTCGATACGGGTCTCCGGGTCGGCATCGAGGACGAGGTCTTTGTGCGCGTTCGTATAGGGGTCGACGACAGTCAGCTTCAAACGCACTTAGCTCCTCCTCGAAATGCCTCTCAACGCGGGAAAGGATATCGTCCGGCAAAAACTCGGTCATGCACCTGTGATATGCCACAACAATGTCCGGATTTGAGGGCAGTTAATGACTGCCCTAATTGCGCTTATGTGCACCCGCGAGGGTTAGCAACTAAGGTGCCCAATGGCGTGCGCCGCACCGGTGCGCGCCACACGTATGCCGGGAGGGGGACCTCGCGGTCGTCAGCGGAGCGAAGGGGAGCGTCATGGCTAAAGACCTCGATGTCACATATGAGGACATGCGGGCTGCCGCGAAGAAGATGAACCGCGAGAAGGAGCGCATCGAGGACAAGCTCCAGGACCTCAAGAGCTACATCGACGGCCTGCTCGAGAACGGCTTCGTCACCCGGCAGGCGTCGAAGAAGTTCGGCCATGACTTCGAGGAGTTCAAGCAGGGCATGTCGAAGACCAACGAGGGTCTCGACGGCCTGGCCCAGTACCTGGAGAAGGCTGCGGACTCCTTCGAGAACCTCGACTCGGAGCTCGGCAAGTAAGTCGGCGACTACCGCGGTAGAGCCTGCCTGCGCACAGCGCGGCGCCGGGGGTGAGCACGGTATCGGCCTGGATCGGCCGATACCGCGCTCACCCCTTTTTCGCTTTCTGCGGCATGACGTAAGAGGCGTTATGGGCGGCCGGGCCGCCACCCCGAGGCCTCACCGAAATTTCTCCATCCCCATTACATCTTTTACGGCGCATTCACAGAGTATTCACAGACGGCAAATATCGGCGGGCTGATATTGGCCGGCGGGGGCCGAAAATGCACCGCCACCGGAGAAGGGAAGAAGCCGGAGGCTCTGCCCCGCTGTCCTGACTGATGGTACTTCTGTCCCTTTCGGTGGCAGTCGTCATGATCATGGTGATGGCGCGCTGGTATTTCCTGATTCTTGCTCCAGGAAAAACTCCACGGGGGCAAGAAGCACGGCTGCAAGAGGTACGCAGAAAGACCCCTGGGGGAGGGCCGGAAATGTCAGCAGCGGCAGCGACGAGGCCTAGGGCCTGTCTTCCCGTTCCCCACGCCCGGCTGCTCAGGACGCCATGGGAAGCGCCGCTCCCTCGCGCCACTTGAGGATCTTGTCGAAGCTGACGACCGCGCCGGGGCGGCCCGTCCGGTTGCGGTAGCGGACGTGGTCGGTGAGGGCCTCGATCAGAAAGAGCCCCCGGCCGTCCTCGGCAAAGGCGGGGGCCTGTGCGGGGGTGGGCACGGGGGCCGGCGGGAGGGCGCGGTCCGCGGCGGTATGGGGTGGGGCGGGGGGTGCGGGACAGTGGCGGAAGCCGGGGCCCGAGTCGGTGACTTCGATACGGCAGGTGTCGCCGTCGATGAAGGCCGTGACGCGGTAGTCCTCGGTGGCGTCGCCGCCGTGCTCCACGGCGTTCGCGCAGGCCTCGGAGAGGGCCACCGCGAGGTCGTAACAGATGTCCGGGTCGACGCCCGCTGTCTCCATCGTGCCCAGGAGCAGACGACGGGCCAGCGGCACGCTCGCAGCCTCACGGCGCAAATGGAGTGACCACCAGATGCTCATCGCTCCAGCCTCCTGGCCGCGGCTCGACATATCGATACCTATTGCCGCGCCGCATGGTCCGTAAGCATGTCCGGGACGTGATACCGCTCATTCGGCGGATGCGAAGAGCGAGCGCATCGGTGTAGGCGAAGCGCCGCCCATGCGCTGCCGCGCGCCCCGTCTGCTTCCCTGGACACCTCGCAAGGCGCCGACTCGGCGCCGACCTGGCGTAGGCGGCCCGCAGGGGCAGTGGGATGATGGCGCGGCCATGACTCCACCGCCCGCCTCCACAGCGCGCGCAGCCGCCGATCTTCGGCTGTTGAGGGCCGCGGTCTTCACCGCGGTCTGTGTTGCGCTGTCCGCGGGCGGGCACATCGCCGCGTCGTGCGCCGCCGTCCCCGTATGGACGCTGGGTGTCGCGGCGGCCGCGGTCTTCGCGGTCGCGGCTCCGGTGGCGGGGCGGGAACGCTCGCTGTCGGAGATCGCCACGGGTCTCGCCGTGGGACAGCTCGCCCTGCACGCGCTGTTCACCTGGGGCCAGCTTCCGACGTCCGCCATGGCGGGAGGCGGTGGCGGCGGCACCGGCAGGCTGTCGGACCGGGCGGCGATCGCCCTCGCCCGGCATGTGACCTGCGGGCTCGGCAGCGGGCCCGCGGACGGCGCGGAGGCACGCCGGATTCTCGGTTCGGGCGGCTTCCACACGGCCTCCGGTGCCGGGATGACCGCACCGGCCGGGACCGGAACGGCCGGTGGCACGGCCGCCGCCGACCCCGCGACGGCGCATGCACTGCTGCCGTCGCTGCCCATGCTGCTGGGACACCTTCTGGCCGCGCTCGCCGTCGGCTGGCTGCTGCGGCGGGGCGAGGCGGCCCTGTGGCGGCTGGTCCGGCTGTCGGCTCCGGCGGCGTACGAGATGGCGGTACAGGCACTGGTCGGTGCGGTGCGCGGGGCGCTCGCCCTCATCCGTGCCCTGCTCACGGGCCTGAAAGCAGCGCACGATGATGCGCTGCGCGCCCCCGTTTCGTACGGGGATGACAAACCCGGCCCGAAGAACCTCGCACTCCACCACAGTGTCGTGAGGCGTGGGCCACCCACCCTCGCCCTCGCGGCCTGACGACGCGAAGCACGCTCCCACAGGACGGGTACGGGCTCACGCGGCGTTGCCGCACGCGCGCCACCTGCCCGTCACCAGCACCTCTCTCCTCCCTGTGGAGTGTTTTCCGATGTCGAAGAATTCGAAGATGGCGAAGATGTCGCAGCAGCAGTCGGACGGGTCGTCCGCGCGCCGGCTCGCGCGGCGGCTGCCGCTCGTGGGCGCCGCCGCGGCCGGCAGCGTGCTGCTGCTCGCCGGCCCGGCCTTCGCGCACGTCAGCGTGCAGCCCGCGGGCCCGGCCGCCAAGGGCGGCTATGCGACCGTCAACTTCAAGGTGCCCAACGAGAAGGACGACGCCTCGACGGTGAAGCTCGAGGTCACGCTGCCCACCGACCACCCGCTGGCGTCCGTGATGCCGCAGCCGGTGCCCGGCTGGAAGGTGAACGTCACCAAGGCCAAGCTCGCCAAGCCGCTCGAGATGCACGGCGAGAAGATCACCGAGGCGCCCTCGAAGATCACTTGGACCGCCGAGGACAAGGGCGTCGAGCCCGGCCAGTTCCAGCAGTTCCCGGTCTCCGTCGGGCAGCTGCCCGAGGACGCCGACGAGGTCGTCTTCAAGGCGCTCCAGACGTACGACAACAAGGACGTCGTGCGCTGGATCGAGCCGACGAAGGAGGGCGCCCCGGAGCCGGAGAACCCGGCGCCGGTCCTCAAGCTCAGCGCGGCCGAGGAGGACGGCCACGGCGCCGCCGGCTCGGCCGACAAGGCCAGCGCCACGGCCGGCATGAAGAACACGGCGGCCGCCGCGGACGCGTCCGGCAGTGACACCACGGCGCGCGTCCTGGGCGCCATCGGCATCGTCGTCGGCATCATCGGGGTCGGCTTCGGCGTGTTCGCCGGCCGGCGCCGCAGCGCCTGATCACCGGCCGGGCCGGCGCCTGACCTGCGTCGGCCCGCCCCCCTTGCCGTACCTACGGGAACCAAAGACACGGGATTTATCTGCAATGCACAGAAGGACCCTGCTCGCGTCCGCCCTCGCGGCGGCCGCGGCCCTCAGCCTGACCGCCTGCAACAGCGACGACAACAAGCCCGCCGCCGACGTCTCCGGCGGCACCGCGGCCAAGCCGATCGTCACGCTCGACAGCCCGATGGAGAAGCCGGACCTCGTCCTGACCGACACCAGCGGCAAGAAGTACGACCTGCTGGAGAAGACCAAGGGCCATCCGACGCTGGTCTACTTCGGCTACACCAACTGCCCGGACGTCTGCCCGCTGACGATGGCCAACATCGCGGTCGCGGTGAAGCAGCTGCCGCCGGCCGAACGGAAGGATCTGCGGGTCGTCTTCGTCACCTCCGACCCGGAGCGTGACACCCCGGCCGCGCTCAAGAAGTGGCTCGGTGGCATCGACAAGGACTTCGTCGGTCTGACCGGCAAGTTCGACACCATCCAGGCCGGCGCGCGCAGCGTGAACATCGGGATCGAGAAGCCGGTCAAGAAGAAGAACGGCGATGTCGTCTCCACCCACGGCGCGCAGGTTCTGCTGAGCTCCCCCAAGGACGACAAGGTCCACTGGATGGGCATGCAGGAGGCGACCTCCGACAACTACACCAAGGCACTTCCGAAGATCGTCAAGGGGCAGAACTCGTGAACCGCCGCACCACCCTCGCCGCCGCCCTCACCCTCACCGCCGGTCTCGTGCTGGCGGGCTGCGGCGGCGACAGCGCCCCACAGCTCAAGGTCGCCGACCCGTACATGCCGCAGCCGGTCGACCAGAACATGGCCGGCGCGTACTTCACCGTCAAGAACAGCGGCGGCACCGCCGACAAGCTCACCTCGGTCACCAGCGACCTGTCCAAGGACATCACGATCCACAAGACGGTCGGCACCAAGATGGAGCAGGTCAACTCGCTGGCGATACCCGCGGGCGGTGAGCTCCGGCTCAGCCGTGGCGGCAACCACCTGATGTTCATGGGCCTGAAGAAGAAGCCGGCCGAGGGCGACAAGGTCACCGTCGAGCTGCACTTCGCCACCGCCGGTCCGATCAAGGTGACGGTCCCGGTCAAGGCCGTCACCTACGCGCCGAAGAAGTAGCAGAGGACCGAAGAACCGCACAGGCCGTACAGACAAACGGGAGTAAGGGGAGCGATCACTATGGTCACCACCGGGCTCGGGCCGCGACGGTCCGCCGTGCTGCGCCTGCTGGTCGTCGCGGTGGCGCTGGCCGGCGCGCTGATCGGCGCGCTCGGCGGCGCCGCTCCGGCCTCGGCGCATGCCGCGCTGACCGGGAGCACGCCCGCGCAGGGCTCGGTGGTGGACCAGGCCCCCGAGCAGGTGACGCTCACCTTCTCCGAGGGCGTCGCGATGGGCGACAACTCGATCCGGGTGCTGGATCCGCAGGGCAAACGGGTGGACCGGGGCAAGCTGCGCAACCTGTGCAGCGACAGCATCGTCAAATACGGTGCGGGGCTGCCGCCGGGGCTCCGCGACGGTACGTACACCGTTACCTGGCAGGCGGTCTCCGCCGACAGCCACCCCGTGGCCGGCGCCTTCACCTTCTCGGTCGGCGCGCCCTCCAAGACGGCCGCCCCGGTGCCCGAGCAGAAGGTCGGCGGCGGTCTGACCGGCGCGCTCTACGGCATCGCCCGCTACCTCGCCTACGCCGGGTTCGTGCTGCTCGTCGGCGGCGCCGCCTTCGTGCTGGCCTGCCGGCCGGCCGCGGCCCTCGTACGGTCCGTGCAGCGGCTGGTCGTGCAGGGCTGGGCGCTGCTGGCCGGCACCACCATCGCGATGCTGCTGCTGCGCACCCCGTACACCGGGTCCGGCGATCTCGCCGACGCCTTCGACCTCGCCGGTCTCCAGCAGGTACTGATCACCAAACCGGGCGCGGCGCTGGTCTCCCGGCTGCTGCTGCTCGCCGCGGCGGCGCTGTTCGTGGCGGTGCTCTTCGGGACGTATGCGCGGCTCCAGGAGCCGGCGGAGGAGTCGGCAGAGGAGCCGGAGGACGGCGGGCCGGGCGAGGCGGGTGAGGCAGCCACTGACGGTGCGGAGAAGGCCGCGGAGGGCGCCGGACAACAGGCCGTGAACGCCGCCGAGCAGGCCAGGCAGCGCAAGGACCTCACCTTCGGGCTGGGCATCGGCGGCGTGATCGTCGGCGCCGGGCTCGCGGCGACCTGGGCATTGGCCGAACACGCCTCGACCGGTCTCCAGCCGGCCGTCGCGATGCCGGTCGATGTGCTGCATCTGCTCGCGGTCGCCACCTGGCTGGGCGGACTGGCGGCGCTGGTCGTGTCCCTGTACTGGGGGCCGCCCGTCGAGCGGACCGCCGTACGCCGCTTCTCGCGGATCGCGTTCGGCTCCGTGGTGGTGCTGGTGGCCACCGGCGTCTACCAGTCCTGGCGGCAGGTCGGCTCCTGGCGCGCGCTGACCGACACCACGTACGGGTGGCTGCTGCTGCTCAAGGCGGCGCTGGTCGTGGTGCTCGTCGGGATCGCCTGGGTGTCGCGGCGGTGGACGGGACGGCTGGCGGAGGTCCAGGCAGCGCAGGCCGAGGCATCCGCGGTCCGGGCGGCGGAGGCCCGGCCCACGGAGACCCAGGCCTCGGAGACCGGGAGCCAGGATTCGGAGACCCAGGATTCGGAGGCTCGGGCGGCGGAGGCTGACGGAGCCGCCGAGAAGGACAGGAAGGCCGAGAAGGCGACCGTCGGTGTCTCGGCCGCTGCCCGCACCGGTAACGGGATCCTCACCGACAGCGGGGCCCCCACCGGTGACAGTGCCCCCGCCAGTGACAAGGCCCCCGCCGGAGGCACCACTACTGACGGCGAGACCGCCGGCGAGGAAGCCCCCGACCCCGCCCGCGCCGCCCAACTCGCCCGTCAGCAGGCGGCATTGCGGACCGCCCGTACCAAGCGGGAGCGCGATGCCGATCCGGAGCGGCTGGGGCTGCGCCGGTCCGTGCTGGCCGAGGCGGCGGTCGCCGTCGTGGTGCTCGTGGTGACCACGGTGCTGACCGCCACCGAGCCGGCCCGTACCGAAGAGGCGGTCAAGGCCACAGCGGGCGGGCAGTCCACCACGGGCAACCAGCCGCAGGTGCTGAGCATCCCGTTCGACACCGGCGGCCCGCACGGCAAGGGCACCGCCCGCCTCGACCTCGACCCCGGACGCAGTGGCAGCGCCAACGCGCTGCGGCTGCGGATCTCGGACCCGTCGGGCAAGGCCGTCGACGTCCCCGAGGTGAAGGTCTCCTTCACCCAGAAGGCCAAGAAGATCGGTCCGCTGCCGGTCGTCCCGAAGCACGCCGGCAAGGGGCACTGGCGGGCGAACGGGATCCAGCTGCCGGTCCCCGGGCAGTGGCAGCTGTCGCTGCTCGTACGGACCTCCGACATCGACCAGGTGACCGAGACCAAGAACGTGAAGATCGGCTGATGAGCAAGCAGACGTCCAGCAAGAAGGCACCCGGGAAGAAGGCCCCGGGCGCACAGTCCGCCGGGCCGGACGGAAAAGCAACCGTGCCCGCTCCGGCCGCTGCCCCGGCACCCGAGACCGACGGCGCCCCCTCCCTGGAGTTCTCCCGCCGCCGGCTGCTCGGTACCGTCGGCGCGGCGGGCGCCGCCGGGCTGGTCGTCGGCGGGGCCGGTGGCGCCATCGGGGCGTCCGCCGGGCAGTCGTCCGCGCAGGACGCCGCCAAGGCCGTGACCACCATCGGCTCGACCGAGGTTCCGTTCCGGGCGGCGCGCGCCGGGCAGCAGGCGGGAATCACCACCCCGTTGCAGGCCACCGGGCATCTCGTGGCCTTCGACCTGGCACCGGGCGCGGACCGCAAGGCCGCGGCCGCGCTGCTGCGCCGCTGGTCGCGGACGGCCGAGGAGCTGATGGCCGGGCACACCCCGGACGCCGACACGGGGGTCGCGCTCGACGCGGGCCCGTCCTCGCTGACCGTCACCTTCGGCTTCGGCCCCAGCTTCTTCGGCCGTACGGGCCTGACGAAGCGGCGCCCCGTAGCGCTCGACCCGCTGCCCGACTTCTCCGCCGACGCGCTGGACCCCGAGCGCAGCAACGGCGATCTGTGGATACAGATCGGCGCCGACGATGCGCTGGTCGCCTTCCATGCGCTGCGCGCGCTCCAGAAGGAAGCGGCCGGCACGGCGCGGCTGCGCTGGCAGATGAACGGCTTCAACCGCACACCGGGCGCCACCGCGCGCCCGATGACCGCCCGCAACCTGATGGGCCAGATCGACGGCACCAACAACCCCAAGCCGTCGGACCAGGACTTCGACGAGCGGATCTTCGTGGGGCGGGACGCCGACCAGGACTGGATGCACGGCGGCTCGTACGCCGTCGTCCGCCGGATCCGGATGCTGCTGGACGACTGGGAGAAGCGTTCACTGCACGAACAGGAGAAGGTCATCGGGCGCCGCAAGGACAACGGGGCGCCGCTGACCGGAGGTTCCGAGACCACCCCGATGCGGCTGGACGCGAGCGGCTCCGACGGGCTGCCGGTCATCCCGGCCAATGCGCATGCGCGGATCGCGGCGCCGGAGTCCAACCAGGGCGCGGCGATGCTGCGCCGCCCGTTCTCCTTCCACGACGGGTTCCGGGAGGACGGCGCCCCGGACGCCGGACTGCTCTTCATCTGCTGGCAGGCCGATCCGCTGCGCGCCTTCACCCAGGTCCAGCGGAAGCTGGACCGCGGGGACGCGCTGTCGCGGTTCCTGCGGCACGAGGCGAGCGGGCTGTACGCGGTGCCCCCGGCCGCCGAGCCGGGCGACTACGTGGGCCGCCCGCTGCTGGAGGGCTGAGAAACCACCGGCCGGGAGGCGGCCGCCGGAAAGGGGCCCTGTGGTGAGCGGCCGCGCGGAGCCGGACTTCCGGGAGACGACGGCCGGGGCCGGCCCTCCGCTGAGCAGCTCGGACCGGCCCTCCAGGGAAGTCCCGCCCGGCCTGCGGAGGGCTGGGTATCGTGGCGGGACAGGGAGAAGATCGGCGGGGTGCCCCCGCAGCTACGCGAGGGAGTCCGTTTCCATGTCGGCCAGCCGCTATACCTATCTCGGCCCCGAGGGCACGTTCACAGAGGCCGCGCTGCGCACCCTTCCGGAGGCGGCGACCCGTGAGCTGATGCCGATGGTGTCGGTGCCCGCCGCCCTGGACGCGGTGCGCGCCGGTGAGGCCGCCGCGGCGCTGGTGCCGATCGAGAACTCCGTCGAGGGCGGGGTGACCACCACCCTCGACGAACTGGCCTCCGGCGAGCCGCTGATGATCTACCGCGAGGTGCTGCTGCCGATCGCCTTCGCGCTGCTCGTCCGCCCCGGTACGGTCCTCAGCGAGGTGAAGACGGTGACCGGGCACCCGGTCGCCCAGCCGCAGGTGCGCAAGTGGCTGGCGGCCCAACTCCCGGAGGCCGTATGGGAGTCCGCGGCCTCGAACGCCGACGGGGCGCGGCTGGTGCAGGAGGGCCGCTATGACGGCGCGTTCGCGGGCGCGTTCGCGGCGGCGACGTACGGCCTGGAGCCGCTGGTCACCGACATCCACGACGCGCAGAACGCGGCCACCCGCTTCGTGCTGGTGGGCCGCCCGGCCCGGCCCGTGGCGCCCACCGGCGCCGACAAGACCTCGGTCGTGCTGTGGCTGGCCGAGGACCACCCCGGTGCCCTGCTCGAACTGCTTCAGGAGTACGCGGTGCGCGGGGTGAACATGATGCGGATCGAGTCCCGGCCGACCGGCGAGGGCATCGGTCGCTACTGCTTCTCGGTGGACTGCGAAGGGCATGTCACCGACCGCCGGGTCAGCGAGGTGCTGATGGGCCTCAAGCGGATCTGCCGCGAGGTGCGGTTCCTCGGTTCGTATCCGCGGGCGGACGCGGTGCCGCCGACCGTGCGGCGGGAGATGACGGACACCGCGTTCAGCGAGGCGTCGGACTGGCTGTCGCGCTGTCTGGACGGGCGGGGCTGAGGCGGATCCGGGTGCTCCTCGGCGGAGTCGGCGGGCGCTGCGGAACGGCACGACCTGCGGCTTTGGACGGCCTGTGGGTTATCCACAAAGTTATCCACAGGCTCGGTTCTCGACCTGTGGGTAAGTCGACACGAGAGTCGGACAGAGTCGACATATCGCCCTACTGACCGCACACCATTCCACAGCACCCCACCTCGGACACCGTCAGCACAATTCACGCGATCAATCCTTTAGGGCGAGGTGATCCCACACGAAAGAGTGCGTGAACGGGGTTTGGACAGGGAATCCATAGCCGAGCATTTCGGGAGCGGAATGATCAGCTCCGACTTCCACAGATCTCACACACAGCCTGTGGATAAGATTCCCGAAACCCCGCCCCCCTGTGGACAACCAGGGGCTCCCAGGGGATAACCGCGACCCGGAACCCCCTCCGAGGCCCGCCCAACTCCCCTTGTCCGCACCATGGATCACCCGGCACGGAGAGCGCGAAAAGCCCCATCGCGGACACTGCGAAGATCTCGTGACGGACACCGCGAAGCCCCTCCCCGCGAGCCACCGCAAAGGACCCCCGGCCGACCGCGGCCAAGCCCGCCGCCAGAGCACCCCGCCCCCCGGAATGCGGAGGAATTCCCCGCCCGTTTTCACCCCGCCCCATCTCTCACCTCAAGGGAATAAATAACCCCAAAACGGGCAAAATGACATGCCGGGGAATATCACGTCGAGGGGTGGGGCGCGGCCCGGTAGCCTGGTGGGGTGATTGACCTTCGCCTGCTCCGTGAGGACCCCGACCGTGTGCGCGCGTCCCAGCGCGCCCGTGGAGAGGACGTCGCACTCGTCGACGCGCTTCTCTCCGCCGACGAACGGCGCAGGTCGTCCAGCGTCCGCTTCGACGAGCTGCGTGCCGAACAGAAGGCGCTCGGCAAGCTCATCCCCAAGGCCGCCGGCGACGAGAAGGCCGTGCTGCTGAAGAAGGCCGGTGAGCTGTCCGCCGCCGTGAAGGCCGCCGACGCCGCACAGGACGAGGCCAAGGAGGAGACGCAGCAGCTGCTGCGCCAGCTCGGCAACCTCGTCCACCCCGACGTGCCCGTGGGCGGCGAGGAGGACTTCTCCGTCCTGGAGACGCACGGCACGATCCGTGACTTCGCCGCCGAGGGCTTCGAGCCCAAGGACCACCTGGAGCTCGGCGAGCTGCTCGGCGCCATCGACGTCGAGCGCGGCGCCAAGGTGTCCGGCTCCCGCTTCTACTACCTCACGGGCGTCGGCGCGCTGCTGGAGCTCGCGCTGGTCAACGCCGCCATCGCGCAGGCCACCGCGGCCGGTTTCACGCCGATGCTGACCCCCGCCCTGGTGCGCCCGCGCGCCATGGAGGGCACGGGCTTCCTCGGCCAGGCCGCGGAGAACGTCTACCACCTGGAGAAGGACGACTACTACCTGGTCGGCACCTCCGAGGTCCCGCTCGCCGCGTACCACATGGACGAGATCCTGGACGCGGCCAAGCTGCCGCTGCGCTACGCCGGTTTCTCGCCGTGCTTCCGCCGCGAGGCCGGCACCTACGGCAAGGACACCCGCGGCATCTTCCGGGTCCACCAGTTCGACAAGGTGGAGATGTTCTCCTATGTCGCGCCGGACGACGCGCAGGCGGAGCACCAGCGGCTGCTGGACTGGGAGAAGCAGTGGCTGACCGGCCTGGAGCTGCCGTTCCAGGTGATCGATGTCGCCACCGGTGACCTCGGCTCCTCGGCCTCCCGCAAGTTCGACTGCGAGGCCTGGATCCCCACCCAGGGCAAGTACCGCGAGCTGACCTCGGCCTCGAACTGCGACGAGTTCCAGGCCCGGCGGCTCTCCGTCCGGATGCGCGAGACCGTCGACGGCAAGCAGAAGGTCTCGCCGCTGGCGACCCTGAACGGCACGCTCTGCGCCGTACCGCGCACGATCGTGGCGATCTTCGAGAACCACCAGCAGGCGGACGGCTCCGTGCGCGTCCCCGAGGTGCTCCGCCCCTACCTGGGCGGCCGGGAGATCCTGGAGCCCATCGCCAAGTGAGCTCATCCGCTCCGCAGCCCTACAAGCTCATCGCGACGGATCTCGACGGGACGCTGCTGCGCCACGACGAGACCGTCTCCGAGCGCACCCGCCAGGCGCTCGCCGCGGCCACCGCGGCGGGTGCGGCGCATATCGTCGTCACCGGCCGGGCCGTGCCCTGGACCCGGCACATCCTCGACGCCCTGGACTACAAGGGCCTCGCGGTGTGCGGACAGGGCGGTCAGGTCTACCACGCCGGCGAGCACCGGCTGCTGACGTCGGTGACGCTGGACCGCCAGCTGGCCGGTCTCGCGCTGGCCAAGATCGAGGCGGAGACCGGTCCGCTGCATCTGGCGGCGAGCCGGGACGGCCTGGAGGGCGAGGTGCTGGTCGGCCCCGGCTACCGCGTCCAGGAAGGCCCGCTGCCGAACGTCATGCTGGACGACCCCGGCGAGCTGTGGGCGGCCCCGCTCAACAAGGTCTACATCCAGCATCCGACCCTGGACGACGATGCGCTGGCGCTCGCCGCGCGTCAGGTCGCCGGGGATCTGGTGGGCGTGACGGTGGCCGGCGAGGGCATCGTCGAGCTGCTGCCGCTGGGGCTGTCGAAGGCCACCGGACTGTCGCTGGCCGCGCGCCGGCTGGGCGTGACCGCCAAGGAGACGCTGGCCTTCGGCGATATGCCCAACGACATCCCGATGTTCGCCTGGTCCGCCCGCGGAGTGGCGATGTCCAACGCCCATGACGAGCTGAAGGCCGTCGCGGACGAGCTCACCGCCTCCAACGAGGAGGACGGTATCGCGATGGTGCTGGAGCGGCTCTACCTCTCCTGACGGCCCTCCGGCTCCGGATCCGGCTCCTGCTCCTGCTTCAGGGGTGGTTCCGCGGCCGGATCCCGGAGTGATTCCGGGTCCGGTTCCGCGTGCCGATCGCCGTACTCCTGCTCCGGTGGCGCCCCGTCGGCCGCCGCCGGGGTCAGCGGCCAGGCCGCAAAGCCCATGACCAGCGCGATGGCATGGCCGAAGTCGGTGAACGAGGCCCCGGTCAGCAGCGGAACGGCGAAGAAGATCAGTACCGCGGCGAGATAGCCGTAGCGCCACGGCGGCCGCAGCCGGTACGTCAGCACACCGGCGGCCGCCGCCAGCCCGTACGAGACACCGATGTCCACGACATGGGTCATCGAACGCGGCAGCCGATGGCCCTCGATGGCCAGCAGGACGAGTTCCTGGCTGGCGAGGGTGGCCGCGATATGCGCACCGCCGACGGTCAGCAGCCAGCGCACGCTGCCCGTCCAGCGCTCCACGTTGGCATGCACCAGCTCGAACATCACCACGTAGAGCAGGAACGACGAGGGGCGTTCGATCCAGAAGCCGCTGATCAGCAGCGACGGCAGCGGATGCTCGTTCAGCTCGTGGATGTTGCTGCTGGTGCGGTGGACGAGGAACTGCCCCAGTCCCTCGGACGCGGAGGCGATGACCAGGCTGGTGATGCCGATGACCAGCAGCCAGATATGGGTGCCCGGGCTGCTGCGCACCCAGTCCGTCACCCAGGTCAGGGGGTTGCCGGGGAACGGCCGCCGGCCCCCGCGGGGCGGCTCCGCCGGCGGCCTCACCGGCGGCGTCCGGAGACGGCGGGGGAGAGGGTCACCAGCGGGCCCGCCCCCTTGATGTGGCGGATGCGGGGCGCGCTCTCCATCGCCCGTACGCCGGGCAGCGCCGCGACCCGGGTCGTCAGGTACGTGTAGAGCGCGCCGACGTCCCGGCACAGCACGGACGCGAAGAGGTTATTCGGACCGGTGGTCGCGCAGGCGAAGGCGACCTCGGGGTGGACGGCCAACGCCTCGCCGGTGGCGGCGAGTTCGGCGGGTGCGACGGACAGCCAGAGGGCGACCATCACGCCGTGGCCGAACTGCCGCAGGTCGTAATCGACGTCGTAGTAGAGGACCCCGTCCGCGCGCAGCTCCGCGAGCCGGCGGCGGACGGTGGTGGGCGACCAGCCGGTGACGGCGGCGAGTTCGCCCAGTGGCGTACGGCCGTCCTGGGCGAGCGCGTCGAAGAGCCGGCGGTCGGCGTCGGTGAGCGTCGCCGGGGCGGCGGGCGGGTTGGGCGGGGGCGGGCTCAGTTCGGCGATCTGGGTGTCGGTGAGCGCGCCGGACTTGCTGATCAGGCCCTGCGGGCCGCCGAAGAACTCGTGCAGCAGGCAGTGCGCGGTGACGCCGACGACGCTCGGGGTGCGTGGCAGCTTCTGAAGCAGCAGCGCATCGCTGTGGTCGCTGCTCGCCGCGCGGCAGACCGCGGCGATCTCGGTGCCGCCGGACATCAGACTCACCCAGGAGGTGTCCGAGCGGCGGGCCAGCGCCTCGGCGACGGAGACGGCGGCGTCCGGCGTGCACTGGACCCGCACCATCCATTCGATTTCGCCC
Source organism: Streptomyces sp. MCA2 (assembly GCF_023544705.1). NCBI lineage: Bacteria > Bacillati > Actinomycetota > Actinomycetes > Kitasatosporales > Streptomycetaceae > Streptomyces > Streptomyces sp. MCA2. The sequence continues at coordinate 56,934 of NZ_JAMJFM010000001.1, forward strand.
AGCGCCCGGGCATCGGCCAGCCCCAGCACCTTGAGCGCACCGGTGGTGCGGTGCCGGGTGTAGCGCCGGGCGACGGTCTGGTCGGAGACGCCGAGCACGGCGGCGATCCGGCTGAACGGCGCCCGGCCGTCCAGTTGCAGCGCATGCACCAGTTGGCGGTCGAGGGCGTCGAAGCCGGTGGTGGAGCCGGTGGTGGGGACGGTGGAGGTGGTGGGACCGGTGGAGCTGGCGGGGCCGTCGAGGGGCCGGTCGGTGGTGGCTCTCCCGTGGGCCGTTCCGTCGGGCTTCCTGTCGGTTTTCACCATTCGAGGCTAGCGCGTGTCGGATTGCGCCGCCGGGAGCGCGGTGGCTGGGAGAGCAGGCGGCTCGGGCCGCACGGTGGCGTCGGCAATACGGGGCGGCGCCGCTGAGCGCCGCGTCGGCAACACGAGCGGAGGAATGATCATGGTGAGCGCACCGGAGCGGGGGACCGCGGCGGGCGGCCGGGCGACGGGCACGGGCGGGGGATTGGGCGGGAGACCGGGCGGTGGGCCGGAGGCGGGTCCGGATGCGGGAACGAATGCGGGTCCGGATGCGGGAACGGATGTGAGTCCGGATGCGGGTCCGGAGGGGAGACGGGCCGGGAAGTGGTGGCCGCTGGTCGCCATCACCCTCGGCAACTTCCTTCTGCTGGTCGATGTGACGATCGTGAACACCGCGCTGCCGCGGATAGCCGACGGTCTGGGCGCCTCCTTCACCTCGCTCCAGTGGGTGATGGACATCTACGCGCTGGCGCTGGCCGCGCTGCTGATGGTCGCGGGCTCGGCCGCGGACCTCTTCGGGCGGCGCCGGCTGTACGTGGCCGGGCTGGCGCTGTTCGCGCTCGCCTCGCTGGCCTGCGGTCTGGCCCCGGACGCGGGCACCCTGGTCGCGGCCCGCGCCGTGCAGGGCGTGGGCGCGGCGGCGATGTTCGCCACCAACACCCCGCTGCTGATGGCCGCTTATCGGGGCCGGGACCGTGGTGTGGCGTTCGGTGTCTGGGGTGGCACGAGCGGTGCCGCGGCCGCGATCGGCCCCGTACTGGGCGGCCTGCTCACCGAGTACGTGGACTGGCGGGCGATCTTCCTGGTCAATCTGCCGCTGACCGCCGTCGCGGTGTGGATCACCCTGCGCCGGGTACAGGAGTCGCACGGCGACCTCGCCCGGCCGCGAGCGCACTCGGCCGGGGCGGCCCCCGTCGCCCGTATCGACTGGCCGGGTGCCGCCTCCTTCACGGCGTGCGCGGGCGCACTGACCTACGGGCTGATCCGCGGCGGCGAGCAGGGCTGGACGGAGTCCGGGACGCTCGCCTCGCTCGGCGGCGCGGTGCTCGCGCTGCTGGTCTTCCTCGTGGTCGAGCGGCGGGTGGCCCGGCCGCTGCTCGACCTGCGGCTGCTGCGCCGGCCGTCGTTCGCGGCGCTGCTGGCGGCGGCGCTGCTGCTCCAGGCCGCGGCGTTCCCGTATCTCACGTTCGTCGGGCTGTGGGTGCAGAACGTCGTCGGGCTGAGCCCGGTGCAGGCGGGACTCTCGGTGACGCCGATAGCGCTGATGTCCCTGCTGGTCGGGGCGCTGGGCGGGCGGTCGCTCCAGCGGATGGCCCCTCAACTTCCGGTCGGTATCGGCCTGTTGCTGGTGGGTGCGGGCGCGCTGTTGCCGTGCGCACTGCTGGACGACGACTCCGGCTGGGCGGCGCTGGTCCCCGGGCTCGCGGTGAGCGGGCTGGGCATCGGCATGGCGATGCCGGTCCTGGTCTCGGCGGCGCTCGGCGCGGCGCCCCCGGAGCGGGCGGGCATGGCCAGCGGCGCCGTGAACACCTTCCGGCAGCTGGGCTACGCGCTGGGCATCGCGGTCCTCGGCACCGTCTTCGCCAGCGCGCTGCACGGTGCCGCACGGCCCGGCGCCTCCCGTACGGCGGTCAAGGCCGCGTACGTCTCCGGGCTGACGGACATCATGCTGATCTCCGGGGTGGTGGCCCTGGCGGGCGGGCTGCTGGTCCTTGCGGTGGTACGGCGCGGGGAGGACGGCGACGGCGGTCCGGCCGAGCACTCCGCGGCGGGCGTGGCGGCCGCTCCGGTACGGGAGGGCGCGGATGCCGCTCCGGTACGGGAGGGCATGGATGCCGCTCCGGTGCGGAAGGGGGCGGGGGTGTAGCCGAGGGAGAACGACTGGTGCGGGTCGGCACCCGGAACCGTACGGCCGTACGCGGTTCCGGGTTGCCGCCCTGGGCCCTGTGCCGATCTTCGCCGCACCCCACACCCAAGTCAATCCTCAGGTCTTCTTCCAAATCCCTTAGTAATAGCTTGGGTTGAGGGCTACCGTACGCGGGTGACCCTCGATGATCTGCGTGCTTTCGTCGCCGTATGCGAGGCCGGCAGCCTCAGCGCCGTCGCCCGCGATCTCGGCTGCACCCAGTCGGCCGTCAGCCAGCGCATCAAACGCCTCGAACGGGAGGCGGGCATCGATCTGCTGGAGCGCCGGCCGCGCGGTGTGGCACCGACCCAGGCGGGCCTGATCCTGCACCGCGCGGCGGCGGACGGCATCGGCGGCCTGGATCTGGCGCTGCGCCGGCTGGCCGATCTGCGCGCCGGCGACGGCGGCACGGTCCGGGTGACCACCGGCGCGACGACCGTCCGGCACTTCATGTCCGAGGCGGTGGTCGCCTTCCGCACCCGCCATCCGCACGTCAACCTGGAGTTCCGGACCGAGAGTTCCAGCCGCCGCTGCTTCGAGGCCGTCGCGGACGGCGATTCGGAGCTGGCCTGGATCACCCTCGGCCCGCCGGTCGCCGGCATCGAGCAGCATCCGGTGGTCCGCCTGCCGTGGGTGCTCGCCGTACGCGCCGACGACCCGCTCGCCGGCCGGGAGCGGATCGAGCCAGAGGAGCTGGCCGGTATCCGGCACATCCGGCTCCCGGAGAACTCCACGTCCCGTATGCGCCTCGACGGTCACCTCGGCCACCGGGAAGCCGGCCCTGTGCCGCCCCCGAGCACCACCAGCGTCGCCGACTGGGACACCGCGCTGCTGCTGGCCGAACTCGGCGTCGGCCCCGCGGTCGTTCCCCAACTGCCGGGCCTCCAGGCCACCGCCCACCCGGCGCTGCGGCTGATCCCGATCGCCTCGCTGCCCCCACTGGCCACCGGCTGGGCGGTACGCCGGTGGGAGGCGCTGAGCCCGGCGGCGGTGGCGTTCGCGGAGACGGTCACGGCATGCCAGGGCGGCGACGCGGAGAGCTTCAGGCCCTGACCACCGGCTCCTGGATCTCGGTGACCCAATTCTCCTGATCCGGCGGACACTCCAGGTACAGCTCGCGGGCGTACCCGGCGGAGCGGTAGCCGTTGGCATCGATCCAGTGCGCAAGATTCTGGACGGTCGGCAGAATCCGGCTCATCGGGCCGCGGTGCACCACCGTCGCCACGCAGTCGAGGGCGGGGAGGGCGACGACGTCGAAGCCGAGGCCGGTGGGGGTGGGGGTGAGGGTGGGGGTGAGGGTGACGGAGGTGGTGCCGGGGCGTCCGGGTGTGCCGTCGGTGGTGACACCGGCCTTGGCCAGGGCCTCCTCGGTGATCACGATCCCCGCGTGGGCGACGATGGCCTCCGGGGTGGGCTCGTGCTCCTCCGCTGTCTTTGCTGCGGGTGTCTTTGCTGCGGCTGTCTTTGCTGCCAGTTTCCTTGCTGCGGCTGTCTTTGCTGCCAGTTTCCTTGCTGCGACTGTCCTCGCTTCCGGGGTCTCCGGTTCCAGGGCCTCCGCTTCCGGGGTCTCCGCTTCCGGGGTCTCCGCTTCCGGGGTCTCCGCTTCCGGGGTCTCCGCTTCCGATGTCTCCGCTTCCGGGGTCTCCGGTGCGTCCGCGTCCTCGTAGTACGCCAGCCCCGGTCCTGCCGGGGTCACCCCTGCCGTCTCCAGCCGCCGGCACAGTTCCCCGTAGAGCGGCTGGATGACCGGCCCGATGTCCTCGGGCCCGTAACTGGCGGCGATCCCGCTCAGCTCCGCGAGCAGAACCGCTCCGGTGCGTTTGACCACCACATCGTCGGCAGACATGCGTCCCTCGCTCTCGATCGTCCGGAGCCTCGCCTCGACCTGCGCCAGCCGCGCACCCGCCGCCGTCAGCGACGCTTCCAGCTCCGCCCGCCGCAGCCGCAGCATGCCGCGCAGCTCCGGCACGCTCACCTCCTCGGCCAGGATCGCCCCCACCTGCTGGAGACTGAATCCGAGGTCCTTGAGCGCGATGATGCGGTTGAGCCGGGCGAGCTGGGCCGCTTCGTAGTAGCGGTAGCCGCTGACGGGGTCGGTACGGGCCGGGCGCAGCAGCCCGATCGCGTCGTAGTGGCGCAGCATGCGGGCCGACACACGGCCGTACTGGGCGAAATCTCCGATGCTGAACATGACGCCTTCCAGTGGAGTGCTTTCCACAGTGTCAAGGTCAAGCGCGGCGGTCCACGGATGACGGACGGGCCGGCGTGGGGCGATGGATGCGGGACCGCTGCGGGGGCCCATGGAAGCGGGACACGGCGGCGGGCCGGGAGCTGGCCCGTCCGTATCGGCTCGCTCCGGAGTCGCCCCGCCCGTACGGGTCGCGTCCCAGCGTCACCGCCGCCGCACAATCGGCCACCGGGCAGCAGCATCGCGTCAAGTAGGGGCCACAACCCGTCAATGACGCGTCAGCGGCCGGCGGAGTGCACCCTTCCCCGGGAATAGCGTCAGGGCCGAGCCCCGGCGTACGCGTTACCCACAGGTCCGGGGCCGTGGTCCTGTTCGAGGAGCAACGCCGTGTCCCACCTCTTGTACGCGGAAGATCCCGAGCCTGCCGATCGTGTCCCGGCCGGGCTTCTCTTCGTCCCTGTCCGGTCGGGCCCCGCGGGCTGCACGGCCCGCCTGTTCCGCACTCCGCTCGGCGGCCGTACCGCCGTCGGCTTCACCTCACCCCAGCGCCTCGCCGCGGCCCTCGGCAGCGACCAGCCCTGGGTCAGGCTCTCCGAGCCCGCGCTGCGTGCGCTGGCCGAACCCGTCGGAGCGACGGTCCTGACCGTCGATCCACGTTTCGCCCCCGGCATCCCCCGTGGTCACCACCTACGGGCCGTCTGAGGGAGGGGCAACCACCATGAGCCACCGCACCCTGCCCCCGGCCGCCCACGGGGCCGGCGTCCCGGCGTCGGCCACGACCATGGCGCCCCCGCCGCGGACCGCCGCCCCACCGCCGTCCGGCAACGAGCCGCTCTCCGGCAGCGGATCGCTGTCCCGCGGCGGGCCGCTGCCCGGCATGGAACCGCCGTCCGGCAACGAGCCGCCATCGATCTGGCCCCGGTCCGCGGCACCGCTCGGCCATGACGACCTCGCCGTGGGCGGCGTCCCGCTCACCGAGATCGCCGACCGCTTCGGCACCCCCGCCTACGTCCTGGACGAGGACGAGGTGCGCCACCGCTGCCGCGCCTACCTACGGGCCTTCCCCGATGCCGATGTCTGCTACGCCGCCAAGGCGTTCCTGTGCCGCGCCATGGTGCACTGGGTGCAAGAGGAGGGGCTCGGCCTGGACGTCTGCTCCGCCGGCGAGCTGGAGCTGGCCGTCACCACCGGCTTCCCGCCCGAGCGGATCGTGCTGCACGGCAACGCCAAGAGCCCCGCCGACCTGCGGGCCGCGCTACGGCTCGGCGTCGGACGGATCGTCATCGACAGCACCTCGGAGATCGCCCGGCTGGCCGCCGCGGTCCCTGCGGGCAGCCGGCAGCGGGTGCTGATCCGGGTCGTGCCGGGCATCGCGGCCGGCGGCCACGCCAAGATCCGTACCGGCACCGACGACCAGAAGTTCGGGCTGTCGATCGCCGACGGCTCCGCACAGCACGCCATCGCACGGATACTCAGCCAGCCGCGCCTCGAACTGGTCGGCCTGCACTGCCACTTGGGCTCGCAGATCACCACCGTCAAGCCCTATCTGTCGGCCGTACGCCGGCTGATCGGCCTGCTGGCCAGGATTCACGAGCAGCACGGCGTCACCCTGCCCGAGCTGGACCTCGGGGGCGGCCACGGCATCGCCTACCGCCCCGGCGAGCCCGCGCTCGACCTCCCCTCCCTCAGCACCAAGATCCGCGCCGAACTGGCCGGCGGCTGCGCGGCGGCCGGGCTGCCGGTGCCACGGCTCGCGGTCGAACCCGGCCGCGCCATCGCGGGCCCGGCCGGTGTCGTCCTCTACCGGGTGCTGGCCGTCAAACGGACCGGTGCGCACACCTTCGTGGCGGTGGACGGCGGGATGAGCGACAACCCGCGGCCGGCGCTGTACGGGGTGCGCTATGCGCCGCGGCTGATCGGCCGCCGCCCGTCCGCCGCGCCGGAACCGGTCACCGTCGTCGGACGGCACTGCGAGGCCGGTGATGTGCTCGCCGCCGATGTCCCGCTGCCCGGCGACATCCGGCCCGGCGATCTGCTGGCCGTGCCCGTCGCCGGCGCGTACCACCTCTCCATGGCCTCCGGTTACAACCTGGTCGGCCGACCACCGGTCATCGCCGTCACCGAGGGGCATGCCCGCCTTCTCGTACGGCGCGAATCCCTCGCGGACATCCAGGAACGGGACATCGGGCTGTGAGACCGGGAGGGCCTGCCGCGCGCCCCGCATCCATGGGGGGTGGCGTCCGGCGGGCCCTCGCCTGGCGGGGGGCTCCCTTGCCTCTCCTTGCTTCCCCTTGCCTCACCTCGCTTCCCCTTGCCTCCCCTTGCTTCCGCCGCTTCCGGCACTTCCATCCCTTCGGGCGCCTTCATCGCTTCCGGTGCTTCCGGCTCGTCCGGCACCTCCGGCTCGTCCAGCACCTCCGACACTTCCATGTACGATGAATGCATCAGTTGTAGGATGACCGGGCAAGGCAGGTTACGAGGCAAGGGAGCGGATCGGGCATGGCGCTTCAGGCGGCGGGGCGGCACTCCCTCGTGGACACCGTCGTCGACACCCTGCGGGCCCAGCTGACGGCCGGGGAGTGGCAGGTGGGGTCCCGTATCCCCACCGAGCACGCGCTCGCCGAGCAGCTCCAGGTCGGCCGCAACACCGTCCGTGAGGCGGTGCGGGTGCTCGTGCACGCCGGGATGCTCCGCTCACGGCAGGGCGAGGGCACCTTCGTCGTCTCCACCACGGACCCGGGCGACGTCATGCGCGGGGTCCAACGGGCCGGTATCCGCGACGTATTGGAGCTGCGGATCGCCCTGGAGGCGGAGGCCGCCCGGCTGGCCGCCCTACGCCATCAGCCCGCCGACCTGGAGCGTATGCGGGCGGCCCTGGACGCCCAGGCCGAGCTGGCGGACGCGGCGGGGCAGCCCCACTCCGACACCCTGGAGCTCTACGCCGATCACGACATCGCCTTCCACAAGGCCGTCGTCGAGGCCGCGCACAACACCGCGCTGACGGCGACTTACGGCTGGTTCAGCAGCTCCGTGCGGGAATCGCTGGTCAGCTATCTCGATGACCGGGCGATGCCGGAAATCGTGCACGGCGATCACGTCGCGGTGCTGGACGCGATCGCGGCGGGCGACCCGGAGGCGGCTCAACAGGCCATCCGAGACGTGCTGGAGAAGCCGATGCGGGCCGTGGAGGCCCTGCTGGCCACCCGCTGAAGCCCCCGCCCGCACGTCCCCGCTTCCCCACTTCCCCGCTTCCCCTTCATTTCCCTCCCCCCACCTCCTTCTCCGTTCCTTTCGCGTCCCGCCCCGTCCTTCCATGCCCTCCCCTGTCCCTCTCTGTCATCTCCGCCCTTCTCTTTGCTCTCCTCTCTTTCCTCCCTGAACACCGATCTCTGCTCCTTCCTCCCTGAAACACCGATCTCCATTCCGAACGAACGCACACCACTCTTGGCGAGGTACGCACGTATGGCAGGGCCCAGCCCCGAAGCACCCTTGATAGACGCCGAGGCAGATCTGGTCGCGGCAGCGCCGGTCGCCGCGGCCCGCCGACGGCTGCGGGCTCACCCGGCCCTGGTCATGGCCGGAATCGTCCTTGCTGCGCTCAATATGCGGGCGGCGCTGGCCGGGGTCTCGCCGTTGCTCAGCGAGATCGGCCGGTACTTCCAGCTGACCGCGACCGCCAGCAGCCTGGTGACGACCATCCCGCTGATCTTCATGGGCCTCGGCTCGATCGTCGCGCCGAAGCTGGCCCGCCGCTGGGGCACCGAGGCGGCGCTGTGCGCGGCGCTGGTGGCACTGTGCGGCGGCATCGTGCTGCGGATCGCTCCGCCGGTGGTCGCGCTGTTCGCCGGGTGCGCGGTGGTCGGTGCCTCCATCGCCCTGCTGAACGTGCTGATGCCGGGCCTGATCAAGCGGGACTTCCCGGAGCGGGCCGCGGGCATGACGGCGCTGTACTCGACGGCGATGATCCTGGGAGCGACCGTCTCGGCCGCCTCCGCGGTTCCGCTGGAGAGTGCGCTCGGCAGCTGGCAGGGCGCGTTGGTCTCCTGGTCGCTGCTGGCCGCCGTCGCCGCGGTCGTCTGGATCCCGCAGACGCTCATGGCCCGACGGGGCACTCGCCATGGCGCGGCCGCGGCCACCCCGCTGCACGTCGGCGCGGACGGGCCCAAGCTGAGCCGCTCCCCGCTGGCCTGGCAGGTCACCTTCTTCATGGGCTCGCAGTCGCTGGTCGCGTACGTGATCATCGCCTGGATGCCGACGATCTTCACCGACCACGGCATGGGCAAGGGCGAGGCGGGCCTGGTCTTCGCCTTCAGCACGCTGGTGCAGATGGTCGGTTCGTTCATCGTGCCGATGCTCGCGGGGCGGATGCGGCGTCAACGGCTGCTGGGTGTGGCCGTGTCCGCGCTGATGGCCTGCGGCGTCATCGGTCTGCTGGTGGCACCGGTGGCGGGTGCCTGGCTGTGGGCGGCGCTCCTCGGCGTCGGGCAGGGCGGCGCGCTGGGCCTGGCCCTGACGATGATGGTGCTGCGCTCCGACAGCGCACACACGGCTGCCCGCCTCTCCGGCATGGCCCAGACCGGCGGGTACCTTCTGGCCGCCGCCGGTCCCCTCGTCCTGGGGGCCGTCCACCAGGCCACCAATGGCTGGACCGTCCCCCTCGTCCTGCTGATCGTGGTCTGCGCCGGCCTGGCCCTGTTGGGCATGGGCGCGGGGCGGGACCAGCGGATCGGGGTACCGGCGGACCGGCGGTGACGGTGGGCCGCCGGTGACGATGGACCGGCGGTGGCGGTGGTTCGGCGGTGGCGGTGGTTCGGCGGTGGCGGTGGTTCGGCGGTGACGACGGACCGGCGGTGGCGGTGGTTCGGCGGGGCCACGCAGCGCCGCGGATGGCCGCTGCGTGGCGAGGTGGTGAATGATCTCCGCCGTCGGCAACGATCCGGGAGCAGCCGCCCCGCGCCTCTCCGGCCTCGCCTACCGTGCCCCCATGAGCGATGTTCAGCGCACCGTTCGCCGGCCAGGACCGCGGCTCTCCCGCACCGGCCGGCTCATTGTCGTAGCGGTGCTGTGTGTCCTGGTTGTCCTTGCGGTTCTGCTGCTGCCGCGACTGCTGCGCGGGTTGCGGCCCGAACAGACGCTGACCGTCCCGGAGGGGCAGCGGGCCGCACAGATCTACGCCGCCGCCGACAAGGCCCTGCACCGGCCCGCCGGTTCCACCGCGAAGGCCGCCAAGAGCGCGCATCTGACGCTGCCGGACGAGGCGAAGGGCAATCCGGAGGGGTACCTCTTCCCGGCGACCTATCCCATCGACGCGGACACCACCCCGGCGTCGCTGCTCTCGTACATGGTCAAAACCGCCAACCAGCGGCTCGCCGATGACGGCATCGCCTCCTACCGGACGGTGATCATCGCCAGCATCGTGCAGGCCGAGGCGGACCGGCCGGCCGATATGGGCAAGGTCGCCCGGGTCATCGACAACCGGCTCGCGCACCACATGCCGCTACAGATGGATTCGACGCTCAACTACGCGCTGGGCCGCAGCACGCTCCACACCAGCCACGCCGACACCAGGACCAAGAGCCCGTACAACACCTACCGGCACCAGGGCCTGCCGCCGACGCCGATCGACAATCCCGGAGCGGACGCGCTGAAGGCGGCCGGCGCCCCGCCCGCCGGCGACTGGCTCTACTTCGTCACCGTCAAACCGGGCGACACCCGCTTCACCGCCGACTACCAAGAACATCTGCGGAACGTCCAGGAGTTCAACGACCGCCAGAAGGGCGCCGCGAGCGGCGGTGGCGGGGCTTAGGGCCTGTCGTCAAAGTTCCGCCTGCCTCGCGGCGTACGGGCGAACGACGGGACTTTGAAGACACCCCCTGGCGCCCCGGGCTCCTGTCCGGCCCTGATCCACCGGACACCCGTCAGGAGTTCCCCGCCTCCGCTCCACAGGGGATCCCCCGCCTCCCCTCCCCCGACGCCGCGCCCGGATGTCGTTACTCCTCGCCCGCGAGGGTGAGCGCCTTCAGACGGCGGGAGGCATACCAGGTGGCAGCAGCCGTAAGGGCCACCAACAGGCTGATGGCCAGCGGCAGTTGCACATCGGAGGTGATCGCCCCCTCCGCGGCCGCCTTCTGGCCGATCGCCAGCGCCCACTGCTGGACGCTGAGGGTCTTCGCGCCCGGGACGAGGGTGCCCACCAGCGCCTCCCAGACCAGGGCATAGACCAGGCCGAACACGACGGCGTGCCGGGTGATCGTGCCGAAGAGGAGGAACAGGGCGCTGTAGGCGACCGAGGCGATGGCCGCCGCCACGGCGTACCCCACGGCCATCTGCTGGCTGTTGCCGTTGAGGAGGAAGCCGGCGAGCAGGACGGGGACGGCCGAGAAGACGACCGTGACGCCTATCGCGACCAGGAGTTTGGTGAAGATGATCGTCGGCCGGGACACCGGCTTGGCCAGGAGGTAGACCACCGAGCCGTCGTCGATCTCCGGGCCGATCGCGCCCGTACCGGCGATGACACCGATCAGCGGCACCATCGTGCCCAGCGCGAAGCCGCCCAGGATGCCGCCGGCGGTGGAATCGTCGGCGCCGGCCAGGACACGGACGGCCACCGCGAGCACCACCAGCAGGGCGGGCAGCGCGAAGAGGATCAGGGCCCGGCGCCGGCCCAGCAGGGCGCGGTAGGTGAGCCGGGCGACGGTCGGGTGGAACAACGAGGCCTTGGGCGCGCCGGGACTTACGGGCGGGGCCGTCGGAGTGGTCGTGGACATGCGTCAGGGCTCCTTTCAGGCCTCAGGCCGCTACGAGGTAGGAGAAGACGGATTCCAGCGACTCGTCGGAGGGCGAGACCGTCAGAAGGCGGATGCCGTGGTCGCGGGCGACCCGCGGCAGGAGTTCGGTGAAGCGGCCGAAGTCGACCGCCTGGATGCGCAGTGCGCCTTCGACGACGTCCACCTCGATACCGGCCGTCGAGGGGTCGGCGATCAGCGCACCGGCCAGTGCCCGGTCGTTGTCGGACCGGACCAGATAGCGGTGCGGGCGGTCCGTCATCAGTCGGCGGATCTTGCGGAAGTCGCCGGACGCGGCATGCCGTCCGGCCACCACCACCTCGATGTGCGAGGCGAGTTGCTCGACCTCTTCGAGGATGTGCGAGGAGAACAGGACCGTACGGCCCTCGTCGCCCATCCGCCGCAGCAACTCCATCAGCTGCATCCGCTGCCGCGGGTCCATACCGTTGAACGGCTCGTCGAGCAGCAGCACGGACGGATCGTGGACCAGCGCGGAAGCCATCTTCACGCGCTGCCGCATGCCCTTGCTGTACGTCGAGATCTTGCGGTCCTGGGCGGACTCCATCTCGACGGTGGCCAGCGCCCTGGCCGCCTCCGCCCGGCCGAGGCCGTGCAGCTCCGCGTTGGCGACGACGAATTCGCGCCCCGTGAGGAAGTCGTACATCGCCTCGCGCTCCGGGACGATGCCGATGTGGCGGTAGATGCCGGCGTTGCGCCAGATCGTCGTCCCGTCGAGGGTGACGGAGCCGTTGGAGGGCGCGAGGAAGCCGCCCATCATGTTGATGAGGGTGGACTTGCCGGCGCCGTTGGGGCCGAGCAGGCCGGTCACCCCGGGACCGATGGTCATCGTGATGTCGTTGACGGCGACGACATTGCCGAACCAGCGCGAGACATGGTCGATGGTGAGAGTGCTCATGGGCGCAGCCCATTCCTTCGGAGGGTGGTGGTCGGGCCGGGGGTGCCGTCCGACGGGAGCCGGCGGCGCGGGGCGGTCACAGTCCGGCCTTCCTGTAGCGGCGCAGCAGCAGGGCATAGCAGCCGGTGATCACGGTCAGCGTGACGAGGAGATAGACAAAACCGGCACCGGTCGACGGCGCCAGGTTGTTGGGGAAGGAGCTGGTGCCGCCGAGGAATGTCGACTGCACTCCGTCGATCAGCGTGATGGGGGAGAACAGCCCCAGCCAGCCGACAGCGGCCTCGTTGCCCTGGACGAACGCGATCCCCTGGACGGCGCTCACCGCACCGTAGGGAATGGTGAGTACGGCGATCACGGCGGCGACGCCGAAGCCCCGGCGGGGTGTGACCGCGGAGACGACCAGGCCGATCCCGGCGAACAGCAGCGAGAGCAGCACCACGGAGACCAGTCCCTGCGCCAGCCCCTTGGTCTGGTCGACGAAGTCGAGCTTCGCCAGCAGCGCCCCGACGTAGAGGACCACCAGCGGGGCGCCCGTGAGAATGAGCAGGGCGCTCGCCATCGCCGCGAACTTCGAGGCCACATAGTCGACCCGCTCGATGGGGCGGGAGAAATACAGCGGTATCGACTTGAAGCGCAGATCGCGCGAGACCGACTGCGGGGCCTGGGCCGCCAGATAGAGGCCGATGACGGCCTGGAGGAAGACGGCGTAGCGGGAGTAGTCGACCGGGAGGCTGGAGGCCTTGGTGAACACCGCCACCGCGACCATGATCGCGGCAGGCAGGACCATCACCGCGAAGAGCAGCATCGGCAGCACCTTGCTCTTGGCCGAACGGCCCAGACCGTAGGCGCCGCGCAGGCTCTGCGAGAAGAGCGACCGGCGGGCGTAGGCGCGGCCCAGGCGGGGGCCGTCGTAGTGGCGGTAGCCGATGTTGTGGATATAGGCGCCGCCCGGCGCGGCGGATACGGACGTCGTGGACGCCGGCGTCATGGGCTCAGGCGACATCGTGGGCGCCTCCGTCCTGGGTGGCATACGGGGCGCTCGGGGCGCCTGCGGTGGCGGGGGTGGCCTGCGCCGCATCCGCGTCGCGGAAGACCTCGGCAATCTGGTGCCGGCGCTGTTCCATCCGGACCAGGCCGAGCCCGAGTCCGGCAACGGTGTCCCGCACCAGGTCGTAGGTCTCCTCACCGGCCGCCTCGACATACAGCAGGTGCCCGGCGGAGGCGAGGCTCTCCGAGCCGGCGGCGCCGGTGGTGACCGTGGCTCCCGCGGCGGCCAGGGCCGCGCGCAGGGCTCCGGTGCCGTCCGGATGGGTGTCGGTGTCCGTGACCTCGACCGCGAGTGAGGCCGTGACCTGCGTGAACTCATCGGTCGAGGAGGAGCGCAGCAGTTTGCCGCCGTCGATGACGACGACATGGTCACAGGTGCGCTCCAGCTCACCGAGGAGATGGGAGGTCACCAGGACGGAGATCCCGAAGTCGGTGTGAACGCGCCGGATCAGGCCGAGCATCTCGTCCCGCCCGGCCGGGTCGAGGCCGTTGGTGGGCTCGTCGAGGAACACCAGCTGGGGGTCGTGGACCAGCGCCTGGGCCAGCTTCACCCGCTGCTTCATACCCGTCGAATAGCCACCGATGGGGCGGTAGCGCTCCTCGTAGAGGCCGACGTGGCGCAGGGTGTCCGCGGTGCGCTCACGGGCGGCGGTCGGCGGCAGACCGGACATCCGGGCCATGTGCACGACGAATTCGGTGGCCGAGACGTCCGGAGGCAGGCAGTCGTGCTCGGGCATGTAGCCGACCCGCTCACGGATGGTGCCGCCGTCCTTGGTCACGTCCAGGCCGAGGACATGCGCGGTCCCTTCGGTGGCGGGGGCCAGTCCGAGAAGGATCTTGATCAGGGTGGACTTGCCGGCACCGTTGGCACCCACCAGGCCCGTCACGCCGGGGGCGATGTCAAGGGAGAGCCGGTCCAAGGCGGTCACCCGCGGGTACCGCTTGCTCAGGCTTTCGGTCACGATCACAGTCACGTCATCGACGGTAGTGGTGTCCGCCACATCGGTCGTCAGACCAGACGATGGGATCTCCCTCCCCCTGCGGTATTACGTGCCCGTAGGGGTCTCCTGCTGAGGGCGTCCCCGGCGTCGGGGTCGCGGTGCACGGCCGCACGCCCCCTTGACGCAGCCGCCGTCCATTGTCACATTCATCAGTGTCAAGTTACGGGCACGTACCGCGATGCACCGCTCACGGACGGACGGTTGGCGATGGCCTCAGTCACCTCAGCGACCTCACCACGATCCGGAGAACTCACCGCCGGGCCGGAACTCCCCGCCGGGCTGAGGGGGTTCAGAGAGGTCCAGCGGCTCGCCTATGCCTGCGCGGAAGCGGTGGCCGCCCAGCTCAAGCCCGGGGTCACCGAGCGCGCGGCGGCACGGATGCAGCGCGAGTGGCTGCGTGAACGCGGAGTGCGGGACTGGTTCCATCTGCCGTTCGCCTGGTTCGGCGACCGCACCGCTTTCGTGAACTTCCGCGTACCGCTCCAGTTCTTCCCGACCAACCGCGAGCTGGAGCCGGGGATGGCCTTCATCCTCGACATGGCACCGGTGCATCAGGGCTTCACGGCCGACATCGGCTACTCCGGCTGCCTCGGGCTCAACCCCGTGCACGACCGGCTGCTCGCCGATCTCGAAGCACACCGGGAGCTGATCCTGCGCGAGGTACGCGAGCGGCGCCCGCTGCGGGAGATCTACGAGGACGTCGACCGGCTGATGGCGCGGCAGGGCTACACCAACCGCCACCGCGCCTACCCCTTCGGCGTCATCGCGCACAAGATCGACCGGGTCCGGCAGCGCCGCTGGTCCCCCACCCTCTTCGGGTTCGGCACGCAGGCCCTCAAGGGCCTCGCCTCCGATGCGCTGCACGGCCACCGTGACGGCTGGTCCCCGCTGTGGAGCCCGTACGCCTTCTCCGACCACCCGCCGCAGCCGGGACTGTGGGCGGTCGAACCCCACCTCGGATTCCGGGGAACGGGTGCGAAGTTCGAGGAGATCCTGGTCGTCACGGACTCCAAGGACCCGCAGGAAATCGCCTTTTGGCTGGACGACGATCTGCCGCATGTGCGGCGCTGGCAGGAGGAGAAGGCCGCATGAACACGGGACGGGAAGACGGACAGGGACCGGGGCAGGGGCGCGGTCAGGGGCAGGGGCACGGGCCCGCTCGGGGGCGTGGGCAGGAGCATGGGCGAGGGAAGGGACGCGGCGGCCGGGGAGCGGACCGGCGCCGGGAAGAGGGTCAGGTGCAGCAGTCCGGAGCCGAGACCGGGGCCGGGGCCGGAAGCGGTGGGGGGCTCGACGGTGCGCGGGAGCGCTGGGTGCGGACCGGCGGTATCGAGCTGTGCGTCGCCGAGCTGGGGGATCCGGCCCGGCCCACGGTGCTGCTGGTGCACGGCTATCCGGACAGCAAGGAGGTGTGGTCCGAGGTCGCCCGCGGCCTGGCCGACCGGTTCCATGTGGTGCTCTACGACGTCCGGGGCTGCGGGCGGTCCACCGCCCCGAAGCCGCTACGAGGCGGCTTCACGCTGGAGAAGCTGACGGATGACTTCCTGGCCGTCGCCGACGCCGTCAGCCCAGACCGCCCGGTCCATCTGGTCGGCCACGACTGGGGTTCGGTGCAGGCCTGGGAGTTCGCCACGGTGCAGCGCACGGAGGGCCGGATCGCCTCCTTCACCTCCATGTCGGGCCCGTCCCTGGACCACTTCGGCCACTGGATCAAGAAACGGATGGCTCGCCCCACCCCCCGGCGCGCCGCCCAACTCCTCAACCAGAGCGCCAAGTCCTGGTACGTCTACATGCTGCACACGCCCGTGCTGCCCGAGCTGGCATGGAAGGGCCCGCTCGGCAAGCGCTGGCCCCAGATCCTCCAGCGGGTGGAGAAAGTGCCGGGCGGTGACTACCCGACCGCTTCGCTGCCGACCGATGCGGCCCATGGCGCCTGGCTCTACCGCGACAATGTCCTCCCCCGGCTCCGCCGCCCCCGCGCCGACGCCTATGCGCACTGCCCGGTCCAGCTCATCACCCCCACCGGCGACGCCTTCCTCTCCCAGCGGCTGTACGACGATCTGGAGCAGTGGGCGCCCCAGCTGGTACGCCGCACCCTCCCCGCCAAGCACTGGGTGCCGCGCACCCGCCCCGACCAGCTCGTCTCCTGGATCGGTGAGTTCGTCAACGCGAAGGAAGAGGGGGACCCCGCCAAGCAGGTCGTGGCGTCCGGCCCGCACGCCGACCGGTTCGGGGGTCAGCTGGTGCTGGTGACCGGTGCGGCGGGCGGCATCGGCCGGGCGACGGCGTTCGCCTTCGCCGAGGCCGGCGCGCGGATCATCGCCGTCGACCGGGACGCCGAGGGCGCGGCGCGGACCGCCGAGATGTCCCGGCTGATCGGTGCACCGCAGGCCTGGGCGGAGGTCGTCGACGTCTCCGACGAGGCGGCGATGGAGAAGCTCGCCGACAAGATCGACGCCGAGTACGGGCCCGTCGACGTGCTGGTGAACAACGCCGGCATCGGCCTGTCCGGCTCCTTCCTACAGACCAGCACCGAGGACTGGAAGAAGGTCCTGGACGTCAATCTGTGGGGCGTCATCCACGGCTGCCGGATCTTCGGCACGCGGATGGCGCGCCGCGGACAGGGCGGCCATATCGTCAACATCGCCTCGGCCGCCGCCTTCCAGCCCTCGAGGGTGCTGCCCGCCTACAGCACGTCGAAGGCGGCCGTCCTGATGCTCAGCGAGTGTCTGCGAGCCGAACTGGCCGGTCAGGGCATCGGCGTCTCGGCCATCTGTCCGGGGCTGGTCAACACCGGCATCACCACCACGGCCCGCTTCACCGGCGTCTCGGCCGAGGAGGAGAAGCGCCGCCAGGCCAAGGCCGCGCGGATGTACCGGCTGCGCAACTACCCGCCGGAGAAGGTCGCCGACGCCATCCTGCGTGCGGTGGTCCGCAACCAGGCGGTGGTGCCGGTCACCCCCGAAGCACGCGGCGCCCATCTGATGTCCCGCTTCGCCCCCCGCGCGCTACGTGCCCTCGCCCGCTTCGAACCCCGGCTCTAGGCGCGACGCTCGGCCCGTATCCGTATCCGTATCCATATCCGTGGCTGTATCCGTATCTGGATTCCGCATCCGTACCGGTACCCGTTGCCGGGCGCCCCTCCACGGACCGCCCCCGCCCCGTGTCCGCCGGCGAGCGCCCGGCCCCGCACCGACCCATATCCGCCAGCGGACGCCCGCCCACGCATCCGTCCCGGATCCGCCGCCGTACGGCCCGGGCGGTGGCCATCGCCATGGCCCGGAGACACTTCCGGCCGCCCCGGGCCCGGCCGCCGCCTTGCCGTCAACCGGAGAACGCGCACGTCAGGAGCCACGCATGAGTACGCCGCAATTCCCGTCACCCTCCCAGCCGGGCCCCCTGCCGGCCACCGACGCGCACCCCCCGATATCGCCGCGCCGGGTGTCATTCGACTGGGCGGAGACTCCGCTGCTGTGGATACCGGACGAGCCCACTGCCACTCATGTCATCAATGTGCTGCATCTGCTGCTCCCCGCGGGCGAGCGATGGTTCGTCAAGGTCTTCAAAGAGGCCCTGCCGCTGGTCCGGGACGAGCGCCTCCTCAAGGACGTCAAGGGCTTCATTGGCCAGGAAGCCACCCACAGCGTCCAACACTCCTACGTGCTCGACCACTTGGCCCATCAGGGCCTGGACACCCGTCCCTACACCCGGCACATCGACTTCCTCTTCACCTGCCTCCTGGGCGAGAAACCCCCCTTCGGCATCCCGGTGTCCGACCAGGAGTGGCTGCGCTTCCGGCTCTCGGTCATCGCCGCCATCGAGCAGTTCACCGCCGTGCTCGGCGACTGGGTGCTGGACGCCGACGGTCTCGACCGCGCCGGACCCGACCCGGTCATGCTCGACCTGCTGCGCTGGCACGGCGCGGAAGAGGTCGAGCACCGCGCGGTCGCCTTCGACATGTACCAGCACACCGGCGGTGAGGACCCCGCCCGCTATGCCCGCCGCGTCCTGGGCATGGCCGTGACGGCCCCCGTCCTGCTCTATCTCTGGGGCTGGGGCGCGGCCTATCTCCTCCGGAACGATCCACAGCTCGCCACCCGGTCCCGCTACTCGCTGCGCGAGCACAACCGCGCCGTACGCAAGGGGCTGCTGCCCACCTGGCGTGCGCTGGGAGCGGCGATACCGCGGTATCTGCGGCGGTCGTACCATCCCTCGCAGGAAGGGTCGCTGCGCACGGCCGTCGCCTACCTGGCGTCCTCCCCGGCCGCACGGGCCGCGGTGGGCGCGGTGGGCCGCGCGGCCCTCTCGTAGCGCGCGGCCATCTCGTGAGGAGCACCACAGTGACCGAGCAGCCGCCGACGGCCGAATACCGCATCGAGGACCTGGCGCACCTCAGCGGCGCCACGGTCCGCACGATCCGCGCCTATCAGGACCGGGGGCTGCTCCCCCGCCCGGAACGCCGTGGCCGGGCCAACGTCTACGGCGAGACCCATCTGGCCCGGCTGCGCCAGATCGCCGATCTGCTCGACCGTGGTTACACCCTCGCCAGCATCAAGGAACTCCTCGCGGCCTGGGACGCGGGCCTCGACCTGGGCGGGGTACTGGGTCTGGTCGCCGAGATCGACGGGCCGTGGACCGATGAGGAGGCGTCCCGCATCAGCCGACCGGACCTGGACACCGCCTTCGGGGGCACCTCCGACGAGGAAGCGATCGCCGAGGCCGTCGAACTGGGCGTCCTGGAGCGGATCCCCGGCAAGGACGACGAGTTCCTCGTCCCCAGCCCGCAGGAACTCGCCGTCGCCGCCGAACTCCACTCCGCCGGCGTCCCCCTCCTGGCGATCTCCGGTCATCTGCGGGAACTGCGCGGCCAGGTCGAGCACATCGCCTCCCGCTTCCTGGACTTCACCACCGAGCATGTCTTCCAGCCCTTCCTCGACCATCCGCCCACCGATGCCGAGGCTGCGGAGGCCGCCGCCCTCGTACGCCGGCTGCGCCCTCTGGCCCAACAGACCATCGACGCCGAACTCGCCCGCGCCATGCGCACCCTGGCCACCCGGTACCTGCGCCATCACCTCAGCGAGGCACTACCAGCAGAGGCCGAGCCAGTGGCAAGGGCAGGGACAGCGGCAAAGGCAGTGACGAAGGCGGAAGCAGTGGCGGAAGCACTGACGGAGGCAGTGGTGGCCGCCCCTGGGCAGGTCACGGACCCCCGTACTGCGACCGGCCCGACAGCGGTGCCCGAGGCGGTGCTGCTCCCCGCCGAGGCCGTGCAGGCCGTGCGGGCTCTGGTGGGCGCGGAGAACGCGGCCGCCTTTATCGCCGCCGCCGCACACCGGGAGGTGCAGGCCCGCACCATGGACGCCCTGGCGGCAGACGGAGGGGGGACCGCATCGGCGTGTGGGAGCCAGGCCACGTCGACGGGCGGGAGCAGGAAGGCGCCTGCGGCCGATGAGGCGGCCGGCGCCGACACCACCCACACCGAGCACCAGGCCGGCAACGAGCCCTAGTCCGCCACGCGGGCGCCCACACCGGCCTCCCCCAGTGCGCCGGGCCGCCGAGCCCCAGCCCCCAGCCCCGCCCGCACCCCCGCACCCCCGTACCCAGTCTTGAGTTGTCAAGGATCAGGCAGTCCGCGGTCCCCCCACCGCGCCCTTCGGTGTCGTCAACTAGCCGGGTCCGGATCTGGCAGCCAGTTGCCATGAAAGCCGTACGGCACTCGCTGCGGGAGATGGACCGTGGCGACCGGGTCGGCGGATATGTCCTCCGCGTCGAGCACGACGAGATCGCTGGTGTCCGTGGAGGCGTCGTAGACATAGGTGAGCAGCCAGCCCGGCCCTCCCGGACGGTCGTCCGCCGGGGCGAAGACCGCTTCGGCCGGAGTGCGCCCCGGACCGAAGTCATGGCGGACGACGGCACCGGTCTCCAGGTCGTAGCGGAGCAGGGCACCGGGTATCGGGCCGCTGCCCGGCAGCTCGCCGGTGGTGGCATGGCCGAAGCGGGCCGGCAGCCCGGCGAGCCGGTCGTCCACCCTGGGGAACTCGCAGAACCGGTCGTCGAGTTGTTCCTCGGTGACCGTGCCCGACACCAGATCGATCGTCCAGCGCCACAGGTGGGCCGGGGTCGTGCCGCCGAATTCGGCGTAGCGGGACACGTACAGAACGATGCGCTGATCGCCGTCGTCGTGGGCGTTCAGGGCGTGGAAGACATAGCAGGGGTCGATGGGCAGCCAGCGGACCTCGCCATAGGGGTCGTCACGCCGCAGCACCCCCAGCCGGGCGCCGTACTCCGGGTTCCAGTGGAACGGCATGCCGGGGCGGTTGCGGTCGAAGACGACCGGGAGGTCCATGAAGACGACATGGCCGGCGGTCAGATGGAAGTCGTGCATCATCGTGTGCCCCGGAACATCGATGGGGCGGCTGATCACCAACTCCCCTGACGCGTCGGCACGGTGGTAGGTGAGATAGGGCGGAGTGGGCCCGCCGTAGCCGAAGAAATGGAGCTCGCCGGTTGTGGGGCAGGTCTTGGGGTGGGCGGTCATGGCCGTGGTGAGCCGGCCCCCGAAGTCATGGGCGCCGAGGGTCTCCAGCTCATGGCCGGGGCGGCAGTCGATTTCGTAGGGAAACGACGACTCGACCAGCGCGAGAGTGCGTCCGGCGTGCCGGACGATATGGGTGTTGGCCACGCCCGCCGCCAGATTGCGGCGGCCTTGCGCGTCCACCGGCCGCGCCCCGTCGGTGAAGGTGGAGGTGCGGACCCAGCGGTTGCGGTAGGAGACGGCCCGGCCGCCCTCCAGACGCAGGCCATGGACCATGCCGTCGCCGAAGAACCAGTGCGGAGTGGCGGCGTCCCGCGGGTTGGGACCGTTACGGAGGAACCAGCCGCTGAGCTCGGGCGGAATCGTGCCCGTGACCGGGAGGTCGTAGGCGGTCAGCTCCTCCTTCACCGGGGCGAAGTTGCCTGCCATATGAGGCGCGGGGGCACGGGATTCGGTGGCGGTGGTCGGGGGTGTGGTGGTCATGCGGCCATGCCTCCTTGGGCGCCAGTCCGCGCGCCGGGGCTCTCCATGAAGCGGGCACGGGCCCGCTCCGGGTAGGCGGCGGTGAAGCGGACGGGAAGGACGAATCCGGCGATCTGGATGAGGATCGAGAAGATGGCGTTCACCTCATAGGCGGAGACGACGGTCTGGGCGATCGCGGTGAGAGTGAAGGACACCGCCCACACGCTCGTGAGCACGACATTGATGCGGCGGAACAGCGGGGTGTGCCAGACCTCCGGCGGGGCCATCCGGCGCGCGATCGCCATCGTGAAGGGCCGCCGCACGGCGATCGACACCCAGGCGATGAGCGCCAGCCAGCCCATCGACAGGGCACTGCCGTACAGCTGAAGACCACTGTCGGGACGGGCGAAGGCCAGCAGGCCGAGGGCCGTGAAGTACACGATCGTGCCGTACTCCAGCAGGCGGTAGTCGAGGGAAAGACCGGCGGCCCGGTCGGCGACGAGCAGTGCGACGGATATCGCCAGGCCCGCGAGCGCGCCCCACTGCCAGCCGACGGAGGACACCCCCGCAAAGGCCAGCCAAGGAATGAAGTTCCGCAGGTAGTTCATGATTCCCCCTCATCACTCGCGACCGCCCGCACGCACGACCGCACGCCTCGACGCCGGGACGAGCGGCCGCATCTGCCGCACCCGCACTCGCAGCACATTCCAACTTCGACATGTCGAACATAGAACCTCCACCTTTGACATGTCAACAGTGGAAGGTAAAGTGCCGACCATGAGCCTGAGACATGCCGTGCTGGGCCTGCTGGCCGAGGCCCCGGCGAGCGGATACGACCTGATGAAGCTGTTCAACGCCTCGCTGTCGAGCGTCTGGCCGGCCACACAGAGCCAGGTGTACGGCGAGCTCACCAAGCTCACGACCGCCGGCCTCGTCGAGGTCGCCGCCCACGGCCCCCGCGGCCGCAAGGAATACGCAATCACCGACGACGGGATGGCGGAGCTGCGCCACTGGCTCACCGAGGTCGAGCCCAGCGGCCCCCAGCGCCATGCCGGCGTGCTGCGCGTCTTCTTCCTCGGCGTCGTCACACCACTCGAGGCACAGACCTATCTCCTGCATCAGGCCGAGCGCGCCGCGCGGACCCGCGCCACCCTCGAGCACATCGAAGAGACCGCCGAGTGGGACGAGGAGATGATTTCGGTCTACGGGCGGATCGCGCTGGAGTACGGCCTGCGGATGTCGGCGACCCAGGAGGAATGGGCCCGTTGGGCAGCCGACGAGGTGACCAGCGCAAAGGCGAGAAAGGCGAGTGAACTCGCGAGGGCGCAGCACAAGGAAGGCCGGCAGAGCCAAGAGGAGTGACGGGCCGGCCGGACGGCGAGGGCAGTCGATGCCCTCGGTTCATCCCACAGGTCCGCGGGGCGAGCACCGCCGAGGCGGCCCGGCACCTGCCGCGGCTCCCGGGCCGCAATTCAGGTGCCGTCGCGCGCCTTGCGCGGCACTCTGGAGACATGAACAACCAGCGCTCCGTGCGCATCTCGAAGTATCTGGCGAAACATCTGCGCCATGAACCGGAGCGGATCGGCCTCACCCTCGACGCCCAGGGCTGGGTGCCCGTGGAAGAGCTCATGGCAGCGGCCGCGCGGCATGGATTCCGTTTCTCCCGGGCGGAGTTGGAGGCAGTCGTCGTCGGCAACGACAAGCAGCGATACGCCATCGAGGACGGCCGGATCCGCGCCCAGCAGGGCCACTCGGTACGTGTCGACCTCGATCTGCCGCCGGCCGTACCGCCCGCCCAGCTCTTCCACGGCACGGTGGTCCGCAGTGTGGCCGCCATCCGGGACGAGGGGCTGCGGCCGATGTCGCGGCACGCCGTCCATCTCTCGCCCGACCGTGAGACCGCGACCCGGGTGGGCGCGCGGCGCGGCAAGCCCGTGGTCCTCACCGTCGACGCGGCCACCATGCACCGCGCCGGCCATGTCTTCCGGGTCAGCGGCAACGGGGTCTGGCTCACCGGCCATGTACCGGCACAGTTCCTGCAATTCCCGGGCTGAGCCACCGCCCCCGTAGGACCGGGCCGAGACCAGCGCCCCCAGAGGCCGGGGTGGGCCGCAATCCCTCAGAGGCCCGGCGCCCCCCACACCGGGAACCACCGCGCCAGGTCCTGCTCGATCGTCAGATCGTCCCCGAGCATCGCCCGCACCTGGAGTTCGAGCGGGTTGTCGCGCTTCTCGCCGCCGCCCTCCTTCGGGGAGAAGGGGTAGAACGTGCCCCGCTTGTAGAGGTAGACCAGCGCCAGCGACCGCTGCCGCTCATCGCGGAAACCGGCCAGCGAACACAGCAGCTGTGGACCGAAACCCGCCTCCTCCAGGGACGTATTGACCGCGTGCAGGTCGTTGACCAGGCCCGCCACATCCTCCGGCGGATGCCGTACGAGCAGCCACGTATAGCCGTACGCGTCCTGTGTGAACTCCACCGAGCCGTCCAGGAGGGAGCGCGCCTCCTCCTGGATACGCGAGAACGTCGCGCCCTCCACGCTCGCGAAACACACCGACCCCAGGCCGGTGGGTTCAAATCCGGCCGCGGCCTGGAGAGTCACCGCGGCCGACGGCAGCGCGAACAGCTGGTCGAGATCGGGACGTACCGGCTTGCTGCGGCCGAGGATGGCGTCCAGAAAACCCATGCGCGACTACTCCTTGCTCGATACGGCCGGCCCCACTGCGCCCGTCATCACGCTCGCCCCGGCGCCACCGTCCCTCACGCCCGCCCCAGCTCCGCCGAGATCCTGCCCAGCTGGTCCAGCCGCTGCTCCAGCGTCGGGTGCGAGGACAGCAGGCGGCTGAAGCTCTCCTTGTTGAACGCCGGGGCGAAGTAGAAGGCGTTGAACGGCTGGGCCTTGCGCAGATCTTCGGTCGGAATCCGCGCGATCTGGCCGGTGACCTTGGTCAGCGCGGCGGCCAGCGCCGAGGGACGGCCGGTCAGCAGCGCGGCGGCCCGGTCGGCGGACAGCTCGCGGTAACGGGACAGCAGCCGGGTCAGCAGGAAGCTGATCGCGTAGACGGCCACGCTCACGGCGGTCACGATGAGCACGGCGATGGCCGCGTTCTGGTCCCGGTTGCTGCGGCCGACACCGCTCCACAGCGCGGCCCTGGTGATGATCCCGGCCAGTACGCCGAGGAACGAGGCGATGGTCATCACCGCGACATCGCGGTGCGCGACATGCGAGAGCTCGTGGGCCAGCACCCCCTCCAGCTCCTCCGGCTCCAGCCGCCTGAGCAGCCCGGTGGTGGCACACACCAGCGAGTTCTTCTGGCTGCGGCCGGTGGCGAACGCGTTCGGCACGTCCGACTCGGCGATCGCGACCCGCGGCTTGGGCATATCGGCCAGCGCACACAGCCGGTCGACGGCGCCGTGCAGCTCGGGCGCCTGCTCCGGTGTGACCTCGCGCGCGCCCATGCTGAACGCCGCGATCCGGTCGCTGAACCAGAACTGCGCCACGAACAGGGCGCCCGAGATCAGCAGCACCACCACCCAGGCGCCTTTGAGCAGCACCACCAGCACGCCGACGACCACGACGTACAGCAGGCCGATGAAGAACATCGTCGTCACCATGCGTGTGGTCAGCCCGCGGTCCGGGGCGAATCGGGTCTGTGCCATGGCTCCTCCGCAACGCCGCACTTCGCGCAGTGCGCCGACTGCCGCGCGCCGTCCTCGCACCGCGCGCGGCGGCCCGCACACTGCGCCGCTGTCCCGATTCTCCCTCTTCGGGGCTATATGTGGGGTAAAGCCCAGGCCAGGGGACTGCCGGGCGCGCCGGGCGGCCGGGCACCCGCGCCGCCGGAGGGGCCGAGCACCGGCCGGCGCGGGCCGGCAGTCCGTAGGGGACCGCCGGCCCATGCTCCGTCTACCGGGCGGCCAGCTGCGCCGGCGCCTCCGTGGCGATCCGCTCGAAGACCGCGACATCGGCTTCGAAGACCGAGTCGGCGATCGGCCAGTGCAGGACCAGCTCGTCGATGCCCAGCTCGGCATGGCGTCCGGCGAAGTCGACAAAGGCGTCGACGGAGTCCAGCGGGCTGTCCGGAGTGAAGCCGGTCAGCATGATCTTCTTCAGGTCGGCGGAGTCCCGGCCCTGATCGGCACAGGCCTTGCCCAATCGCTCGAGCTGTCCGCGGATCGCCTCACGCGACTCGTCCGGCGTTCCGCCCCCGTTGGAGACCTTGGGATCGCCGGTCGTCACCCAGGCCTGGCCGTACCGGGCGGCCAGCTTCAGCCCGCGCGGCCCGGTGGCCGCCACCGCGAACGGCAGCCGCGGCCGCTGCACACAACCGGGGATGTTGCGGACCTCGTGTCCGGAGTAGTGGTCGCCGGCGTAGGAGACGACATCCTGGGTCAGCAGCCGGTCCAGCAGCCCGACGAACTCGGCGAAGCGGTCGGCCCGTTCCCGCGGCGCCCAGGGCTCCTGGCCGAGCGCGGTGGCGTCGAAGCCGTTGCCGCCGGCCCCGATGCCCAGGGTGATCCGGCCGTCGCTGATGTCGTCGAGCGAGATCAGTTCCTTGGCGAGGGTGACCGGATGCCGGAAGTTCGGCGAGGTGACGAGGGTGCCCAGCCGCATCCGGGAGGTCGCGGCGGCGGCCGCGGTCAGCGTCGGAAGGGCGCCGAACCAGGCCTGGTCCCGGAAGGTCCGCCACGAGAGGTGGTCATAGGTGTACGCGGCGTGGAAGCCCAGCTCCTCGGCGCGCTGCCACGCCTCCCGTCCGCCTTGGGACCAACGGCGGACAGGGAGTATCACGGTGCTCAGTCGCATACCCCCGAGCGTACGGCCGGCCGGGCGGTGGGACGCTCCGCTGCCCTGCCGTGAGCGGCTCCGCCCCGCCTGCCCGTACGCCTTCGGCCCGCCGCCGCCGGCTCATGCGCGCAACCCACCGCACGCCTGTGCACGGCGGTACGGGAAGATGGCCCCGTGACTGATGCCCCCGCCACGCCACCACGGGCGCCCGAAACGGCCGTTGCGCCCCGGCTGATCGCCACCGACCTGGACGGCACGCTGCTGTACGACGACAAGACGGTCTCCGACCGGACGATCGCCGCGCTCGCCGCCGCGGAGCAGGCCGGCATCGAGGTGTTCTTCGTCACCGGGCGTCCGGCCCGCTGGATGGGCGTGGTCAGCGACCATGTGCACGGTCACGGTCTGGCGATCTGCGCGAACGGCGCGGCAGTCGTCGATCTGCACCGCGGCGGCCGGATCGTCGAGGTCAGCCCCCTGGAGCGGACCGTCGCCCTGGCCGTCGTGGACGCGCTGCGCAGCGCCGCGCCCGGCACCTCGTTCGCGGTCGAGCGCACCGGCGGCATCCACTACGAGCCGCAGTACCCACCCCTCCTCCTGGACCCGGCCGCGGCCGTCGCGCCGGCGGAGAAGCTGCTCGCCGACGACTTCGTCTCGACGCTGTGCCCGGAGGCGAACGAGCCGGACGCCACCCGCGGGCCGGACGGCCGGTCCGATGCCGCCCACAGCCCCACCGATCCCGCCGGCCCCGCCTTCCCCGACCAGCCGGTGATCAAGCTGCTGGCGCACCACCCCGAGCTGGACCCCGACGCATTCCTCCAGCTGGCCCGTACAGCGGCGGGCGATCTCGCGTCGTTCACCCGGTCCAGCCCCACCGCCCTCCTGGAGATCAGCGGGCCCGGCGTCAGCAAGGCCGGCACCCTGGCCCGCTGCTGTGCGGAGCGGGGCATCTCCCCGGACGAGGTCGTCGCCTTCGGGGACATGCCGAACGACATAGAGATGCTGAGCTGGGCCGGCACCTCCTACGCCATGGCCAACGCGCACCCGGACGTGCTGGCCGCCACTACGGGCCGTACCGCTTCCAACAACGACGACGGTGTCGCGGCCGTCATCGAGCGGATCCTGCATG
Organism: Streptomyces sp. MCA2; assembly: GCF_023544705.1. Classification (NCBI taxonomy): domain Bacteria; kingdom Bacillati; phylum Actinomycetota; class Actinomycetes; order Kitasatosporales; family Streptomycetaceae; genus Streptomyces; species Streptomyces sp. MCA2. Next base: position 83,988 of record NZ_JAMJFM010000001.1, read on the forward strand.
ACGGCGGCCCACGGGGCGCCCGCTCACACTGAAGCCGACCACGCGCACCGAAGCGGCCGGGGCTGCGGCAGCCGCCGGCCGCACGTGGGCGCCCGCCCTGCTCCTCACAGCGGTGCCTCCCACGTGACCATCGTCCCCGTGCCGGCCGCGCCCAGCCCCGGGCCGTAGGAGCTGGAGCCGCCCAGTGACTCCGCGCGCTTGGCGAGGTTCTTGAGGCCGCTGCGGCGACCGCCGTCCGAGATGCCGATGCCGTCGTCGGCGACGGTCAGACGGACGCCGTCGGCACCGCCCGGAAGACGGATCGTGGCGTCGACGACGACCTCGATCCGGGAGGCCTGGGCGTGCCGGAAGGCGTTCGACAGCGCCTCACGCAGCGCGGCGATCAGGTTTTTGCCGGTCAGCTCGCCGACCCGGGAGTCGACCGGGCCGATGAAGCCGGCCGACGGCTGGAAGCCGAGCGGTACGGCGGCGGTGCCGATCTCGCGCAGAACCCTGGTCCGCAGCCCGGACGGCGCCTCGGCCGGGCCCTGTTGGAGGGCGAAGATCGCGGTCCGGATCTCCTGGATGGTGACGTCCAGCTCGTCCACGGCCTTGCCGACGCCCTGTGCCACCTCGGGCACGACGGATCTGCGCTGTGCGCTCTCCAGGATCATGCCCGTCGCGAACAGCCGTTGAATGACGAGATCGTGCAGGTCACGGGCGATCCGGTCGCGGTCCTCGTAGACGGCCAGCCGCTCTCGGTCGCGCTGGGCGTCGGCCAGCACCAGCGCCAGCGCGGCCTGCGCCGCGAACTGGGTGGCCAGCGTCCGCTCGGCACCGGTGAACGGGCGGGCGCCCCGGGCCCGCGGGGTCGCCAGGGTGCCGAGCACCCGTCCGCCGCTTTTGAGCGGCAGCATCATGCTGGGGCCGAAGCGGGCCGCGATATCCGTGACCATCCGTGGATCGGTGGCCGAGTCGTGCACGAACACCGGTTCCCCGGCGAGGAGTTGTTCGACCACCGGGCTGTCGGGCGGAATCTGCGTCCCCATGATCCCGGCGGGGTCGTCCGCCGACACCGCGACGATCTCCAGACCGCCCTCCTCGTCGGGCAGCAGCACGATGCCGGCCGCCGAGTCCGCCAGCTTGCGGGCCTGCTCGGCGACCACCGCCAGTGCGTCGTCGACATCGCTGCCGGCGAGGAGTTCGGTGGTCACCGCCACGGAGCCGTCGATCCACCGCTCCCGCTGCCGGGTGGCCGCATGCACCCTGGCGTTGCCGATCGCGATACCGGCCTCGGTGGCCAGCACCCGCACCATGTGCAGATCTTCCTCACTGAACTCCGCACCGCCGCGCTTCTCCGTCAGATAGAGATTGCCGAAGATCTCGCCCTGGACGCGGATCGGCACCCCGAGGAACGTCCGCATCGGCGGGTGCCCGGCCGGGAACCCGGCCGACCGGGGGTCCTTCGTGAGGTCGCCCAGGCGCAGTGGCTTGGGATCATGGATGAGCGCGCCGAGCAGGCCCTTGTGACCGTCGGGCAGCGCGCCGATCCGCTCGTGCGCCGCCCCGTTCACGCCGTACGTCACAAAGTCCGACAGCCCCTCGCGGGCATCGTCGATGATCCCGATCGCGGCATAGCGGGCGTCGGCGAGCTCGGCGGCGGTCTCCACGATCCGGTCCAGGGTGATGTGCAGATCAAGACCCGCGCCGACCGTACGCATCGCTTCCAGCAGCTGCGGCACCCGCGCGGTCAGCTCGGACGACAGGCCCTGGAGACTGCGGGTCGCCTCGGTGGCGGCATCCATGGGGTCGGGAGCCGCGCTCGCGCCCTCGCTCCCGGGGCCCCTGGGGTCCGGAGGTGGGGGTTCTGCCGTGGCTGCCATGCCTTGAGCCTAATAACGGCTGATTTCCGGGGAAAGTCCAGTTATGCGGGGCAGGCCAGTGCGGGGCCGGGGACCGGCCGCGCACCGCTTGACGCCACCGGCCGCGCGTCGCGTCATGCCACCGGCTGTGCGTCGCCCTGTGCCACCACCTGCACCTCGCCGTACGCCGCGTCCACCGCCCGCTCGCGCTCCAGCATCCGCCGGAACGGCCCCTCGGCCGCGGCCAGCTCCGCGTAACTCCCGCACTGCACGGCCCGCCCCTGGTCCAGGACCAGCACCTCGTCGACCGCATCGAGACCGGTGAGCCGGTGGGTGATCAGGACCGTCGTACGGCCCTCGGTCGCGGCCAGCAGATCGGCGGTCAGCGCATCGGCAGTGGCCAGATCGAGGTGCTCGGCGGGCTCGTCCAGGACGAGTACCGGGAAGTCCGCGAGCAGCGCACGCGCCAGGGCCAGCCGCTGCCGCTGGCCGCCGGACAGCCGGGCGCCGTGCTCCCCGACCATGGTGTCCAGGCCGTCGGGCAGCCCGCGCACCCAGTCCGCGAGCCGGGCCCGGACGAGCGCGTCCCACAGGTCCTGGTCGCCGTCGCCCGCGGCGTCCCGCCGGTCCCGGCGGGCGAGCTTGAGGTTCTCCCGCAGCGAGCTGTCGAAGAGGTGCGCGTCCTGCGCACACAGCCCCACCAGCCGCCGGACCGCGTCACCGTCCATCGCCTGGGCATCCGTTCCGGCCAGCGTGTACGTCCCCGCCTCCCGGTCCAGGAAGCGCAGCAGTACCTGCGCCAGCGTCGTCTTGCCGGAGCCGGACGGGCCGACGACGGCGAGCCGGCGACCTGCCGTCAGGGTGAAGCCGACGCCGTCCAGCGCCGGCCGGTCCTGTCCCGGGTGGCGCGCGGTCAGATCCCGTACGGCCAGCGGGAACGGCGCCTCGGGAGCCTTGGCCGGCGTGACGGGCTCCTGCACCGGGACCGGGGCGTCCAGCACCTCGAAGACCCGCTCGGCGGCATGCCGGGTGCGCCGCCGGTACTGCACGGCGAGCGGCAGCCCCGCCACCGCCTCGAACGCCGCGAGCGGGGTGAGCACGACGACGGCCAGCACGACGCCCGTCAACCGGCCCGCGTGTACGGCCTGGACACCGGCCACCGCCGCCGCGGCGACCGTCAGCCCGCACAGCAGCGCCGACAGCCCGGCGCCGGTCCCGGCCACGGTGGCCGAGCGGGCGGCGATCCGGGTCAGGTCCCGGTCCGCGCGCCGTACCGCATCCGTACGGGCACGGAGGGCGCCGGCCACCGTCAACTCGGCGGTACCGGTGAGCACATCGACGACACGGGTGGCCAGCCGCCCGCGGGCGGGGGCCACTTGGCGCTCCGCCCGACGGGCCAGCGCACCCGAGAGCACCGGCACCCCCACGCCCGCGAGCAGCAGCCCGACGGCGAGGATCGCGCCGGCCTCCGGCAGCAGCCATCCGGTGAAACCGACCGCCCCGGCGCCGACCAGCACCGCCGCCCCTGCGGGCAGCAGCCAGCGGAGGAAGTAGTCCTGTCCCGCATCCACATCGGCCACCAGCCGCGACAGCAGATCGCCCCGGCTGCGCTCCTTGAGCCCGGCCGGCGCCAGCCGCTCCAGCCGCCGGAAGACGGCGACGCGTACGTCGGCGAGCATCCGGAACACCGCGTCATGGGCGACCAGCCGCTCGGCGTACCGGAAGACCGCACGGCCGATACCGAACGCCCTCGTCGCGGTCACCGCCACCATCAGATAGAGCACCGGCGGCTGCTGTGCCGCCCGCGAGATCAGCCAGCCGGAGGTCGCCATCAGGCCCACCGCACTGCCCAGCGCGAGGCTTCCGAGCAGCAGCGCCACCGCGAACTGCGCCCGATGGGCACGGGCCGTCCGGCGCAGCCGGGTGAGCGCCGAGCCGCGGGCGAGGTCGGGCTCGGGGCCCGCGTTCCAGTCCTCGGCCGCGGCCTCGGCCTCAGCGGAGCCCCCGTCCGCAACGGCCGGTTCCACGGCCGTCTTCGCAGGCGGAGCCGCCGCGGCCGCGCCCTCACGCGGCCCCGCACCCACCGCATCCCTCGGCTCCGCACCGGCCGCCGCCCCCGCCGGCTCCGGCAGCCGCACCACCCGGTCCGCCACCGCCAGCAGCGCCGGCCGGTGGACGACGAGCAGGACCGTACGGCCGACCGCGAGCCGGCGGACCGCGGCCACGACGGCCTCTTCGGTGGCGCCGTCCAGGTTCGCGGTGGGCTCGTCCAGGAGCAGGATCGGACGGTCGGCGAGGAAGGCGCGGGCGAGCGCGAGGCGCTGGCGCTGGCCGGCCGAGAGCCCGGCACCGGACTCGCCGAGCCGGGTCGCCATGCCGTCCGGGAGCGCGTCGATGAAGTCCAGCGCGCCCGCGTCGCCCAGGGCGGTGCGCACCGCGGCGTCGTCCGCGTCCGGCCGCGCCAGCCGTACGTTCTCGGCGATGGTGCCGGCGAACAGATGCGGGTGCTGCGGAACCCAGGCGATCCGCTGCCGCCAGCTCTCGGGGGAGAGCGAGGCGATGTCCCGGCCGTCGACGAGGGCCCGGCCGCCGTGCGGTTCGGTGAAGCCGAGCAGCACGCTCAGCAGCGTGGACTTGCCGGCACCGGAGGGGCCGACCAGTGCGACGGTCTCGCCGGGCCGGACCTCGAACGAGGTCGCCGGGAGGGAGTCGGCGGTGCGCCCGGGGTGGCGGACCACCAGGTCCTCCACGGCCAGCGCGGTGCCCTCGGGCGCGGGTGCGGTGCCGGGCGTGGGCAGCGGTGTCTCCAGTACCGCGAAGATCTCCTCCGCGGCCGAGAGTCCCTCGGCCGCGGCGTGGTACTGCGCACCGACCTGCCGCAGCGGCAGATACGCCTCGGGCGCCAGTACCAGCACCATCAGGCCGGTGTAGAGGTCGAGCTCACCGTGCACCAGCCGCATACCGATGCCGACCGCGACCAGCGCGACGGAGATGGTGGCGAGGAGTTCGAGCGCGAAGGAGGAGAGGAAGGCGATCCGCAGGGTGCGCAGCGTCGCCCGGCGGTAGGCGCCGGTGATGGCCCGGATGGAGGCGGCCTGGGCCTTGGCCCGGCCGAAGACCTTGAGGGTCGGCAGGCCCTCGACGACGTCGAGGAAGTGGCCGGACAGCCGGGCGAGCAGCCGCCACTGGCGGTCCATCCGCGCCTGGGTGGCCCAGCCGATCAGGATCATGAACAGGGGGATCAGCGGAAGAGTGAGGACGATGGTGAGCGCGGAGATCCAGTCCCCGGTGACGATCCTGGCCAGCACCGCGAGGGGGACGACGACGGCCAGCCCCAGCTGCGGCAGATAGCGGGCGAAGTAGTCGTCGAGGGCGTCGATACCGCGGGTGGCGAGGGCGGTGAGTTCGCCGGTGCGCATCTCCAGGGTGCCCGCACCGCCCGGCGTGCCCGCGCCGGCCGTCTCCGGACCGTACGAACCCGGGGCCTGCGCCCCGCCGTCCGCACGGACGATCACCGCGCCGGGCCCCAGCTGCGCCGCCCGCTCGATCAGCCGCATCCGCAGCTCGGACTTGACCGCCGCGCCGGCGCGGTGCGCGGCCAGCTCGGTGAGCCAGGCGATGAGCCCCCGTCCGACGGAGATCGCGGCGAGCAGCGCCAGCGGTGTGGTCAGCGCGCCGAGATCGAGATCGTGCTGGAACGCCCCGACCACGATCTCGGCAATCAGCATCGCCTGGCCGATGACCAGGCCCGCTCCGGCAAGCCCGAGTACCACCACCGCGACGAGGAAGCCGCGGGTGGCGTGGGCGTAGCGGAGCAGACGCGGGTCGACCGGTTTCACGTGAAACATCCGTCCTGCTGAGGCCGCCCCCGAGGGGGCGGTGGCTCAGCTAGTGGGCATCGGCGATGTGCTGGGTGCCGATCCGCTTGCGGAACACCCAGTACGTCCACCCTTGGTAGAGCATCACCAGCGGTGTGGCGAAACCGGCACACCACGTGATGATCTTCAGGGTGTAGGGGCTGGACGAGGCATTGCCGACCGTGAGGTTCCAGCTCTCGTTCAGCGTGGACGGCATGACGTTCGGGAAGAGCGTCAGGAACAGCATCGCGACGGCGGCCACGACGGTGATGCCGGAGAACGCGAACGCCCAGCCCTCGCGCCCGATCTTGTTGGCCCCGAGCGCCGCGGCCAGCGCGACCACCGCGACGATCATGGCGATCAGGCTGGTGCCGTCGCCCTTGTCGGCCTGGGTCCAGCCGAGGAATCCGACCGTCGGTACCGCGGTGAGCAATCCGAGGACGGTCGCCATCCTGCGCGCCCGCTGCCGGATGTCGCCCGTCGTCTTCAACGAGGCGAACACCGCGCCGTGGAAGGTGAACAGCGTCAGCGTGAGCAGCCCGCCCAGGATCGCGTAGGGGTTCAGCAGGTCGAGAACGCTCCCCACGTATTCCTTGTGGGCGTCGATCTTGACCCCGTGCACGATGTTGCCGAACAGCACGCCCCACAGCACCGCGGGCAGCAGCGAGGTCCAGAAGATCGCGTTCTCCCAGTTCCGCTGCCAGTACTCCTCGGTCCGCTTGTGGCGGTACTCGAAGGCGACCCCGCGCACGATCAGGCACACGAGGATCAGCAGCAGCGGCAGATAGAAACCGGAGAAGAGGGTGGCGTACCAGTCGGGGAAGGCGGCGAAGGTCGCACCGGCCGCGCTGATCAGCCAGACCTCGTTGCCGTCCCAGACCGGGCCGATGGTGTTGATCAGTACGCGCTTCTCCCGCCGGTCACGGGCGAGGAGCTTGGTGTGGATGCCGATCCCGAAGTCGAACCCTTCGAGGAAGAAGTACCCGGTCCAGAGGACGGCGATAAGGACGAACCAGACGTCGTGGAGTTGCACAGTCGCCTCCTAGTACGAGAAGGCCATCGGCCGGTCGGCGTCCGTGTTGTCGCCGCCGATCTTGGTGGGCGGGTTGAGGTCGGAGTCGGTGAGCTCCTGCGGGCCGGCCTTGATGTACTTCACCAGCAGCTTGACCTCGACCACGGCGAGGATCGCGTAGAGCGCGGTGAAGACGATCATCGAGGTGAGCACCTCGCCCTGCGAGACACCCGGGGACACCGCGTCCGAGGTGCGCAGCACGCCGTAGACGGCCCAGGGCTGGCGGCCCATCTCGGTGAAGATCCATCCCCACGAGTTCGCGAGGAGCGGGAAGCCGAGAGTGACAAAGGCGAGCGACCAGTACCACTTGCTCAGACGGGCACCGAGCACCTTGTTCTTGGTGAGCGCGAGGAGCGGTGGCTCCTCGTCCCCCGTACGCAGCCCCGGCGCCAGCCAGAACTTCTTACGGGTGAGCCAGAGCCCGGCGAGCCCGATGGCGAAGGACGACATACCGAAGCCGATCATCCAGCGGAAGCCCCAGTAGGCGACCGGGATGTTGGGCCGGTAGTCGCCGGGACCGTACTTCTGCTGCTCGGACTTGTTGACGTCGTTGATGCCGGGGACCGGCGAGGTGAAGTCGTTGTGCGCGAGGAAGGAGAGCAGGCCGGGTATCTCGATGGCGACCGTGTTGTGGCCCTTGTCGACATCTCCGTAGGCGAAGACCGAGAACGGCGCCGGCTCTTCCTTGTCCCACAGCGCCTCGGCGGCGGCCATCTTCATCGGCTGCTGCTTGAACATGACCTTGCCGAGCGAGTCACCGCTGATCGCGGTGAGGATGCCCGCGATGACCAGCGTGATCAGCCCGAGCCGCAGCGACGTCCGCATGACCTTGATGTGCTTCTTGCGCATCAGATGGAAGGCGGCGATACCGACCATGAACGCGGCGCCGGTCAGGAAGGCCGCGGTCAGCGTGTGGAAGACGACGACCAGGGTGGTGTCCTGGGTCAGCACCTTCCAGAAGTCGGTCAGCTCGGCACGGCCGTTCGCGGCGTTGTACTTGTAGCCGACCGGGTGCTGCATCCAGGAGTTCGCCGCGAGGATGAAGTACGACGACAGGATCGTGCCGATCGAGACCATCCACATGCAGAAGCAGTGGATCTTCTTCGGCAGCTTGTCCCAGCCGAAGATCCACAGGCCGATGAAGGTGGACTCGAAGAAGAACGCGATGAGCGCCTCGAAGGCCAGCGGGGCACCGAAGACGTCACCGACGAACCGCGAGTAGGCGGACCAGTTCATACCGAACTGGAACTCCTGGACGATGCCGGTGACGACACCCATCGCGATGTTGATCAGAAACAGCTTGCCCCAGAACTTGGTGGCCTTGAGGTACTTCTGCTTCCCCGTGCGTACCCATGCGGTCTCGAGTCCGGCCACCAGAGCGGCGAGGGAGATCGTCAGGGGGACGAACAGGAAGTGGTAGACGGTGGTGATGCCGAATTGCCATCGCGCCAGAGTCTCTGGCGCCAACGCCAGTTCCATGCCGTGCTCCTTACGTCGCCGTTGCACTACGACAACGCCCCATTTGCGCCACACAAAGGGGCCCATACGGGACGCGCTTGTGAACGCGTTCACATTCACAAGCAATTATCTCCTACGGCTCCCAGCCATATTTGCCGGGGGGTACGTGACTGCGGTCACGCCGGAATCCAGGGCACCGGAACGCCCTCCACCTGCCACGTCCCGGGCCGCATCGGCGGTGTCCTGCGCGCCCGGGCCATCGCCCTCAGCGGCGCAAAACCGCGCCTCACGCAAGAGGCCGCAGGTCAGGGGACCTACGGCCTCTTGCCATGTCGTACGACGCCGTTGCCACGATGCCCTGCCACGTCCGACGACGGGCTTACAGCGCCTTGCGGAACTCCTCCGCGGCCTGGAGGAACAGGTCCATCGCCGGGCTCTCCCCGATCGTCACCCGCACCCCCTCGCCGGCGAACGGCCGCACGACCACACCGGCCCGCTCACAGGCCGCCGCGAAGTCGGTCGTCCGGTCCCCCAGCCGCAGCCAGACGAAGTTCGCCTGCGACTCGGGAACGGTCCAGCCCTGCCCGAGCAGCCCGTCCACCACCCGCGCCCGCTCGGTCACCAGCGCATCGACCCGCTCCAGCAGCGCCTTCTCGCTGCGCAGCGACGCCACCGCCGCCTCCTGCGCCAGCTGGCTCACGCCGAACGGCACCGCCGTCTTGCGCAGCGCGGCGGCCACCGGCTCATGCGCCACCGCAAAGCCGACCCGCAGCCCCGCCAGGCCGTACGCCTTGGAGAAGGTGCGCAGCACACACACATTGGGACGGTCGCGGTAGAGATCGATGCCGTTGGGCACCGCGGGATCGCGCACGAACTCGCAGTACGCCTCGTCCAGCACCACCAGCACATCGCTCGGCACCCGGTCCAGGAAGGACTCCAGCTCCGCACGGCGCACGACGGTGCCGGTGGGATTGTTGGGGTTGCAGACGAAGATCAACCGGGTCCGGTCGGTGATCGCGGCGAGCATCGCGTCCAGGTCGTGGACCTCATCGGAGGTCAGCGGGACCTGCACGGACGTGGCGCCGGAGACCTGGGTGACGATCGGGTACGCCTCGAACGATCGCCAGGCGTAGATCACTTCATCGCCGGGCCCGGCCGTCGACTGGACCAGCTGCTGGGCCACCCCGACCGATCCGGTGCCGGTCGCCAGATGCTCCAGGGGCACCGAGAACCGCTCGGACAGCTCCGCCATCAGGCCCGTGCAGGCCATGTCCGGGTAGCGGTTGAAGGCGCCGGCGGCGGTCACCGCGCTCTCCAGGACACCCGGCAGCGGCGGATAGGGGTTCTCGTTGGAGGACAGCTTGTACGTGACGGGGCCGCCGGTCGCCGCCGGCCGTCCCGGCTTGTACGTCGGAATGCCGTCCAGCGCAGCACGCAGCTTCGGGGTCTTCTCGCTCACCGCAGGTCCTCCTCGACCGTCCTGCCCTTCTCCAATACTGCACACCTTATGAGGATTGACCCGTTCGGCGGCAGCCCCGGCCCACCCCGAGTCCGGCGCCGGGCTCCCACAGGCACCCCTGACCGCCGCCGGGGAAGCCCCGCGCAGAGCCCTCAGGGGGCGCCGTCCAGTCCGGCGTGCGCCGGTGGCCTACGCCGTGGCGCGCATCCCCCGTCAAGGTGACTTGAGACCGATACGTGACCCGAGCCGATCGACAGGCGAAGGCGCCATACCTCCCCCAGAATGATCACTTATCGTGCCAACTTCCTTGGTTTTTCCGGGAATTGCTCGGTGATCGCCATGCAGAAACGTACCTCTTCACCACCGTCGGCCGAGCCCCGCGAATGGCCCTAATGAGCCCTACTATCGGCTCGCCATGACAGCAGCAGGGAAGCACCAGGTGAGCCGGTCGACCGGTCGCCGGCTGGGGCGGGCGGGCATCCGGGACGTGGCCGCCGCAGCCGGTGTGTCGATCACGACTGTCTCCGACGCGCTCAACGGCAAGGGCCGGCTTCCGGATGCCACCCGTAGCCATGTCCGCGAGGTGGCCGACCGGCTGGGCTACCGCCCGTCCGCAGCCGCCCGCACCCTCCGTACCGGCAAGTCAGGACTTCTGGGCCTGACCGTGACCACGTACGGGGACGAACCTTTCACCTTCACCGAATTCGCGTACTTCGCCGAGATGGCCAGAGCCGCCACCTCAGCGGCCCTGGCCCGCGGCTATGCGCTGGTCATCCTCCCCGCGACCTCGCGCCACGACGTGTGGTCCAACGTCGCCCTGGACGGCACCGTCGTCATCGACCCCGCCGACGGCGACCCCGTCGTCACCGAACTCGTCCGGCACGGCATCCCCGTCGTCTCGGACGGCCGCCCAGGCGGCGCACTGCCCGTCACCGGCTGGGTCGACAACGATCACGAGGCGGCCGTCCTCGGCCTGCTCGACCATCTCGCCGACGCCGGCGCCCGCCGCATCGGACTGCTCACGGGCAACACCACCGACACCTACACGCGGCTGTCGACCACCGCCTATCTGCGCTGGTGCGAGCGGGTCGGTCAGGACCCGGTGTACGAGGCCTACCCGGCACACGACCCGTGTGCGGGAGCCGTCGCCGCCGACCGGCTGCTGGCCCGCCCGGACCGCCCGGACGCCGTCTACGGGCTCTTCGACCCCAACGGCACGGACCTGCTCGCCGCCGCCCGGCGGTACGGCCTGCGAGTGCCGGAGGACCTGCTGCTGGTCTGCTGTAGCGAGTCCACCCTCTACGCCGCCACCGAGCCGCCCGTCACCACCCTGTCCCTCAAGCCGCGCCGCATCGGCACCGCCGTCGTACAGATCCTCATCGACGCCATCGAGGGGCTCGACAACGGCCGGCCCGTCGAACAGGTCATACCGACGGATCTGATCGTCCGGGCCTCGTCCCAGCGACGTTCCCCGAGAACGACCGTCAGTCCGCCACGAGGACCCACCGGCGACTGAGTGTGCTCCCTCATACGAGCGACCGGGCGATCTCTTCTTCGAGGAAAAAACAGGGTGATCCCGGGATAAATCAGCCGTGAACGCCGGGCTCCGGCGGATTGACCACCCCCGGGTGCGTCACAACCCGCGATCGGCATTCCTATGATGGGCGCACGACACCGCGGACCGCCGTCGACCAGGCAAAGGTCCGAGAGGTGCACGGCGGCGCGACGGTGGAGGGGTCGATGACTCAGGGGGCCAGTCAGGGACCCATGGTGTGGACCATGGCGGGAAACGCTCCGGCGTCTGTTCCGCCGCCCGGAGTGCCCTCCGGCGCGTCCGCCGGGTCCCCCGTGCCGCCGGCCGGCCCGCCGCTCCATCTGCCCGCCGGCGCCCCGCCCGCGCCTCCTGCCGCACCTCCGGCGGCGCCCCCCATGGTGCCGCCCGCGGCCCCGCCGGCCGAGCTGCCCGAGGAGTACACCCCGACCGCGCGCGACCTCCCGGTCATCGAGCCCGGCCGCACGGACACCCTCATCGACAGCCCCGCCGTCGTCCCGGTGCCCGAACCGGCCCAGGAGCCCGACGCGCCCGAGGGCATGGGCCCGCTGTATGTCGTCGGCGATGTGCACGGCTACTACGACGAGCTGCGCGAGGCGCTGGCCGTCGAGGGCCTGATCGACGCCGACGGCAACTGGGCGGCCGGCAACGCCCGGCTCTGGTTCCTCGGCGACTTCACCGACCGCGGCCCCGACGGCATCGGGGTCATCGACCTCGTCATGCAGCTCTCCGCGGAGGCCGCGGCGGCCGGCGGCTACTGCAAGGCCCTGATGGGCAATCACGAACTCCTGCTGCTGGGCGCCAAGCGGTTCGGTGACACCCCCGTACAGTCCGGCGCCGGCACCGCCTCCTTCCAGGCCGCCTGGCTCCTCAACGGCGGCCAGAAGACCGATATGGACCGCCTGGAGGACCACCACCTCCAGTGGATGGCCCGGCTGGACGCCGTGATGGAGGAGGACGGGCATCTGCTCGTGCACTCCGACACCACCGCCTACCTCGAATACGGCGACTCCATCGAGGCCGTCAACGACACCGTCCACGACGTCCTCACCCGCAGCGAGGCGGACGAAGTCTGGGATCTGTTCCGCAAGTTCACCAAGCGCTTCGCCTTCCGCGACGAGGCCGGCTCGGACGCCGTCCGCGAACTCCTCGACGCCTACGGCGGCGACCGCGTCGTACACGGCCACAGCCCGATTCCCTATCTGCTGGGCGAGGTCGGGACGGAGGAGGGCGAGAGCGACAGCGTCGCGGTCGACGGTCCGCATGTCTACGCGGACGGCCTGGCCATCGCCATGGACGGCGGCATCACGATGGCCGGAAAGCTTTTGGTCGTTCAACTTCCGCTGGCGAGCTGAGCGTTATGGTGACCGGCGTGCGGCAGGCTGCGCAGTGGGCGGTCGGCACGCCGTCGGGGGAGGCACGGGCGCAATCCGGTCGTGGCATTACTCAAATTCCGTAAACTCTCTGTCACCCCGCGCCGGAGTCGCTCTACCATCGGACTATCCGTAGCAGGCTCTCCTCCGTTTCCGCCCACTGCCCGGCCAACGCCGGCCGTACGGCCCTACGGAGCATCGGGGGATCCACATGAACAGCGCTCCGCACCTGCTGAACGAGGACCGCGCGGAATTTGCGCGGCTCCTTGATGAGGCGCTGCGTACCGCCGCATACCGCCCGGACGACTTCACCACCACCGCGGAAAACCACCTCAATACCGAGCAGTTGCGCACGATGGCGCTCAGCGCGACCACCGCCATTGCCGCATGCGCCACGGCCGAATACCAACGCTATGTACAGCTCCGCGCCGAGGTGCGCGCTCCGGCGCCCGCGCCGTCCCGCCCCGAAGCGGGCGACGCGGAGCAGAACGGCGCGGCGGACGGGAGTCCAGGACCGGCCACCGAGACGGTCCTGAGCGAGGACGAAACCACCGGCGCCGGACTCACCGCCATGGTCGCCGTCCTCGCCCCCGTCCTGGCCGGCATCGCCGCGGTCCTCTTCCTCCTCATCGGTTATGTGCTGCGCGCCATCAGCCCCGACAAGTCCCTGGCGCAGCCGCTGATCAGCGTCGGCTGGATCTTCGCTGCACTGACCGCCGCAGGCACCCTGGTCGCGATGGCCGGTCTCCTCGTCACGGCCCTGCGCAACGGCTCGTCCGCACAGGCCGCCAGAGCCGATGAACTGGGGGAGGCGCTGGACCACGCCCGTGAGGCATGGCGCCGCGCCCTCCTGGAGCGCGGCCTGCTGCCGTTTCTCCGTGAGGCCCTCACCGACCCCACTGCCGCCCCGGACGACGACCCGGCCCGCTATGTCCCGCGCCGCACCCCGTCCTCCGAGAGCCGCATTCCCACTCTCGGCTACACCCGCCCCGAGTTCACCAGCCCCGACAGCGGCTCGTCGGGGTCCCGCCCGCGCTACTCCAGCCCGGACTTCACCAGCCCGGATTACGGGGGGCCTGACCACCGGTCGGACTAGGGGGGTGTCCGGCGGATCAGGGCCGGACAGGCCCTGGGGCCCGCCACCACCCCGGGCCGGGACGGCGGAAGGCCCCTACCTCCTCGGTAGGGGCCCTCAGCCACAGGTGTCCGAACTCCGGCTGGTCCGCGATCGGCAGGTACACGCGGTTGCCCGCCGCCGCGAACTCCTTCGGCTTCTCGGCCATCCCGGCCTCGGCGTCGATCGCCAGATCACCCCCCGTGCTCGCGGCGGATGTCCTGACTGATCTTCATCGACCTGAAGATGCGCCGCGCGGCGATCCACACCGCACAGCGGGCGGTCGACGACACCGACCCGAAGTATGCCCGCACCCTGGGGTCCTGCCGGATGGTCCTCGCCCAAGCCAGCTGCTGAACGGCGAGCCGGCAGCCGCCGTCGAAACTCGTCCGCGCTCGCTTCATCCTCCAGCACGTTCTGCATGAGTCATGTCGTCATGCCGAACTCCTGGAGGCCGCGCAGCGTCTCGTACCCGTGCCAGTCGTAGAGGTCCCGCCGGTACGCGGTCACGAAGTCGGCGTACTGCTCATCGGTCTGTCAGCCGAGGCTGTGGTGTTCCACGGCCGTGACCATCAGATCCCACTCCGGGTGATCGAAGAAGAAGGCTTCGAAGTCGAGAGAGCCCGTTCTCCCCGAACCGGATCAGCTCCTCCCCTCTCTCATCAAGCCCCGCGGCCCGGCACGCGGCAACCATCACCCGCGCCGCCCCCGCCGACGTGAACCCCTCTTCCGAACGCTGAGCAGCGTCAACCGCCATGCCCGAACCGGCCGCGAAGATCACGGACGCCTGGTGACGGAGCGGATGGCGGAGCACGGCACGGCCGCCTTGCGGCGCTCGGCCATCCGGGTGGGTATTCGTCAAGGACATTGCCGACGCCGCCACTCCGGTGGGTTACTTGTTCGAACCGATGGGCTGCCCATCCCTCCCCGGGGGATGGGCAGCCCATGCCTGTGTGGTCCACACGCCTGGAAGGCGCCCCTCCGGCGAGAGGGCCGCGATACCTGGTGTCGCACAGGGCCCGGGCGGAAGTCGAGGGCAGCCCCACTTCATCGCGAAGAGAGGGCTCCTCATGAGCACGACCCTTCAGCCGTGGCTGACGCCGCGGATTCCTGCCGCACCCGCCCAGGGCTCCCTGCTGGGCGGGCTTCCCACAGCCACGACCGTTGCAGCCCTTGCCCAGGGGGGCCCGGCGCTCCAGCCGTTGCCCGCTCCTCTCCTGGCGGTAACCGTCACCATCCCCGCCGGCCTCAGCCCGGTAGCGGTGGCGGTGGCGCCCAACGGCAACGTCTACGTCGCCAACTTCACTTCCAACAACGTGACGGTGATCAACAGCGCCACCAACACCGTCATCAACACCCTGCCCACCGGCAGCAGGCCGCAGAGGGTGGCGGTGGCGCCTAACGGCAACGTCTACGTCACCAACTCCACTTCGAACAACGTGACGGTGATCAACAGCACCACCAACACCGTCACCACCACGCTCCCCGCCGGCACCGGCCCGACAGGGGTGGCGGTAGCACCCAACGGCAACGTCTACGTCGCCAACACCAATTCGAACAACGTGACGGTGATCAACAGCACCACCAACACCGTCACCACCACGCTCCCCGCCGGCACCGGCCCACGTGCGGTGAGGGTGGCGCCCAACGGCAACGTCTACGTCACCAACACCACCTCGAACAACGTGACAGTGATCAACAGCACCACCAACACCGTCACCACCACGCTCCCCACCGGCACCTCCCCGGTAGCGGTGGCGGTAGCACCCAACGGCAACGTCTACGTCACCAACACCAATTCGAACACCGTGACGGTGATCGACAGTGCCGCCAACACCGTCACCGACACCGTGCCCACCGGAGGCGCCCCCAACGCGGTGGCGGTGGCGCCCAACGGCAACGTCTACGTCACCAACGGCGCTACGTCCAATGTCACCGTCATCCTGCCCGCCCCCACGGTGACCTCGATCAGCCCGGCGCAGGGGCCGGCCACGGGTGGCACGGTGGTGACGATCACCGGCACGAATCTGTCCGGTGCCACGGTGACGTTCAACGGCAACGCGGCAACCAACCTGTTCTACAACGCCGCGGGCACGCAGATCATCGCCACCACCCCGGCCGGCGTTCCCGGCCCGGCCACCGTGGTGGTGACCACCGCGGCCGGCGCCGTCTCCCTGCCCGGCGCATTCACCTACGTCGCCGCCCCCACCACATCCGGCATCACCCCCACCCAAGGACCGGTCGCCGGCGGCACGTTCATCACCATCACCGGCACCGACCTGACCGGCGCCACCGTCACCCTCTGCGGCCGCCCGGCCTCCAACGTCATCGTCAACCCCGCCGGCACCCAGATCACCGCCACCACCCCGCCCGGAACCCCCGGCACCTGCCCCGTGGCCGTCACCACCCCGAGCGGCACCAGCACCGTGCCCGGCGGCTTCACCTACCTCGCCATCCCGGTGCTGACCTGCATCACCCCCGGACAGGGCCCCGCGGCCGGCGGCACCGTGGTCACCCTCACCGGCACCGGCCTGACCGGCGCCACGGTCACCTTCAACGGCGTCCCCGCCACCGCCGTCTCCGTCAACCCCGCCGGCACCCAGATCACCGCCACCACCCCGCCCGGAACCCCCGGCACCGCCACCGTCACCGTCACCACCCCCGGCGGCACCGCCACCCTGGACTGCTGCTTCACCTACCAAACCGTGCTCACCCCGCACGCCACCAGCCTCACCGCCACCCCCGCCCTCATCCAGCTCTTCCCCCTCCAACTCCACTTCCCGTTCCTGACCGCCACGCTGACCGACACCGTCACCGGACTGCCCGCCCCCGGCCAGATCATCACCTTCAGCACCGGCGGACACTTCCTGGGCACCGCCATCACCGACACCAACGGCACCGCAAGCCTCGTCGAGATCCTCAGCCTCCCGCTGATCATCCTCAACGGCGGCTACAACGCCACCTTCGCCGGCACCCCCACCCTCCAACCCTCCACCGCCCACGCCCCCTTCCTCGCCCTCTGACACCACGAAGAACGCGATCCGTCCGCGCACAGCCCCCAGCCGGGGTCAACGGCCATGAGCCCGCAGTCAGAAGGACCGGCCGGCACAGCACACCGGGCCTCCACCGGGCACGAAAAACGCGATCCGTGTTCCTGACCACCCACATCGGGCGCCCAGGCACACGGATCGCGTTCGCACACCCTCCCCGAGGGCGCAGCCAGCTGGCGAGCTCAGGTCATGCGGCGGCCGGCACGCGGATCTTCGCCTCCGCGTCATCCGCAGCGGCCGTGTCCAGGCTGACGCTCTTCGTGACGTTGTACGCGTCGCGGTCGAGGACGCCTTCACGAGAAGCGACAAGCAACGTGCATACAGATTGGCCGGCCACGTTGGTGGCCGTACGCATCATGTCCAGGATCGGGGCGACGGCCTCAGCAGACCGACGCCCCTCAGGGGGAGCCGGGCTTCACCCGCCGCGGGAAGAGCCCCACCGCTCCCCTCCCCCGCGTCAGGAGTCAGCCAGCGGCAGGTAAACGCGGTTGCCGGCCGCCGCGAACTCCTTGGACTTCTCCAGCATCCCCGCCTCGATCTCCTCAGGCGTCGAGCTCTCGTCACCACCGAACTGCTCTGTGATGCTTCTACTGATCTTCATCGAGCAGAACTTCGGGCCGCACATCGAGCAGAAGTGGGCCGTCTTCGCCGGCTCGGCGGGCAGCGTCGCGTCGTGGAAGGCGCGGGCCGTGTCCGGGTCGAGAGCCAGGTTGAACTGGTCCTCCCACCGGAACTCGAAGCGGGCGTCGGAGAGCGCGTCGTCCCATTCCTGGGCCCCCGGGTGCCCCTTGGCCAGATCGGCCGCATGAGCCGCGATCTTGTACGTGATGACGCCGGTCTTGACGTCATCACGGTCCGGCAGGCCCAGATGCTCCTTGGGCGTGACGTAGCAGAGCATGGCGGTGCCCCACCAGGCGATCATCGCGGCGCCGATACCGGAGGTGATGTGGTCGTAGGCGGGCGCGATGTCGGTGGTCAGCGGGCCGAGCGTGTAGAACGGGGCCTCCTCGCAGATCTCCTGCTGGAGGTCGATGTTCTCCTTGATCTTGTGCATCGGGACATGTCCCGGGCCCTCGATCATCGTCTGTACGCCGTGCCGCTTGGCGATGGTGTTCAGCTCGCCGAGCGTCCGCAGCTCCGCGAACTGCGCCTCGTCATTGGCGTCCGCGATGGAGCCGGGGCGCAGACCGTCACCGAGCGAGTAGGTGACGTCGTAGGAGGCGAGGATCTCGCAGAGCTCCTCGAAGTGCGTGTAGAGGAACGACTCCTGGTGGTGCGCCAGGCACCAGGCGGCCATGATGGATCCGCCGCGGGACACGATGCCGGTCTTGCGGCGGGCCGTGAGCGGGACGTATCGGAGCAGCACACCGGCGTGCACCGTCATGTAGTCGACGCCCTGTTCCGCCTGCTCGATGACGGTGTCCTTGTAGATCTCCCAGGTCAGCTCCTCGGCCTTGCCGTCGACCTTCTCCAGCGCCTGGTAGAGCGGGACGGTGCCGATGGGGACGGGGGAGTTGCGGAGCACCCATTCACGGGTGGTGTGGATATTGCGGCCGGTGGACAGATCCATGACCGTGTCGGCGCCCCAGCGGGTCGCCCAGGTCATCTTGTCCACCTCCTCCTCGATGGAGGAAGTGACCGCCGAATTACCGATGTTGGCGTTCACCTTCACCAGGAAGTTCTTGCCGATGATCATCGGCTCGATCTCCGGGTGGTTGATGTTGGACGGCAGCACCGCGCGGCCCGCCGCGATCTCGTCGCGTACGAACTCGGGCGTGACGTTCTCGCGGAGGGCGACGTACTCCATCTCCGCGGTGATCTCGCCGCGCTGCGCGTACGCGAGCTGGGTGACCGCGGCGCCGTCACGGCCGCGGCGCGGCTGGCGGGGGCGGCCCGGGAAGACCGCGTCAAGGTTCTTGAGTCCACCGCGCGGCGAGGTGTGCTTGAGGCCGTCGTCCTCCGGCCGCATGGGGCGGCCCGAGTACTCCTCGGTGTCGCCGCGGGCAATGATCCAGTTCTCCCGCAGCGGCGCCAGACCGCGGCGGACGTCGGTATCGATGTGAGGGTCGGTGTACGGCCCCGACGTGTCGTAGAGCGTCACGTCCTTGCCGTTGGTGAGGTGCACCCGCCGGACCGGGACCCGGAGGTCCGCGCGCGATCCGGAGACATAGCCCTTGTGCCAGCCGATCTGCGGCTCACTGCCGCCGCCGGCACCGTTTCCGTTTTCGGGCGTGCGTGCATCCTGCAGAGTCATGAGACCCAACTCCCTACGCCGGCATTACCCGGTAACAGGTTCGGCGGTCGACGCAGCGGCTTCCGTCCATGGGCGTTTCACGTGAAACGCCGCTGGGACGAAGGTCAGCGCCCTCTCAGCCCGGTGCTCCGAGCTCCCGCGATTGCAAAGGTGGCTCCACGGTAGCGGCCGATGTGGCGGGGTGAACAGGGGGCCCCACGAGTTCTTGCGATGATCGGGCGGTGAGCCCTCACGAGTCCCACCACCAGTCCGCCGTGCACTCCCACGCGCACGGCCATGGCCCTGCCACGCCGGTCTCCCGGCATCTGCGCAAGGTCATCGCCGCAGTGCTGATCCCCTTCGCGGCTGCGGTGGCGGTCGGTCTGGTCGTGCTGTGGCCAGGCGGCGCGCCCTCCCATAAGCCCTCCGGCGTCGGCTTCGACCAGCCCACGGAGCAGGCCAGAGTCATCAAAGTGGCGGAGGTGAACTGTGCGGATGTCCATGCCGAGCAGCAGCCCCAGCCGCCGTCTCCGACGGGACAGCCACCGACCGGGGGAGCAGCCAAGGGCAAGCCCTGCCAGCAGGCGACAATCAAGGTCACCACGGGAGAGAACACCGGGCGCACCTTCCAGACGGTGGTGACACCGGACGCGCTGCGCCACTACACCACCGGACAGGACGTGGTGGTGGCGTACTCCCCCAAGGCGCCGAAGGATCTCCAGTACTCGGTCAGCGATGTCGACCGATCGCTCCCGATGTGGGTGCTGGCCGGGATCTTCGCCCTCGCAGTGGTGATCGTCGGCCGACTGCGTGGAGTACTCGCACTGGTGGCCCTGGCCGCCAGCTTTGTGGTCCTGACGCTGTTCATCCTCCCGGCGATCCTTCAGGGCTCCAATCCGCTGCTGGTGGCGGTGATCGGCGGAAGCGCGATCATGCTGATCGCGCTCTACCTGTGCCATGGGCTGACGGCCCGTACGTCGGTGGCCGTGCTCGGCACCCTCGCCTCACTGCTGCTGATCGGGCTGCTCGGTTCGGTATTCATCAACTGGGCTCTACTGACCGGCAATACGGACGACACGACCGGGCTGGTGCACGGTCTGTACCCCGACATCGAGATCCGCGGTCTGCTGCTCGCGGGGATCATCATCGGGTCGTTGGGTGTGCTCGACGATGTGACGGTGACGCAGACCGCCGCGGTCTGGGAGCTCAAGGAGGCGGACCAGGCGGCCGGCTGGCGCAAGCTGTACGGCGCCGCGATGCGGATCGGCCGGGATCACATCGCCTCCGTCGTCAACACCCTGGTGCTGGCCTACGCGGGCGCCGCACTGCCGCTGCTTTTGCTGTTCTCGATCGCACAGAGCAGCGTCGGCACGGTCGCCACGAGCGAGGTGGTCGCGGAAGAGATCATCCGCACGCTCGTGGGCAGCATCGGACTGGTCGCCGCGGTGCCGCTGACGACGCTGCTGGCAGCGCTGGTCGTCTCGGCGGACCGGAAGGGCCTGGGCGGGCAGGAGAGCAACGGCGGGGCAGGAGCCGGACAGGGCCCCGGGGCGGATGCGGGGGCCAGCGTCGCTGCCGGCGCGCCGACAGGCACCGCGGAGGGCCGGCCCAGCCGACGCGGGGGACGAGGTAAGCGGCGTAAGCAGTGACGGGGGATAAGTGCGGCCCGTGGCAGGCGACTTCGGGCACGCGACGTGTCGCGTGCAGGGGCAGGGCACGGGTCGAGGGAGGGAGGCAGCGCAGCCTGGAAGGGCCACCACAGGTGCGCGGGTACGCGGGAGGACCGGCGTACCCGGTATGACGTCGGCGTGGACGGTCCGTCCGGCTCGGGGTCAGCCGGCCGGGGCCTCCGTGAGGATCTGGTCGAGTACGGCTTCCAGGGTGTCGCAGACCTCTTCCTTGCCGAGCGGTACGAGCCGGTCCGTACGGTCCAGGAAGGCGACCAACGGCGCCGCACTCACCCGGAACAGCGCGCGCTCGGCGCCGACCTGAAGGCTGATGAAGACATCGCTGAGGTGTGTGGGGGAGGCAGGCTCGATCCGCACATCACCCTCACCGGACTGCCGGCTCAGGCCGTCCAGCAGCAGCTCCCGGCCGAACGCCCAGGTAACGGGCGCATCTCCGGGCAGATCGAAGGTGAGACGGACGGCGTACGGATCGGCGCTGGCAAAGTCCAGCTGCACCGGAATCCGGAACGCGAGCTCCTCCGAGACGACGAAGCTCATGATCACTTCTGCCTGAACTGTGTCGGTCATCAACCACTGCCCCGCACTTGATCGGAGATGGCCGGGAAACATCCCCCGTAGCCCTATTGGCGCCATCGTCTGCCACGCGCAAGCAGATCACAAGGAGTGAGTTTTCAGATACTGACAGAGAAGGCGAGTGTCGTTAGTGTCGCCTCCGCCATTCTTCGTAGTCGGTCTGTAACGGACCGCAATCGACGCAGTTCGTCCGTGCGCAGAGAAAGCGCCGACGCCCCGGCGGCCGCCCCGACCTGGACCGGGAGGGCCGAACATGCCGTGCCCTGGGCATATGTCCGAACCAGGAAAGACCCCTGATGACAACGCACCGTATCCAAACAGTGCCGCAATTCGTCCTGAGATCGCACGGAAAAAGGCGTTATCAACGGGACGGGATGGCGCGCGTGATGCTCTCTGCTCGATACCTGGTCGAGCTGTGCAAGCAGACATTGCCCCGATCGCGTGGGCCTCTGCGGCGGTACGGAAGTCGGCCCACCCCGCCCCCGACGAAGACTCCGGGTCATCGGTGACCGCGAGCCTCTCGACATCACCCTTGCGGTAGACGGCTAAGTAGACGGTGGCGCCGACTCCTGTCCCGCCACGGCCGGCGCTGCGGAGATCCGGCCCGGCGACGGCGCCCGGAGCCGACCCGGCCGGCGGCCCGGAAGAGAACCGGATTCGCTGTTCACGATTGCCAACTTCGGCCCCCGCGTCCGCTCACAGCGAGGCACGGGGACCGGTCGGTGGAGAACCCGCGGCTTACCAGTCGCTCTTCGACGAGGACGAGGACGACGAGCCACTGGACCTGCGGACGAGGTAGATGACTCCGGCGATCAGGGCTGCCGCGATGAGGACCTTGAACAGCACGCCGATCAGGAAACCGAGCGCGGTGGTGATCAGTCCGCCGAAAACCACGATCAGGACGACGGGCACCACGACCCAGGTGACCCACCACGGAAGTCCTGCGAATATCCCCTTACCAGCCACTGCTCTGCCCTGCTTTCTGTCTGTCGCGCTGTCACTGTCCGTACCGCGCTGTCCGTCTGCTGCGCCGTTGTCGCGGTGGTGGCACCGTCCGTATGCGGCATGTCTGTCGCCTCACACCTCCGGTTCCCCCTGCACCAACGATGCTAGGACGCGGACCGCGGCCGTGGGGGCTTCGCAGCCCCGGCCCTCCCCTGACCCTTCCCCTACGGGTACCGGGGCCCGACCCTTAGCTCTCAGGAGGAGAGAAGACCACCATCACCCGGAGGTCCTCGCTGATGTGATGGAACTTATGGGGCACCCCGGCCGGCACATAGACCACACTGCCCCGCGCCACCGGCTGCGTCTCCGTCCCGACGGTGATCGCCGCCCGGCCGCTGACCACGAGATACACCTCGTCCTGCGCATGCGGCTGCTGCGGATCGATGCTGCCGGCGTCCAGCGCATACAACCCGACCGACATGTTGCGTTCCCGGAGGAACTGTAGATACGCGCCGTCGTTCGCAGCCCGTTCCACTTCCAGCTCATCCAGTCTGAAAGCCTTCATGCCGATCGCACCCCTCTGATGATTCAGACTCGTCTGCGACGATCTCACCATGAAGCATTTTCTGGTCAAGACGATCGCCAACGCCGCGGCGCTTGCCGTGGCCATCTGGCTGCTCAAGGACATCACGCTCACCGGCGAGAACACCGGCCGCAAGATACTGACCCTGGTCCTCGTCGCGCTGATCTTCGGACTGGTCAATTTCCTGGTCAAGCCCGTGGTGAAGCTGCTGTCCTTCCCCCTGTTCATCCTCACGCTCGGCCTGATCACACTGGTCGTGAACGCGCTGGTGCTGCTGCTGACCTCCTGGCTCGCCGGCAAGGCCGACCTCGCCTTCCATGTGGGCGGCTTCTGGACGGCATTGCTCGGTGGCGTGATCATCTCCATAGTGGCCTGGGCGATGCACATGATCCTTCCCGACGAGGACTGATCCTTGAACGCCCCCTTCCGTATCTGCTTCGTCTGCACCGGCAACATCTGCCGGTCGCCGATGGCGGAGTCCGTCCTCCGCGCCCGCCTCGCGGAGGACGGACTCGACGGCCTGGTCGAGGTCGACAGCGCAGGGACCGGCGGCTGGCACGAGGGCGATGGAGCCGACCCGCGCACGGTCGCCGTGCTGCGCGCGGGCGGCTATGAAACAGCCCACACCGCGCGGCAGTTCCACGCCTCCTGGTTCGCCCACCTCGACCTGGTCATAGCGCTCGACTCCGGCCATCTGCGCGAGCTGAGCAGCCTGGCCCCCACCGCGCAGGACGCCGCCAAGATACGTCTGCTGCGCTCGTACGCGGCGGACATGGCAGACACCGGCCCTACACCGGAGCCCCGCCGCGCCTCCGGCCACGGCCTCGCCGGCGACCTCGACGTACCCGATCCGTACTACGGCGATTTCGCCGGCTTCGAGGAGTGCCTGGACATGGTCGAGACAGCGAGCGACGGCCTGCTCGCCGCGGTCCGCGCCACGGTCACGGCCCGTACCGTGGCCACGGCCCACGCACCCGGACACGACACCGACCGGCACCAGGCGCGGAACCCGCACCCCCCGCGAGAGAAGGAGAGCGCATGACGGGCGACGGCACCCGAGCCGTACGTGCCGGGCTTCCGGAGCCCGAGGCCTACGAGCCGACCCTCCCGGGGCCGGTGTTCGCGGCGCACTACCACCTCCCCGGCGACGCCGTCGGCCCGTACACCTACGGCCGCGACGCCAACCCGACCTGGACCCGCCTGGAACAAGCCATCGGTGAGCTCGAATCACCGGATGAAAGCGCCCATACCATCGCCTTCGCCTCCGGAATGGCAGCGATCACCGCTGTCCTCTTCTCCCAGCTGCGCACCGGCGACACGGTGGTGCTCCCCAACGACGGGTACCAGCTGCTGCCGGCCGTCCGCACCCGCCTGGAGAGCTACGGCATCGAGGTCCGTACGGCTCCGACCGCGCACGACGCACAGCTCGACGCCCTGGACGGCGCCCGGCTGCTGTGGATCGAAACGCCGTCCAACCCCGGCCTCGATGTCTGTGACATCCGGCGGCTGGCCGACGAAGCCCACCGCCGCGGCGCGTTGGTCGCCGTCGACAACACCCTCGCCACTCCGCTCGGGCAGCGGCCGCTCGACCTAGGCGCGGACTTCTCGGTCGCCAGCGGCACCAAGGCGCTGACCGGCCACGGAGACGTCCTGCTGGGGTACGCCAGCACCCGCGATGCCGCGCTGGCCGATTCCGTGCGGCTGTGGCGCAAGACGGTGGGCGCGATTCCCGGGCCGATGGAGAGCTGGCTCGCACATCGCTCGCTCGCCACCCTTGCGCTGCGCGTCCGCCAGCAGTCGGAGGGTGCGCTGGCACTGGCCGCGGCACTGGCCGACCGTCCCGAGGTCACCGGTCTGCGCCACCCAGGCCTTCCGTCCGACCCGTCCCATGAGCTCGCCGCCCGGCAGATGCGCCCGGGTCGCTTCGGCTCCGTGGTGTCCTTCGTGCTGCCCGACAAGGCCCACGCGGAGCGGTTCATGGCCGCGCTGACCCTGGTGGACGACGCAACGAGCTTTGGAGGCGTACGGTCCAGCGCCGAGCGACGGGCCCGCTGGGGCGGCGACGACGTCCCGGAGGGCTTCATCCGCTTCTCGGTCGGTGTCGAGGAGCCGGAGGATCTGGTCGCGGATGTCATCCGGGCGCTGGACGAGGCCGCGCAGAACTGACCGGACAACCGGCATGATCCGAAGCCGGGGAACGAGTCGAACAAGCGGAGTGCGGCTCACACCCGGCGCACCGGCAGCGGTGTGAGGCCGGCCGGCAGGGCATCCCCCCTCGTCACCCTGCCGGCCTGCGGTTCCACATGGCCCCGAGTCCACGCGTTTCACGTGAAACCAACCGTTTCACGTGAAACGAACCGCTCGAACAAGGCTAGTTGACTGAGCGTCATTGTCCAATCACGCTAGCGACACAGCCCTATCGACAAATTTATAGTTGGCCCGCGACCAGGCTTCCGAGAGGCGCAGGGAGTACGCGATGGATCTGGCTCTGCTGCGCACCTTCGTCACCGTGCACCGAGCCGGCTCCTTCACCCGCGCCGCGGCGCTGCTCGGCCTCTCCCAGCCCGCCGTGACCAGCCAGATCCGGGCGCTGGAACGCCAGTTGGGCCGCCCGCTCTTCCTCCGGTACGCCCGTGGCGTCACCTCCACCACCATCGGCGATGAACTCGCCCACAAAGTGGCACCGCACCTGGACGCGCTCACCGAGATCACCGAGGCCGGCCTGGACCGGGACTCCGTCACCCGCACTCTGCATTTCGCCGGTCCCCCGGAGTTCCTCGCCGAACGCGCCCTCCCGGCGCTGACCCCACTGATCGCCCAGGGCCTGTCCATACGCACCGCCTTCGGCCCGGCGGAGGAGCTGCTGTCCGGTCTGGCAGCGGGCCACCACGATCTGACCGTCACCACCACCAGGCCGCGCGGCGGGCTGCTCACCGCCACCCCGCTCTGCGACGAGGAGCATGTCCTGATCGCCGCGCCGCACTGGGCGGCCGAGCTGGGCGGGTCCGCGGTACTGCGGGCCGGGGGAGTCCGCGTGCTGGACCCCGTGCCGCTCGTCGAGGTCCACGAAAGCCTGCCGCTGATCGCGCGCTACTGGTCCGCTGTCTTCGACGCCAAGCCCGCCGCCTCCGCCGCCGTGATCACTGCGGACCTCCGGGCCGTGCTGTCCTGCGTCACGGCCGGCGCGGGGCTCGCCGTACTGCCCCGCTACCTGTGCGCCGACGCGCTGGCCAGCGGCGAAGTCGTGGCCCTGCTCGACCCCCCGGTACCACCGCTGCGGACGTACTTCCTGGCCGTACGGACCGGGACGCTCGGACTGCCGCATATCGCGCGGGCGCATGAGTGGCTGCTGCGAACCGCTGTCGACTGGTGACCGAGAGGCGTGGGTTTCACCAGGCCGTGACTGCGGCATCTGTCCCCTATGAACGTACGGCCAGTCGTCAAACGCACCGCCCGCGCGATTCTGCTCGACGGCGCGGACCTCGTTCTGATCAAACGCACCAAGCCGGGCCGGGCCCCGTACTGGATCACTCCGGGTGGGGGTGTGGAGCCCGAGGACGCCACCGTGATCGACGCCCTCCACCGTGAACTGGACGAGGAGCTGGGCGCGAAGATCAAGGACGTGGTGCCGGTCTTTGTCGACACCGTCGAGCACTTCAGCGACGGTGGGGTGGACGGCGTGAAGGTGCAGCACTTCTTCGTCTGCCGGCTCGACTCCATGGACACCTCGCGCCGGCACGGCCCCGAGATCGAGGACCCCTGCGGGGAGTACGAGATCGTGCGGGTGCCCTTCACCCGCGTCGGCATCGCCTCCGTGGAGGTCGTGCCGCTGTCGCTGCGGCACTACCTCGACGGCAACATCGAGGGCGTGTGGGCGATGCACGCCCCGGATCTGGGCTGAGGACCGCGTTCCGCCGCGTCCGCCGCTACGGCAGGCGCGGTATCAGCCGCCGTCGCGCCGGTCGAACCAGCCGCGGAATTCGGGGTCGTCGTCCACGGACCGACGGGGCTGGGCGCGGGCGAGCACCCGCTCGACCCGGTCGAGGAACTCCGCGTTCAGCTCCTCCACGAAGTCGCCCCGGCCCGGGGCACTGTGTCCCCCGTCGTACGCGGGATCGACCCGTGGGGCAGGGTGCAGGCCGGCGCCGTACGCGGGGCCGCTCCCGTACGCAGGGGCCGCAGCTTGGTACACCGCGTCGTCGGTGTCCTCGTGCAGTCCGCCCCGGAGATGCTCGTTCTTGCGCTCGGAGCGGCGGAAGGGCGGCCGCTGCTCCGCCTCGGCCGCCGAGCCGAAGAAGTCGCCGCCCTTGCGCTTGACGTCGTCGGTGCCCCACGCGCGCGCCCCGCGCTGCTGTGCCGGGACCTTCTGGAGATGCGGAATGTGCTTGGCACAGTGGATATACGCCTCTTCGACCTCGACGGTGACCCACAACTGGGCACGTCGGCCGGGGATCGGGTCGACCGGCAGGCCCGGATGGTGCGCCCGCATCTCCTCGTCCATGACGACCCGCGACCGGCCGTTGATGTGCAGCCCGATGCGGTCACGGGTGAAGTCGACCATCAAGATGCCCAGGCGCGGGTTCTCCGAGATGTTCCCAATGGACGCCATGACACCGTTGCCACGGTATTCCGGGTACGCCAGCGTCCGGTCGTCGAGCACCCGGACGAAGCCCGGCGGCCCGGCCCGGAACGTCGCATCGCATTCACCGTGCCGGTCGGCCGTGGCCAGGAAGAACATCTCCTGTCGGGCCACGAACTCCTGCATACGGACATTGAGATGGTCCAGTACCTGGTCCCGGTAGAAACGGTCGGCGCGCTCGGTCGTACCGAGCCTCTGCTGCACCAAGTGCTCGCCGTCGCTCCCGGGGCGCTCCTGCCGTGGCATGCCCCACCCCTCCCCTGTCGGACCGTGTTCGACCTGTGCTGCCAAGATCTCAATCCCCTGTGGAGACCAGCTGGTCCACCGAGTCGTGCCGTATGCGCTCGGTCGGGATGCCGACCCCCACCAAAGCGTCCACACCGCTGCGGATCAACCCCGGCGGCCCGGAAAGATAGGCGTCGTATTCCCGGAATGGTCCGTATTGCCGTACCGCGTCCGGCAATTGACCGGTTTCGCTGCTCGTCCCGCCGCGGGCCGCGGGTCCCGTGGCGACGACCGGGCGCACGGAGAGCCAGGGGTGGGTGTGTTCCAGGCGCAGCATGGTGTCGAGGTCGTAGAGGTCATGGTCGCTGCGGGCGCCGTAGAAGACCTCGACGGGACGCCGGACGCCGTGTTCCGCGACATCCTCGACCAGCGCCTTGATGGGTGCGATGCCGGTGCCGCCGCCGACGCACAGCAGACCGCTGCGCGTGCTGTGGTCGACGGTCATCGAGCCGCCGGGGGCGCCGAGCCGGATGACATCGCCGGGGCGGGCGCGGTGGACCATGGCATTGGAGACCCAGCCGGCCGGGACTGCCTTGACGTGGAACGAGAGCAGGCCGTCGGAGCGCGGCGCCGAGGCGAAGGAGTAGTGCCGCCAGACCCGTGGCCACCAGGGGGTTTCCACACTGGCGTACTGCCCCGCGAGGAACGGGTAGGGCTGGTCCGGGCGGACCATCACCACCGCGATATCGGGCGTCCGCAGCTCGTGCGAGACGACCTCGGCCTGCCACCAGGCGGGGGCCACGGCCTCGTTCTCGGCAGCCGCATCGATCATGATCTGTGAGATCGCGGTGTAGGCCCGCACCCACGCGGCCTGGGTCTCCGGCCCCCAACTGGACGTCGCATAGCGCGCGAGCGCGTTGAGCAGGCACTCGCCGACCGCCGGGTAGTGGTCGGGCTGGGTGCCGTATTTGCGGTGCCCCCGGCCGAGGTTCGCGAGGTACGCGGTGAGCACCTCGGCGTCGTCGACATGCTGGGCGGCGGTGAGCAGCGCCTTGAAGAGCCGGTCACGCTGGGTGTCCATCGACGCGGGGAACAGCGCCCGCAGATCGGGGTACTGGACGAAGAGCAGCGCGTAGAAGTACGACGTGACCTTGTCGGCCACGGGCTCGATTTCGGCCATGGTGCGACGGATGAGAATCGCGTCGGGGGAGGCGGGTGTTGCGGACGAGGCCGAGGCTTGCAGAGCGTCGAGTGAGGGCTCCGGGGCGGGGGCGGCGGGACGCGCCTTGGGGGTGAAGGCAGAGGGAGCGGCGGCCGGGGCCTCGTTCTGGACGCGCGGCTGTGCGGGGGGCACGGCGCCAGTGGGGACACTCACCGCGGGCGCTCCCGTGGGGCGCGCCGATTCGTGTACGGGCTCGGGCTCCCGGCCCCTGGCGGGCTCGGCCTCGCGGCGCGGCGGCGCATAGGCCGGGGCCGGGGCCGGGGCGGCGTACCCGGGGTCTGGGGCAGGCTGCTCGGAGTACGCGACGGGCTGCTCGGGGTACTGCCCGGGGTACGGGGCGGGCTGCTCGGAGTACGCGGCGGGCTGCTCGGGGTATGCGGGCGCGAAGGGCTGCTCGAGATAGACGGCTGCCGCGGACGGGCGGCCCGCTGTGTGTCGTGACACAGGAGCCTGCGGCGGCTGCGGCTGCTGCTGCTCCGGCTCTCGCTCACGCTCGGCGGCGGTGCCTACCGGCCGGATCGGATTGACCGGCCGACTGGGTATCTGTTCCCGGTCGTTCCGTTCGTCTCTCGTGTTCCGCTCATGGCGGTCTCTGCGGTCGTGGTCTTCACTCCGGCCGTCCGGCTCGGCCCGGCCGTCCTCGTCCTGTGGCCGGTCCTGGCTGTTTTGCCGCTCCTGCTGTTCATCGGAGGACTGCTTCGCCGGCGGAGTGAACCAACCCCAATTGCCACTGCTCCCGCCGGAAGAGCCGCTATCGGCCGACGCGGTGGTCGGAGCGTCCATGGTCTGCCTCGCCTCGAACGTCTTTCGGTTGTCTTCGCACTTCCGTGGATCGGAAGTGCCCGGAATTCCCCCGCCTGCCCCGGAATTCTTCATCGACTCAAGCGATTCCGGCAAAACCCTCCAAAACGGACAACTCTCACTGCCTCGCGACAATGTGGAGCAGATGCCGCGTCAGCAGCATGCCACTCCTGCTCATCACATCGGACAAATTGTCGGAAGTCCGGGAACCGAGGGCCGCTTTGCCGCTAGGCTGACGAGCTTTGAGCCCACCTTCGCGCACCCGCGGAAGCCCTCCCTCCGCCAAGCCGGACTCGACCATACCGGCAGTAGTTAAAACCACAAGCCCTGATCTTGGAACACTCCGCGCGGCTCCTCCGATAACAGTGATCCTCCCCACAGAGTGCATTTTCAGCGCACACAGCGGACGAATCCGCCGGAGAAAGCGCGTAATTACTGGCCAGTACGCACCAGCTCGTATGCCTCACGCAGATCACCGCCCGCGTACACATATGAGGCAAGGCCACTGACATGGTGATCCGCATTCACGGCCACGGACTGCCCGACTGCCGCGAACAGTTCGGTGTCCGACATGGAGTCGCCGTATGCCACGCAGTCGGCTCGGGTCAGTCCGTACTGCACACAGAGTTCATCAGCGATACGTACCTTCGCCGCCGCCGAGAGGATGCCGGCCGGCTCCACCGCCTCCCGGAACGGCAACGCGGGCCAGCGGGAACCATGCGCCGCGTCGGCTCCCCACGGCAGCAGCCGTTCGACGAAGAAACCCGGCGAGAGAGAAATCACCGCGCAGCGTTCCCCACGCGCCCGGATATCCGCCCAGACTTCCCGGATTCCGGTCAGCCATGGTGCGCCGTCAAAAGCCGCGGCCACCATGAGTTCGGTCAACTCGGCGGCCCATAGATCGCATGCCCGCTGCGCGAACTGCGGGGGTGTCAGTTCACCCGCGGCAAATCCACGTTCCAGCTCGGCAATCTCCCGGTCCAGCCCGAGCTGCCGGGAGATCTCGATGGCGGCCGCGGACCCATGGAGCAGAGTCCCGTCCATATCGAACAGATGCAGCTTGCCCATGCCCCGGAGCCTAGGACGCGCGGTGGCGAAAAGCGCGGGCGGGCCCGCAGGAGGGTGCGACCGGTGCGCACGGTTCCCGGGGCCGGGCGAGGGTGCGGCCGCGCTCGCCCTGTCGGGTCCCGGAGACGGAAGATGCCGGCACCGCACTTCGGGGACGTACCGGGGGATATACCGACGTACTGGGGACGTATCAGGGACGTATTGGGGACGTACTCAAGCCCGCGTACGAGCGGATACTCCCGTGGGCAGATGTACCGCGGGGCCCGGGTCGCCACCGTGGAACCCATGCAGCAGCTCAGCCGCCCCGCCCGCCGGGCTCTCCTCGTCGTTCACGTCGCCGTCTCCGTCAGCTGGCTCGGTCTCACTCTCGGGCTGCTCGCGCTCGGCATCACCGGCTACACCACCGGATCCCCCGACATGGCAGGCGTCGCCTACCGGGCGATGAAGGTCTTCGGTGACTGGCTGGTCCTCCCCGTCGCCCTGGTCTCGCTGGTCAGCGGGCTGGTGCTGTCGCTGCGCACCGCTTGGGGGCTGGCCAGGCACCGCTGGGTCCACCTCAAGTTCTGGCTGACGCTCATCACCGTGCTGCTGTCGGTCTTCTCCCTGCGGCCCGGTATCAACGACCTGGCCGCCCAGGCCGCGGCGGGCACCCCGACCCCGGACATCAGCCTCGTCGTCGCACCGGCGGTCGCCACGGCCACCTATCTCTTCATCACCGCGATCTCCGTCCTCAAGCCCTGGGGACTGACCAGACGCGGCAGCCGACTGCGCGAGGCACAGTCGGCCGAGGCCCGCGCCGACCGGGCGCGAAGGAGCGGCATCAAGGGCGCGGGCGTCCGTTAGGGCGTGTCCGCGACGCCCCGCCGTTTGCCCTTAGGGCGGGGCTTACGAACCGGCCCTGGTGCGGAGCCGCCGTCAGGCGAGGTCGGCCTCCGCTATCGCCTCGGTGACGATCCGGTGGTCCTGTTCGGGGGCACCACCACCGAAGCCGATCGCGCCGATCAGCCGGCCGTCCCGGTGGAGCGGCACACCACCCGCGAGGAAGAGCAGCGGCCGGTCCAACGCCGTGGGAAGCGTGTGGAAGAGCCCGTCGGGCCGTACGAGCTCGACCAGGTCAGCGGTGGGGGCGTCCAACTGGAGTGCCGTGTACGCCTTGCGGGTGCTGGTCTCCCCTGAGATCAGCACGGCCGTGTCGTCGCGCCGGAAGCCGAGCAGATGGCCGCCCGCATCCAGGACGGTGACGCTGCCCCGTACGCCGAGCCCCTCGGCGGCACGGACGGAGGTCTCGATAAGGCCCTCGGCATCGCGGGTGGTGAGGGGACGGACGGTGGGGGTGGAGGTGGGGGTGGGCGTGGCAGGGGTGGTGGTGCTCATGAGAGGTGTTCCTTGGGGGTGTAGTGGTGCTGGTGGAGCGTGCTGCGCTCGTGATGCGTGGCGCGCTCGTGGTGCTCGTTGGTCTGCTGGTACGCGTTGGTCTGCTGGTGCTCGTAGCACCGCTGATGCGGGGCGGGCGGTAGGGGCGTCGGGTCCGTCAGCTGTGCGCCGCTGCTACGGGCTCTTCGGCGGCCACGGTGGATCCGCCGACGGCCACCACGCGGCCACGGCCCTTCTGACGCCGCTCCAGAGCGGAGGCGAATATCGCCACTCCCAGCGCCGCGGCAGTCATGAGCGCCCCGACCCAGTTGGGCGCGGTGTAGCCGAGGCCGGCCGAGATCACGATCCCGCCGAGCCAAGCGGCCAGCGCGTTGCCGAAGTTGAAGGCCGCGATATTGCCGGCCGAGGCGAGGGTGGGCGCCGCGGCCGCCTGGTCCATCACCCGCTTCTGAAGCGGCGGCACGGTGGCGAAGCCGAAGATGCCGATCAGCGCGATGGTGACGATGGCGGCGATCTTGTTGTGCGCGGTGAAGTTGAACGCGGCCAGCGAGAGCGCCAGACCGGTCATCGACACGAACAGCATCGGCATCATGGCGCGGTCGGTGAAGCGACCGGAGACCAGGTTTCCGCCGACCATGCCGAGGCCGAAGATGGCCGTCAGCCAGATCACGGAGGACGGTGCGAAGCCGGTGACCTCGGTCATCATCGAGGCGAGGTACGTGACGGCCGCGAAGACACCGCCGAAGCCCAGGATCGTCATCAGCATCGCGAGACCGACCTGCGGATTGCGGAAGACCGCGAGTTCGCTGCCTATCGGAGAGGCCGCCTTCGCCCGCTGCGCGGGGACCAGCTTGACGATGCCGAGCAGGCCGATCACACCGAGCGCGGTGATCGCGTAGAACGTGGTGCGCCAGTCGAACTGCTGGCTGAGCATGGTGCCGGCGGGTACACCCACGACGTTGGCGATGGTCAGGCCGCTGAACATCAGCGAGATGGCCGTGGCCCGCTTCTCGGGCGCGACGAGGTCGGCGGCGACGAGCGCGCCGATGCCGAAGAACGCACCGTGCGTGAACGCGGCAACGATCCGTCCGGCCAGCATGATCCCGAAGTTGGGTGCGACGGCCGTGAGCAGGTTGCCCACGATGAACAGGCCCATCAGCAGCATCAGCATCTGCTTGCGGGTGAAGCGGGTGCCGAGGGTGGTCATCAGCGGCGCCCCGATGACCACGCCGAGGGCGTAGAGAGTGGTCGCGTATCCGGCGAGTGGGATCGAGACGCCGAAACCGGCCGCCATGTCGGGCAGCAGGCCCATGACCGCAAACTCGGTCGTTCCGATCCCAAAGGCACCTATGGCAAGAGCCAGGAGTGCGAGAGGCATGGCGGATCCCTTCACATCATTGCGTTCGTTCCTTACGAGCGTACACAATAATTGCAGACGCGGGTTAGCTGCAAGCGCCGTATATTTCGAAAGTGTCCTATCCTGGTGGTGCGCCCATGAGGTGCGCCCATGAGGAGGTCGTCGATGACGCAGCAGACGCGGGAGAAGCAGGAGACTCAGCAGACGGTGGAGGCACCGCAGCCGGCAGCACCGACTGCCCCCGGCTGCCCGCCGGCGCCCGCCCCCGGACTGGCTCAGGGCTGGTGCGCGCTCTCCGCCCTGCACGGCCGTATCGAGTCGCACATCGAACGCGCCCTCCAGACGGGCCACGACCTCAGCGTCCGTGAGTTCTCGGTCCTCAATGTGCTCAGCGAGCAGCACGACGGGCCCGGCGGTCATCTACGGATGCACCAGGTCGCGGACTCCGTGGTCCTCAGCCAGAGCGCCACGACCCGCCTGGTCACGCGGCTCGAGGAGCGGGGGCTGCTCTCGCGCTACCTGTGCCCCGACGACCGGCGCGGCATCTACACCAACGTGACGCCCGATGGCCTCACGCTCCTGGTGGAGGCCCGGCCCACCCACGACGGCGCCCTGCGT
Source organism: Streptomyces sp. MCA2 (assembly GCF_023544705.1). Taxonomy (NCBI): domain Bacteria; kingdom Bacillati; phylum Actinomycetota; class Actinomycetes; order Kitasatosporales; family Streptomycetaceae; genus Streptomyces; species Streptomyces sp. MCA2. The sequence goes on from NZ_JAMJFM010000001.1 coordinate 118,090, forward strand.
GAAGCCCTCCAGGACGCCGCCCAGCGCCCCGAGCTGGCACCGCTCGTCACCGCCGTCGAAACGCTCGCGCCGCCGGAGTAGCGCCGGGGTGATGCGGACGAACGGGGACGGGGACGGGGGCGGGCCGACGGCTGACGGGCGGCACGGCTGCCTGCCTGCCGCCCCCGCGATCACACGGCATAAGGTCGCGCCCATGAGCGATATCGAGATACGCCGCGCGACCGAGGCCGATCTGCCCGCTATCATCGCGATGCTCGCCGATGACCCGTTGGGCGCCACCCGCGAATCGCCGGACGACCTGGCTCCGTACCGCGCCGCGTTCGAGGTGCTGGCCGCCGACCCGAAGCAGCACCAGATCGTCGCGGTCCGCGAGGGACGGACCGTCGGCACGCTCCAGCTCACGGTCATCCCCGGTCTGTCCCGGCGCGGCGCCACCCGCTCCATCATCGAAGGGGTGCGCATCCACCGCGACGAGCGCGGCAGCGGCCTCGGTACCCAGCTCATCGAGTGGGCGGTCGCGGAATCCCGCACGCTCGGCTGCCAGATGGTGCAGCTCACCTCGGACGCGACCCGCATCGATGCGCACCGCTTCTACGAGCGCCTCGGGTTCGAGGCCTCCCACCTGGGCTTCAAGCTCCAGCTCTGAGCGATGCACCGGCCGGCACACGGCGACGTCTGATCACGTCTGCCGGGTACGTCCCCGTGCCCGGTGTGCCTTCTGCCGGCATGCGCCACCGCAGTAGCGGGCGGGCCGCCCCATGCGCGCCGCCGTGATCGCCGTGCCACACAGCTCACACCGCGATTCGTTACGTTTCACCGGCTCCACCGGCAGTTTCGTTACCGCGCGCTCCGGCCGCAGCGCATCGCACATCAGCGCCGTCATCCGGTCCGGCACCCCGGCCTCCACACCGTTTCCCGCCCTGGCCCGCTCCATCGAAAGACACCCCACCAGCAGGACCCTGAGGTCCGTTATCCCGACGTCCTGCCGTACGTCACCTGCCTCTTGGGCCCTCCTGAGCAGCACTTCCAGCGCATCGTCGAAGTCCTGCCCGACCCCGGGCGACGGCTCGAAACGACCGGCGCCGGCCGCTTCCAGCGCGTCACACAACGCCTTGTTCCGCGACGCGAGCCGCACCACGGAGGAAAGGAAGCGAAAGAACACCGCGCCGGGGTCCGGCACCTCGGCCAAGTCCCTCGCGGTGTCGGTGAAAAGCTCGATTCGCTCCACGATCGTCGCCCTGAACAGGGCTTCCTTGGAAGGAAAATGGCGGTAGACGGTGCCCGCACCGACACCCGCCCGGCGCGCAATCTCTCCGAGGGGAACCCCCAACCCCCGTTCCTCGAAGGCGGATCGAGCCGCCTGGAGCACCAGAGCCCTGTTGCGCCGCGCATCCGCACGGGACGACATGACACCACCCTCGACCACCGCCGGCCTCCCGAAAAACGTCGACATCCGGTGCGCGCGTGCCGCCCTTGTAAACGGGTCGCTCGTTCCGATTCTACGGGAGGCTTCAAGCATGATCGTTAAATGACCCGGACACGCGGTGTCGGGGGAACGGACCGACGACGACCGATACCGGCACGGACGTGCGAGCCATCGAAGAGCCACCGAAGAGCGTTGAACAGCCGCCGAAGACCCTCGGCATGACCTGACCGCTGCGCCGAGGCCCGCAAGCGACGGCGCATACGGCGTCTTCGCGTCCAGCCTGCCGCCGGAGCCCGGAGGCCGGAGGCCGGAGCACGCCACCGCACTGCTCCTGACGGACAACAGACGACGGACGAGGTCGTGGTCAGCCGCAATGCCGCCGACGCCACCTCTGCGGCCGTACGGCACCTCGCCCTCTCCTGCTTCCGCGGCAGCCAACTCCCCTGTACGTAACGGAGGTTGCTGAACACCGAGCCCCGAGGGGCGGACCCGCGGGCACAGGTGTTTCACGTGAAACGACGACGCCACGTCCAGACACACGTGTGGGGTCGTGTTTCACGTGAAACACGACCCCACCACGACAACGCGCCCTACGGCCGGGCGCCGGCTCGCCTCAGCCTGCGGCCACCGCGTCCCATGCCGCACCCGCCGCCAGGGCGGCACCCTCGGCATCCACGGAAACCCCCAGCGCACGAAGCCCGCCCGCCAGCGCCACCAGCGAGGCCGTGACCACCGCCCGGTCAGCAGCCCGGCCATAGTGGTTCACCCGGATCATCTCCTTGGCCAGCGCTCCGGCAGCGGCCTGCACCGGCACCGCCGCGTCCACCGCGAGCGCGGCGGTCACGATCTCCCGGGCGTCCACTCCCTCGGGTGCACGGAGCGTCGTGGCCGCCGGCGCCGCGTCCTCGTCGCGCACGACGTAGGGAGCGAGCCCGCCCAGCGCCCGCACACCGGCCCTGGTCGCCGCAGCCGCCGCCCGGTGCCGGGTGATGACCGCATCCAGCCCCTCGGCGTTCATCCGGTCCGCCGCCTGTTCCAGAGCGAGCATCTCCAGCTGCGCCGGGGCATGCGGCAGTGCCGTGCGGCCGCCGTCGATCCAGCGCTCCTTCCAGTCAAGCAGCGAGAGGTACGAGCGCCGCGGAGCCTGCTCATTGGCGGCGATCCGCTCCCATGCACGAGCGCTGACGGACGCCACCGACACCCCGGCAGGCCCGGCCATCGCCTTCTGCCCGCCGATCACGCACAGGTCCACGCCCCACTCGTCGGTGAGCAGCGGCTCGGCGCCGACCGAGGCGACCGCGTCCAGCATCAGCAGCGCGCCGTGCTCCCGCACCACGGCACCGATCTCGGCGACGGGGTTGGTGTTGCCGGTGGCTGCCTCCGCGTGCACCAGGCTCACGAAGTCGATCTCGGGGTGCTCCTGCAAGGCGTCCGCCACCTGCCGCGGGCCGACCGCACCCGTGAACGGCGCGGTGACCGTGACCACATCGGCCCCGCAGGAGCGCAGCCAGCCTCCGAAGGTCTCGCCGTACGGGCCGGTGATGATGTTGAGCGCGGTGCTGCCGGGCCGCACGGCGGAGCGGATACAGGCCTCCAGGGGCAGCAGCGCCTCGCCCTGCATCGCCACGACATCGCAGCGGGTGTGCATCAGGGCCGCGACCTTGTCCTCGATCCGCGCGAAGTGGGCCGCGGTGAGCGGAGGCAGGTCGAGCAGGTCCGGGGCGGCGTTCGCGGTCGGATCAGACACGGCAGTCACAGGGCCTTCCAGCGGTAGCGAGCCGACTCGGCGCGGCTCCTGACATCTGGTTCGACTGTACGTCCGCGGGCCGCGCCCCCGCCGTACGGGCCTCACACCCGCCAACCCTCCGGATCCACTCCACCGGGCACCGGTGCCGACGGCTCGTACGGTCCGCGGGTGAACACGAAGGTATGCAGATCGAGATGGCTGACCGACCCCTCCTCGTCCCGCACCACCCGCAGCGTCTCGCCCGCGTAATAGCCGTCCAGCCCCGTCCATGTGCCGTCCCTCTCCGCCCGGAAACGCGAGGACCGCCCCGTCCCGGACAGCGGCGTGAGCTCCAGCCCGCGCCCGTCCCGCAGCCGCAGGATGTGCGGGTTCGCGCCCCAATACCAGGGCCCGGTCAGCGCCAGCAGTTCCGGATCCAGCGGCCCGGGCAGCGGATGCCAGGGCTCGGGGATCCGGGGCTCGTGCTCGCTCACGATCCCGGTGAGATCGGCGGCGAGGGCGGCAACCGCCGGGCCCGAGGTGCAATTGGCGAGCACGACCCCGGCGATGTCCTCCTCGGCATCGGTCCACAGCGCCGCCAGAAACCCGGGCATCGAGCCGACATGCCCGGCCAGCAGCCGGCCTTTCCGACGTACGAGCTGAACGCCCAGTCCGTACCCCGCGTCCCAGGCGTTCACCTCCGGCGGCACGGCCGGTGTCCGCATCTCGGCCAAGCTCGACGCGCTGAGCACCCGTCCGTCGCCCCGCAGCAGAAACGCCGCCCACCGGCACAGATCCTGGAGCGTCGACCACAACTGCCCCGCCGGGCCCATCAAGCCGGTGTCCTCGGCCGGCTCCGGCAGCACGGCGTCGGCCCACGGGTGGACCGCCCAGCCCCTCGCGTGCGGCCTCTCCGGCCGCAGCGTCGTACGCCCCATGCCCAGCGGTTCCAGCACTTCGTTCCGCAGCACCTCGTCCCACGGTCTACCGCCCCGCAGCCGTTCGACGAGCGCGCCGAGCAGCGCATAGCCAGGGTTGGAGTAATGGTGGCGCCGTCCGGCGGGGAGCCGCTGCGGCCGCTCGTCGAAGAGATCCGCCTGCTCGGGCCGCAGTTCGCCCGCGGTCCGCTCCCACCACGGACCTCGGGTCTCGGCCGCCAGCCCCGAACTGTGCGCGAGCAGTTGGGCGATCGTCGCCTCGGGCACCGGAGACCCGTCCAGGTGCCTGCCGACCGGGTCCTCCAGCCGCAGCAATCCCTCGTCCCGCAGCCTCAATACCAGCACCGCGACAAAGGTCTTGGTGAGCGAACCGATCCGGTACTGCACATCGTCGTGCGGTGCCTCCCCCTCCACCGAGCCCCGGGAACCCGTCCACACCACTCGCCCCCCGCGGACGACCGCACCCGTCAGAGAGGGCGCCCGCCCCTCGGCCTGCCCGACCGCCAGCCGGTGCAGCAACGCCCTTCGGGTCTGCGGCAACAGCTCCGCGAACGCGGCGGGCGCAGCGCCCGCCGCCGGCCCGTGGCCGGCCGGTCCGGACTCATGGGACTCCGTGGGCAGTGGGATGGTCATGGCACTCTCCTCAACGGCGGATCCGACACGGCCGGGCCCTATCCTCGCCGCATCACTCCAGCGCCGCCGCACCGATCACGGCGCCCAGTTCGGTCTGCTCGTCGTCCGGCAGCCGGCGCGCGGCGTGCACCATGTGCAGCGCAGACCGCAGCCGCACCCGGTCCCCCTCCGTTCCGAGGTATCCGAGATAGGCGGGGAGCGTCAGCGCCAAAGCCATGAGATCGGCCCGCGCACACCACCGCGCCACCAGCTCCCGCACCTGCCCGTCGACCGCCGCGTCGAGGTGCCGCCGCGCGATATCCCCGCCGGCTGCGTCCTCTCCCTCAATGACCTCCACGGCCGGCTCGGAAGCCGTCTCCCGCAAGCCCTCCGCGATCGCGAACCGGTTCCAGTCGCCGTACTGCCCCTCGGGGGCCTCACCCACCCGCTCGGCGGCCCGCACGAAATAGGAGTGTGCCAGGGCCGTTCGGCCAAGCCGCCGACAGGCCTGCCCCAGGTTCACGTACAGCGACGGATAGAACCCGACCACCCGCTCGTCGCCCACCCGGTCGGCGCGCTCCAGACACTCCTGGTTCCAACGGAGCGTCTCCTCGGGCGAGTTCTGGTGCCGTGCGAGATAGTGCGCGGCGATACACGCCTCGTAATCATCGGCAGCGATCTCCCAGGCCTGCTGAAACAGGCCGAGCGCCCTGCCGGCCTGCCCGTCCGCCTCGGCCCGCATCCCCTCCACGCACAGCCGCACCACCGGCAGTTCCGGATCCACCGGCCCGCTCCCCTCATCAGCCATGGCTGCCAGTCCCCGGTCCCGTCGGCTCAGTCATCGGCGCGAGCGGTGTCGCAACGACCCGCACCGGCACCCTCGCGCACCGGCATCACCCATGTCGTGAAACTTCCCTGGTCGGCAGAGCGGACGACGACGGGCTGGTCCGCCGAAGTGATCTCCAGCAGCACATCCGGCCCCACTCCGGCCTCCAGCGCAGGCACCAGCACGGCTGGATCGAAGGCGATTCGCAGGGCCGGCCCCGTGCGCACCGCCCGCATCCGGACGGGCTCACGCCCGCCGCCCGCCACCTCCAGCATCTGCCCGGCCTCATGCCGCACCGTGTCCTCCACGGTGTCCGGTTCCCCCGAGCCACCCACGTCAGCCGCCTCCCCATACCCCGCTCCGACCGACAACGACACCGCTCCGACCCGCCCGGTCACCGCGTCCCGCAGCCCCGTCCGGTCAGCGATCACCCGATGCCGCCCCGTCTCCAGGCCCTCCAGGAGCAGCCGGTAGTCCGGATACGCGCCGGGATCCCCAGCGGCTCCCTCCGGCACCTCCCGCCGGTCCGACCCGCTCCGCAACCGGACCGCGGCTGCGTCCGCCGCGCACTCCACCTCGACCGTCACCTGCCGTACAGCCCATTCCGCCAGGTCCCGCGCCGTATCCGCGCCGATCAGCATCCGTCGCGGCCCGCCCTCGAACGCCGTCGGTCGCAGCACCCGCGCCGCCAGCCGATAGCGGTCCGTCGCCACCCATCGCACCTCGCCGTCGACGAGTTCGAGCAGCACACACCCCAGCACCGGAAATTCCTCCCGGTCCGCCCCGGTCGCGACCGCGGGCGCCACCTGCCGTACCGCACTGGCGAGTTCGGCCCCGCCCACCCGCACCCGGACCCAGCTCCCGCGGTGCTCCGCCGCGCCGGTCGCCTCCCGCAGGAACCCCTCGACCACTGCCCGCGCCTCGTCCGCCGTCCGCCGCGTCCGCTCCAGATGAGTGCGCAGGACACCGCGCGCCGCGTCCTCGGGCCCATCCAGTACGACCGCGACATCCACCAGCGGCAGCCCCGCCGCACGCAACTGCCGCACCTTCACCGCCCGCTCCGCCTGCCCCGCCCCGTAGCGGCGGTACCCCGTCACGGCATCCACCCGCGCGGGACGCAGCACCCCGCAGTCGTCGTAGAACCGCAGGGCACTCGGCGCGAGCCCCACCCGCCGCGCAAACGCGCCGATGGTCAACAGCTCTTCGGTGTCCTCCATGAACGCGATTGTGGAGCTTCAAGCAGCCTGAAGGTCAAAGACCGCGATCCGCCCGCCGCTCTTCAGGCGGTCAGCTCCGCAGCGCTCCGGAACGTCCGCCGGTACACCTGCGGCGACACCCCCACGGCGCTGTGCAGATGCTGGCGCAGCGAGGTCCCGGTGCCGAAACCCGCGTGATGGGCGACGAGGTCGATGGACCAGTCCGTGGTTTCCAGCAGATGCCGGGCCCGTTCGATGCGCTGGCCGGCGAGCCACTGACCAGGGCTCATGCCGACCTCGTCGCGGAAGCGCCGGGTGAGGGTGCGCACGCTGACCCGGGCGTGCGCGGCGAGGGCGGTCAGGGTCAGCGGATCGCCGAGACGCTCCAGGGCCCATGCGCGGGTGGCCGCCGTGCCGCCCGTCGACGGTGCGGGGACGGGCAGCCGGATGAACTGGGCCTGGCCACCGTCCCGCCAGGGCGGCACCACACACGCGCGGGCCACTTCATTGGCGACGGCGCTGCCGTGGTCACGGCGCACGATGTGCACACACAGGTCGACACCGGCGGCGGCTCCGGCAGAGGTCAGGACATCGCCGTCGTCGACGAAGAGCACATTGGGATCGACCCGTACGGTCGTGAAGAGGCGTTGCAGCTGCGCGGCCTCCTGCCAGTGGGTGGTGGCCGGCCGGTGATCGAGCATCCCGGCGGCGGCCAGTACGAACCCGCCGGTACAGATGGCCACCATCCGGGTGCCGGGCCGGATGTACTCCAGCACCTTGCGCAGCTCATCGGGCAGCCGGCCGTCCTCGGCGATCGTGGCCAGCGCGCGGGACGGCGGGACGACGACGGTGTCCACGCTCGCCAGGACGGAGGCGTCCTCGGCGACCGCGATCTCGTAGTCGGCCTCCGCGCGCACCGGGCGCCCGTCCGGGCTACAGGTGACGACGGAGTAGAGCGGCTCTCCGGCGGCGCCGTGCGCGGCCCCGAAGATCCGCGCGGGGATAGCGAGCTCGAAGGGGACGACACCGTCCAGGGCGAGAACACCGACGCGATGCATGACCCGATTCTTTCAAACGTTGGCCATCAGGACACCGCCGGGCCCCCGGCCGCCACGGAAAGCTGACAGCACCCCCGGGAAACCCGCCCGACCAGCGCCGCGGATGCCCGGTCACCGCCGTAGGCACCGTACGAAGGAGACACCATGTCCGAGACCCGGACCCCGCAGATGCGAGCCGTCAGCCAGGACACCGCCGGAGGCCCCGACGTCCTCAAGATGATCACCACCGACCGGCCGGTGCCCGGCCCGACGGAGATCCTGGTCCGGGTGCACGCCGCGGGCGTCAACCCGACCGACTGGAAGTCGCGCTCCCAGGGCGCGTTCATGACGGGCGCCAAGGCCCCGTTCACCCTGGGCTTCGACGTCTCGGGCGTGGTGGAGGCGGTCGGCCTCGGCGTGACCCTCTTCGCGCCGGGCGACAAGGTCTTCGGCATGCCCCGCTTCCCGCACCCCGCCGGGGCCTACGCCGAGTACGTCACCGCCCCCGCCCGCCACTTCGCGCACCTTCCGGCGAGCCTGGATCACATCCAGGGCGCCGCACTCCCGCTGGCCTCGCTGACCGCCTGGCAGGCCCTGGTCGACACCGCGCAGGTCCAGCCGGGCGCGCGGGTGCTGATCCACGCCGCGGCGGGCGGCGTCGGCCATCTGGCCGTGCAGATCGCCAAGTCCCGTGGCGCGTACGTCATCGGCACCGCCCGGCAGGCCAAGCACGACTTCCTGCGCGGCCTGGGCGCCGATGAACTCATCGACTACACCCAGCAGGATTTCGCGGAGGCGGTGCGCGACGTCGATATCGTCCTCGACACCATCAGCGGCGACTACGGCGCCCGTTCGCTGCGCACCCTGCGCCCCGGCGGCACACTGGTCTCGATCCTGCCGCTGGACGACACCTTCCCGGCCGCACAGGCGCGCGAGGCACGGGTCCGTGCGGGGTTCATGCTCGTCGAGCCCGACCGGGCCGGGCTACAGGCCGTCGCCGGCCTGGTGGACAGCGGAAAGCTGCGGGTCGCCGTCGACACCGTCGTACCGCTCGAGGAGGCCGCAAAGGCGCACACCCTCGGCGAGACCGGCCGCACCACCGGCAAGATCGTGCTGACCGTGGCGCCCTGACGGCGGTCACCGGCCGGCGGGCCCGCCACCGGCCGTTCCTTCGCCTTCGTCCGCGCCGGCCGGTGAGGACTCACCGGCCGGCGCGGACCACTGAGGGCCGGCGGAGTACATCACCTGGGGCGCGTCGAACTCCACGAAGCTGTCGACCGGCTGCATGCCGATGGATTCGAGAAGCCGGCGCGAGCGGACGTTGGCTTCCTGGGTGACGGCGACGGCCGAGGGATCGTGTGACGGGATGGCCTCCAGAGCCCAGCCGACGACGACGGCCACGGCCTCACAGCCGTATCCACGGCCCCAGTACTCGGGCAGAAAGGCGTACGACACTTCCCGCCGGCCGTCGAACCGGGAATCCGCCTCGACCGACACCGAGCCGACCACGACGGCCTCGTCCCGGGTGGTCACGCTGAACACATACGGCCGTCCCGCGAAATGCTGCTGGTAGAGGGCGAGCTGCTGCTCGGCGACCGGCCCGCCGAGAAAGCGCCGGACCTCCGGGTCCGTCCACAGCCGGGTGAACGCGTGCACGTCGCCGGCTTCGGCGGGACGCAGCAACAGCCTGGACGTACAGAGGGTGGCGGGCCAGGAAGCCTCGGCAGATAGAGCAGACATGCCCGGAGCATCGCAGCGGGACGCGTGTCGCGGCGCCCGCTTCAGGAGAACCGGTCCGGATATCGCCGTTGTTGCACCCTTCGCGCACTCTGCACTGCGGACGCGGGAGAAGCTCGCCGCCCACGGCACGGATCGCCCGGGGCGAGGAGGCCGAGGCCCTACCAGGCCCCCCTCACGTCTGCGCCATGTCCACGAACCGTGAGTAGTGGCCCTGGAAGGCGACCGTGATCGTCGCCGTGGGGCCGTTACGGTGCTTCGCCACGATCAGGTCGGCCTCGCCGGCCCGCGGGGACTCCTTCTCGTAGGCGTCCTCGCGGTGCAGCAGGATGACCATGTCGGCGTCCTGCTCGATCGAACCGGATTCACGGAGGTCGGAGACCATCGGCTTCTTGTCCGTGCGCTGCTCGGGGCCACGGTTCAGCTGGGAGAGCGCGATGACCGGGAGCTCCAGCTCCTTTGCCAGCAGCTTGAGGTTTCGGGACATGTCCGAGACCTCCTGCTGGCGGCTCTCGGCGCGCTTCGAGCCGCCGGACTGCATCAGCTGGAGATAGTCGATGACCACCAGCTTCAGTTCGTTGCGCTGCTTGAGCCGGCGGCACTTCGCGCGGATCTCCATCATCGAGAGGTTCGGCGAATCGTCGATGTACAGCGGCGCGGCCGAGACGTCCGGCATCCGGCGCGCCAGCCGCGTCCAGTCCTCGTCCGTCATGCTGCCGGAACGCATGTGATGCAGCGCGACCCGCGCCTCGGCGGACAGCAGACGCATCGCGATCTCGTTGCGCCCCATTTCCAGCGAGAAGATCACGCTCGGCAGATTGCTCTTGATCGAGCAGGCCCGCGCGAAGTCCAGCGCAAGGGTCGACTTACCCATGGCGGGGCGGGCCGCGATCACGATCATCTGGCCGGGGTGCAAGCCGTTCGTCAGGGAATCCAGGTCGGTGAAGCCCGTGGGCACGCCCGTCATCTGGCCCTGGCGTGAGCCGATCGCCTCGATCTCGTCGAGGGCGCCCTCCATGATGTCGCCGAGCGGAAGGTAGTCCTCGCTGGTCCGCTGCTCGGTGACGGCGTAGATCTCCGCCTGGGCGCTGTTGACGATCTCGTCGACATCGCCGTCCGCGGCGTATCCCATCTGCGTGATGCGGGTGCCGGCCTCGACGAGACGGCGCAGCACCGCACGCTCATGGACGATCTCGGCGTAGTACTCGGCGTTCGCGGCGGTCGGTACGGACTGGACGAGGGTGTGCAGATACGAGGCGCCGCCGACCCGCGCGATCTCGCCGCGCTTGGTCAGCTCCGCGGCGATGGTGATCGGGTCGGCCGGCTCGCCCTTGGCGTAGAGATCGAGAATCGCCTGGTAGACCAGCTCATGGGCGGGACGGTAGAAGTCCTCGCCCTTGAGGACCTCGACGACATCCGCGATCGCGTCCTTGGACAGCAGCATGCCGCCGAGCACGGACTGCTCGGCGTCCAGGTCCTGCGGGGGCACCCGCTCGAAACCGCCGTTCCAGGAGCCGCCGCCGCCGTCGTCGTCGCGCTCCTGGCGGTCGCCGCGGCCGCGGCCCTTGCCCTCGCCTCGCCGGGAGCGCGCGGCCGGCAGCAGGTCGCTGGGACCGGAGTCCGCCCAGGGGTCTTCCATGGGCTCGGGAATGCTCACCCCGGCACCTCCTCCCGTCCGCGACGCGGACCTTGCTGTGCTGTTCTTTCTTACGGCACAGCTCTGACAATCGAGACGCCCGACTCCGGTTACGGCGCGTCGAGTTCGGACGATTTCTCAGGCCGGAACAGGCGGCGGGTGCCGGACCACGGTAGGCCCGTGGGCACCGTCCGCCAATCTGGTTATCCACAGGCCATGTGGATGACCGCCCTACAGCTGTGGAGAAGTCCCCGGATCCTGTGCACGGCCCGGGGGAAACTTCTGTGGACAAGCACACAATCGCGCCACCCCCACCGAGCTGACCTGCACCTTTCTCATCCATAGGCTGTGGGGGAGAAAAACTTTCACTTGCGATTCAAGATCGCGACAAACGGCACAGGGAAGGCAACTCCGCACAGCGGAAAGTAAGGACTGCAAGGGGTTTGCATCTCTTACCTGTGGACGATTACATTGAGCGCATGACCCAGGCTCCCGCGACCCCGCGGCGCACCGACCGCCGCCATGACCGCGAGATCATCGCCCTGGCCCTGCCGGCGTTCGGTTCACTGGTCGCGGAACCTCTCTTCGTCATGGTCGACAGCGCCGTCATCGGCCACCTCGGCACTCCCCAGCTCGCCGGCCTCGGTGTCGCCGCCGCCCTGCTCACCACCGCCGTCTCCGTCTTCGTCTTCCTCGCCTACGCCACCACCGCCGCGGTCGCCCGCAGGGTCGGCGCTGGCGATCTGCCCGCCGCCATCCGCCAGGGCATGGACGGTATCTGGCTCGCCCTGCTGCTCGGCGCCGCCGTCATCGCGACCGTGCTGCCCACCGCCCCCTGGCTCGTCGAGGCCTTCGGTGCCTCCGGTACCGCTGCCCCGTACGCCACGACCTATCTGCGCATCAGCGCGCTCGGCATCCCCGCGATGCTCGTCGTGCTGGCCGCGACCGGTGTTCTCCGCGGGCTCCAGGACACCAGGACCCCGCTCCATGTCGCCATCGGCGGCTTCTCCGCCAACGCCGCACTCAACGTCGCCTTGGTATACGGCGCCGGGCTCGGCATCGCAGGGTCCGCCTGGGGCACGGTCATCGCCCAGTGCGGGATGGCCGCCGTCTACCTCGTCGTGGTCATCCGCGGTGCGCGACGGCACGGCGCCTCACTGCGTCCCGACGCCGCGGGGATCCGTGCCTCGGCCCAGGCCGGGGTCCCGCTGCTGGTACGTACGCTCTCGCTGCGCGCTGTGCTGATGATCGCCACCGCCGTCGCCGCCCGGCTCGGCGACGCCGAGGTCGCCGCCCACCAGATCGTGCTCACGCTGTGGTCCCTGCTGGCCTTCGCGCTGGACGCGATCGCCATCGCCGGGCAGGCCATCATAGGCCGGTACCTCGGTGCGGAGGACCGCGACGGTGCCAGGGCCGCCTGCCGGCGCATGGTCCAGTGGGGCATCGCCTCCGGCCTGGTCCTCGGCGTGCTGGTCGCCCTCGCCCGCCCCTTGTTCATCCCGCTGTTCACCTCCGACCCCGCCGTGCAGGGCCCGCTGATGAGCACGCTCCTGGTCGTGGCCGTGACACAGCCGGTCTCCGGGATCGTCTTCATCCTCGACGGCGTGCTCATGGGTGCGGGGGACGGGCCGTATCTCGCCCGGGCCATGGTGGTGACGCTGGCGCTGTTCGCTCCGGCCGCGCTGGCCGTACCTGTCCTCGGCGGCGGACTGATCGCGCTGTGGTGGGCGATGGCACTCATGATGACCGTCCGCATGCTCACCCTGTGGCTGCGCACCCGCTCGGGCCGATGGATTGTGACCGGGGCCTCTCGCTGAAGGACCTCCCGCAATACGCAACGGGTGCCGATAATGACCGTGTGCGCTCGTTTGCCAGGAAGTCCGTGCTGCCCCTGACGTTCGTCGTCAGCATGGCCGCTGCCGTGGTGGGCTACGCCTCGGAGGAAGCCGATACGAGCAAAAGCGCCCTCGGTGGCCGCAGCAGCTTCGGCAAGTCCGGCGAAGCCGGCCAAGATCCGCAGGACCAGGACCCGGCCGCGACGGCCCCGGCCGACAACGGCAATGCGTACACCCCGCGCAGAACCGAGCAGAACGCCCGCGTCGGCGCGGTCTTCGAGAAGGACGACACCGGCGAGCACTTCTGCACCGCGAGCGTGGTGCAGAGTCCGGGCCGGAACATGCTCATCACCGCGGCCCACTGTGCCTTCGATCCCGACGCCGAGACCACGGTCGACGATCTTGTCTTCGCGCCCGACTACCGCAACGGCAAAGAGCCGACCGGCCTGTGGAAGGTCAAGAAGGTGGTCATCGACGACCGCTGGGCCAAGTCGCAGGACGAGGATCTCGATATCGCCTTCCTCGTGCTCGACAAGAAGAACGGCAAGCAGATCCAGGACGTGCTGGGCGGCAACACGCTCGGCATCGACCGCGGCTTCGACAACGAGGTCAAGATCACCGGCTATCCGACCAGCCGTGACACCCCGATCTCCTGCCAGAACCGCACCACGAAGTACAGCAGCACCCAGCTCCGTATCAAGTGCAGCGACTTCGAGGGCGGTACGAGCGGCAGCCCCTGGCTGGCCGACTACGACCCCAGGAGCCACACCGGCACGGTCATCGGCGTTCTCGGCGGCCATGAAGGCGGCGGTGACGTGGACGATGTCTCCTACGCCGCGTACTTCGACGACGATGTCGTCAAGCTCTACAAGCGCGCCCAGGACGAGGACTGACAGCGAGCCGTCGGCACCCGCACACGGCAAAGGGCCGCACCCCGGACGGGATGCGGCCCTTCGGCGTGGTGCTGCGCTTACGCGGCGACGACCTCGACGCCGAGCTTCGCAACGACCTCGGCGTGCAGACGCACGGAGATCTGGTGCGCGCCCAGGGTCTTGATCGGCGAACCGAGCTCGACACGACGCTTGTCGACGTCCGGACCACCGGCGGCCTTGATCGCCGAGGCGACGTCGGCCGGGGTGACGGAGCCGAACAGGCGGCCCGCGTCGCCGGCGCGAACGGCCAGCTTCACGTTGACGCCCTCGAGCCGGCCCTTGATCTCGTTGGCCTGCTCGATCGTGGCGATCTCGCGGATCTTGCGACCGCGGCGGATCTGCTCGACGTCCTTCTCGCCACCCTTGGTCCAGCGGATCGCGAAACCACGCGGGACCAGGTAGTTACGGGCGTACCCGTCCTTGACGTCAACGACGTCGCCGGCGGTGCCGAGGCCGGAGACCTCGTGGGTGAGGATGATCTTCATGATTCGGTCACCCTTCCCTTATCGCGCGGTGGACGTGTAGGGCAGCAGCGCCATCTCACGGCTGTTCTTCACAGCCGTGGCGACGTCACGCTGGTGCTGAGTGCAGTTGCCGGTGACCCGGCGGGCACGGATCTTGCCGCGGTCGGAAATGAACTTCCGCAGCAGGTTCGTGTCCTTGTAGTCGACGTAGGAGATCTTCTCCTTGCAGAACACGCAAACCTTCTTCTTAGGCTTGCGAGCAGGCGGCTTCGCCATTATCTCTCTCCAATGAGTTCAAGAAGTTTGTGCTGACGCCCTCAAGGCCCCTGGCCGCTTCGCTGCGCGGTTTCACGTGAAACCGCGCGGAATCGAGCCAGCTGTACGGACCTAGAAGGGCGGCTCGTCCGAGTAGCCACCGCCGGAGCTACCGCCCCAGCCACCGCCGCCACCCTGCTGACCGCCACCGGAGCCGCCGGCAGGACCATTGGTCGCCCACGGGTCGTCGGCGGGAGCACCGCCGCCACCCTGCTGGCCGCCGCCGGGGCCGCCGCCCCAGCCGCCGCCACCCTGGCCGCCGCCCTGCTGACCGCCACCGAAGCCGCCGCCCTGGCCACCACGACCGCTGGTCTTGGTGATCTTGGCTGTGGCGTTCTTGAGGCTCGCGCCGACTTCCTCGACGTCGAGCTCGTAGACCGTGCGCTTCACGCCCTCGCGGTCCTCGTAAGACCGCTGCTTGAGGCGGCCCTGGACGACCACGCGGGTACCCCGCGTCAGGGACTCGGCGACGTTTTCCGCCGCCTGACGCCACACCGAGCAGGTCAGGAACAGGCTCTCGCCGTCCTTCCACTCATTGGTCTGGCGGTCGAAAGTGCGGGGAGTGGACGCGACGCGGAACTTCGCGACCGCCGCACCGGACGGGGTGAAGCGCAGCTCGGGGTCGTCGACAAGATTGCCGACAACCGTGATGACGGTCTCGCCTGCCATTAGGGGAACCTCTCGGCGGGTGTGCTGCTGGCTGCTGGTGTTGCTGCTACTCGGACCCGGTTACCGCTGGGCGCTTGCGCGCTCAGTGGGTCTCGGGACGAAGGACCTTGGTCCGGAGGACCGACTCATTCAGGTTCATCTGACGGTCGAGCTCCTTGACGACCGCAGGCTCGGCCTGCAGGTCGATGACCGAGTAGATGCCCTCGGGCTTCTTCTTGATCTCGTAAGAGAGACGACGACGGCCCCAGGTGTCGACCTTCTCGACCTTTCCGTTGCCCTCACGGACAACGGAGAGGAAGTTCTCGATCAGCGGGGAGACAGCGCGCTCCTCGAGATCGGGGTCGAGGATGACCATCACCTCGTAGTGACGCATGTAGAACCCACCTCCTTTGGACTCAGCGGCCACGGTCGTTCCGTGGCAGGAGGGTCGTATGCGTTCCGCGCCGAGCCCGTCCGGGTCATCCGGGCAGACATGGGCGCAGACCGTACAGAGTACCTGCCTGAAGCCTTCCGGTTGAAATCCGCCCGGTGCACCCCTCAATCTGGAACACAACGGGTGTGAGCGGCGTTACAGTGCGCCGCCCTGTCATCGGAGGTGCCGCATGGCACAGGCAGCACGGACCCAGCGCAGTCTGCTCTCGCTTCTCAACAGCGACGGCAAGGCGCATCCCGTCGAGAACACCATCGCCATTGTGACCGTGGTCCTCGGCGCGATCGCCATCTTCACCACGCTCTCTCCCAGCCTGCACCTGATCAGCTCCTGGGCCGGCCTGATCGGAATCGGCACCGGCCTGTGGGGACAGTTCATCTCGTCGACGACAGGCGAACGCTTCCTGTTGATCATCGGCCTCGGGGCAGCGGCCGTCGGCTTCTACCTCGGCCTGGCTCACGGCGGCCTCTTCGGGGGCCTTATCGGCTAGCCGATGCGGCATACGGGGCCCCGGCCCGTATGGCCCAGACGGGGCGCTCCGTGGTCACAGTAGGCTTCGGCGCGAGAGCCGGAGCCCCGACCGAGGGGACACACCTGCCGAGGAGCGCCCCGCATGAGCCTGACCCTGAGGACCATCAGCCGAGAGCAGCATCTGGCATATATCCAGAGTCTGCCCGCGGCCAGCCACATGCAGGTCCCCGCCTGGGCGGACGTCAAGTCCGAATGGCGGGCGGAGAGCCTGGGCTGGTTCGACGCGAGCGGCGAGATGGTGGGCGCCGGCCTGGTGCTCTACCGACAGGTTCCCAAGGTCAAGCTCTACCTGGCGTACCTCCCGGAGGGGCCGGTCATCAACTGGCACTCGCCGAATCTGGAGGACTGGCTCCAGCCGATGCTGAAGCATCTCAAGCAGCAGGGTGCCTTCACCGTGAAGATGGGCCCGCCGGTGGTCATCCGCCGCTGGGACGCCCAGGCGATCAAGGCCGGCATCCAGAACCCCGACGTCAAGCGGCTGAGGGACGTCGAGGCGACGCATATCGAGCCGCGTGCCTTCGAGGTGGCCGACAAGCTGCGCCGTATGGGCTGGCAGCAGGGCGAGGACGGCGGCGCCGGCTTCGCCGACGTACAGCCCCGCTACGTCTTCCAGGTGCCGCTGGCCGACCGGTCGCTGGAGGAGGTCCACAAGGGCTTCAACCAGCTGTGGCGCCGCAACATCAAGAAGGCCGAGAAGGCCGGCGTCGAGGTCGTCCAGGGAAGCTACGACGACCTGGCCGAATGGCAGCGCCTCTACGAGATCACCGCGATCCGTGACCACTTCCGGCCGCGGCCGCTCAGCTACTTCCAGCGCATGTGGACGGCCCTCAACGCCGAAGATCCCAACCGCATGCGGCTGTACTTCGCGCGCCACGACGGCGTGAACCTTTCCGCGGCGACCATGCTCGTCGTCGGCGGGCACGTCTGGTACTCCTACGGCGCCTCGGACAACATCGGACGTGAGGTCCGTCCCTCGAACGCGATGCAGTGGCGGATGCTCCAGGACGCCTATGCGCTCGGCGCCACGGTCTACGACCTCCGCGGCATCAGCGACTCGCTGGACGAGAACGACCACCTTTTCGGCCTGATCCAGTTCAAGGTCGGCACAGGCGGGCAGGCAGCGGAGTACCTCGGCGAGTGGGACTTCCCGCTCAACAAGCTTCTGCACAAGGCGTTCGACATGTACATGGCGCGCCGCTGACCGCTTCACCGCACCGTCCGTACTCCTGACACACCAGCCACGAGAAAGGTTCCGGGCCCGGCCATGGCGCTCACCCTCTACGTCGACACCGCGCGCTGGCGGGCGCATCACCAGAGCGTTTTCCAGCAGTTCCCCGGGCTGGTCCCGGTCTGCAAGGGCAACGGTTACGGCTTCGGCCATGAGCGCCTCGCCGATGAAGCGACCCGCCTGGGCGCCGACATTCTCGCGGTCGGGACGACCTATGAAGCGGCCCGCATCAAGGACTTCTTCAGCGGCGACCTGCTCGTTCTGACACCGTTCCGCCACGGCGAGGAGCCCGTGCCGCTGCCCGACCGGGCGATCCGCTCGGTCTCCTCGGTCGAGGGCGTGGGCGGCCTGGTCGGCGCCCGGGTCGTCATCGAGGTCATGAGCAGCATGAAGCGCCATGGCGTCAAGCCGGAGGATCTGCCGAAGCTGGCCGCGGCCATCGAGGACATCCGGCTCGAGGGCTTCGCGCTGCACCTGCCGCTGGACCGCGCCGACGGGTCCGACGCGGTCGAGGAGGTCATCGGCTGGATGGACCGGCTCCGCGCCGCCCGACTCCCGCTGCACACCATGTTCGTCAGCCACCTCAAGGCCGATGAACTCGCCCGTCTCCAGCAGCAGTTCCCCCAGACACGGTTCCGCGCGCGGATCGGCACGCGGCTGTGGCTCGGCGACCACGACGCCACCGAGTACCGCGGCTCGGTGCTCGATGTCACCCGGGTCGCCAAGGGCGAACGCTTCGGCTATCGCCAGCAGAAGGCGGCCTCCGACGGCTACTTGGTCGTGGTGGCCGGCGGCACCTCGCACGGTGTCGGCCTGGAGTCGCCCAAGGCACTGCACGGCGTGATGCCGCGCGCCAAGGGCGTGGCCCGGGCCGGCCTGGCAACCGTCAACCGCAACCTCGCGCCGTATGTGTGGGCCGGGAAGCAGCGCTGGTTCGCGGAGCCGCCGCACATGCAGGTGTCGATCCTGTTCGTGCCGGGAGACGCACCGCAGCCGCAGGTCGGTGAGGAACTGGTGGCCCATCTGCGGCACACCACCACCCAGTTCGACCGCATCGTGGACCGCTGAACCGGCCGAGCGCCTGCTCGGACACACGCCAAGGGCCCGGTGCCGCAGACGTTCTCTGCGGCACCGGGCCCTTGGCGTGGCGGGTCAGGGGCCGGCTCATTCCCGTACGGCGCCCCAGCGCACCTGTGGCGCCCCCTCGAAGTGCACCGCGTGCCGGGGACGGTGATGGGCCCGGCCGAGCACGAACACATCGGGGCTGCGGTCCAGGACTCCGCCCGAGGGGTCGTCGTCCCCGTCCCTGCGGACCACATCGCGCTCCGGCATCAGGATGTCCCGTACGACCACGGCGCACAGATAGAGCGTGCCCACGAGGTGCAGCACGATGGCCAGCTGGTAGCCCTCCAGCGGCAGGCCTTGGTGCTTGTCGCCGCTTCCCGTGTAGGCGAGGTACATCCAGATCCCCAGGAAGTACATGACCTCGCAGGCCTGCCAGATCAGGAAGTCCCGCCAGCGCGGCCGGGCCAGCGCGGCGAGCGGGGTCAGCCACAGGACGTACTGCGGCGAGTAGACCTTGTTCGTGAGGATGAACAGCGCGACGACGAGGAAGGCCAGCTGCGCGAAGCGCGGACGGCGCGGCGCATAGAGGGCCAGCAGGCCAATGGCGCCACAGCCCACGATCATCAGCAGCGTGGCGTAGGTATTGGCGTTCTCCAGGGGGTTGCCGGTGCGCTGCGAGATCAGGAGCCAGATGGAACCGAAGTCGATGGGTCGTTCCTGGCTGAAGGTGTAGAACTTCGCCCAGCCCTCCCGGATGTGGAATCCCGCGGCATCGTGCGTGATCATCACCGGCAGGTTCACCACGAGCCAGGAGGCCGCAGCGCCGACCGCCGCTCTCCCGTACGCGCGCCAGGTGCCCGCGCGCCAGCACAGCACCAACAAGGGGCCCAGCAACAGCACCGGATACAGCTTCGCCGCGGTAGCCAGGCCGATGAGGATGCCGGCCGCCAGCGGGCGACTGCGGGACCACATCAGCATCCCGGCGGCCGTCAGGGCGATCGCCAGCAGATCCCAGTTGATGGTGGCGGTCAGGGCGGCGGCCGGTGCCAGGGCGACCAGGAGACCGTCCCAGGGGCGTCGCCGGTGGGTACGGGTCACACACACCGCGATGACAGCGGTGCAGATCATCAGCATGCCGGCGTTGACCAGCCAGTAGATCTGTTCGCGGTGCTGGATCCCCCCGGCGTGCGGTGTCATCCAGGAGGCGACCTCCATGAAGACGCCGGTGAGCACGGGGTACTCGAGGTACTCCATATCGCCGGGCAACCGGTCGAAATAGGGGATCAGCCCCTCGGCGAAGCCCCGCCCCGCATAGAGATGGGGAATGTCCGAGTAGCAGGCGTGGGTGTACTGGCTCGTGGCGCCGAAGAACCAGCCACCGTTGTAGCAGGGCAGCTTCTGCACCATGCCCAGTGCGAACATGCCGATGGCGATGAGCGCGATGATCCGAACCGGCGTCAGCCAATGCGTCCCGAGCAGTGCGCGTCGGCCGATCGGCCCGCCGATCAGCTCGCTGCCGGCCGCCCCCACCTCATCCCGCCTGGTCGGCCGTACCGACTCGTCTCGTCGCACGCTCGTCATGGGCCCATCCTGCCGTACGACCCTGTCCAGAAGACGGCGAAGCCCCGCCCGGTCAAGCCGGGCGGGGGCTTCGTGGCTCCGTGTTTCACGTGAAACATTCAGCGTTTCACGTGAAACGGCCGTCAGCCGCTGGGGCCGCCGAACAGGCCGCCACCGCCGTTCGCATCCGTCGGATCAGGTGTCGGACTCGTGCCACCGGTGTCACCGCCCGGTCCACCCGGTCCGCCCGGTCCTCCGCCGTTAGCTCCGCCGTTGCTCGTCCCGCCGCTGTTCTTGCAGTTGACGTCCCAGGGAGAACAGGTGTCTGTCGGGCTCGGGCTGGGAGAGTTCGTCGGGGAAGCGGAATCGCTCGGCTTCTCCGAAGGAGACTCCGACGGGGAGTCCGACGGCGTGGGCGTCGGCGTCGGCGTCGGCATACCTGCCTCGTCCACCTTCTGCCCGATGGGCGTAGCGGGCTGGAAGGTCTCCGGCGTAACGCCCTTCATCGCCTGGAGCATGTACTCGGTCCACACCTCGGTGGGCAGTGCACCACCGTGGATCGAGTCGAAGCCACCGACACCGTTCATGGACAGCTGACGCGGATTCCCTGCGTCCTCACGGAACATCGTGACGGCAGTCGACAGCTGCTTGGTGTAGCCGACGAACCAGGCCGACTTGTTCTCGTCGGTGGTGCCGGTCTTGCCCGCTGCCGGCATGTTCAGCCGGCTGGCCAGCTTGCCCGTACCGTTCTTGATGACGTTCTGTAGCACCTTGGTCACGTTGTTGGCGACATTGGGTTGCATCGCCGTCTCCTGCTTGGGCTTGTCGAAGCCCGTCAGGTCTTCACCCTGGAACGTCACCTTGGTCACCGAATAGGGCTCCACCTTCGTTCCCGACTGGGCGAAGGTCGCGTAGGCATCGGCCATTCGAATCGCACTCGGCGTGGAGGTACCCAGCGCAAAGGACGGGTTCAGGTTCTTGTCGAAGCTGGCCGGCGAGATACCAGCAGCCTCCGCCATGTCGCGGACCTTGCTCATCCCGACGTCCATGCCGAGCTGCACGAACGGCGTGTTGACGGACTGCTCCATCGCCTTGGTCAAGGGGATGTAGCCCCAGGGATGGTTGCTCTCGTTTTCCTGGAAGAAGGGCGTGTTGTCCCGCTTCGTAACGTAGTGGCCTTCGGCGTCCTTCACCTTGAGGTGGTCATCGCCGTTGTAGCGGCTGTCCGGTGAGAGCGGCCCGCCGCTACGGGCGGTTCCGTTCTCCATCGCCGCTGCGAGCACGAACGGCTTCCAGGTCGAGCCGACCGGTACGCCGAAGGTGTCGGCGTTGTTGCTGAAGTGCCCCTTGTCGTAGCCCTCACCGCCGTACAGGGCGACGATCTTGCCGTCGCCCGGCACCACGGAGGCGCCACCGAACTGAACGTATTTGTCCTTGGCGCGCTTTTCCGGGTCGATGTACCGCTTGTTGACCTTCTTGACCGCGCCCTCGAGCTGAGTGGTCTTCTTCGCGTCGAAGGTCGTCCGGATCGTGTAGCCGCCCTTGTCGAACTGCGCCTCGCTGAGACCCGCGTGCTTCAGCACGTACTTCTTCGCGGTGTCCATCATGTAGCCGATCTGGCCACCCTTGCTGGCCACCGGCTTCGGCAGATGCGGCTTGGGGAAGTTGCCCCGGTACTTCTCCCGCTGCGTCTTCGACAACAGGTGGTTCTCGACCTCCCGGTCGAGAATCCAGGACCACCGTGCCTCGGCACGCTTGGTGTTCGCCGCCCGCGTGGCTCCCGGGCTAGTGCCGCCCGCCGGGTCGTACAGGTCCGCGCCCTTGAGCACGGTGGCCAGGAAGGCGCTCTGGTTCGCATCCAGCTTCTCGGCGTCGATTCCGTAGTACGCCTGAGCCGCTGCCTGGATCCCGTAAGCCCCGCGACCGTAGTAGCTGGTGTTCAGATAGCCCTGGAGGATCTGCTCCTTGTTCTTCGACCAGCCGACCTTGATCGCGATGAACAGCTCCTTGAACTTGCGGTCAAGGGTCTGCTGCTGGCTCAGCATGGCGTTCTTCACGTACTGCTGGGTGATGGTCGAGCCGCCCTGGGTCGAGCCGCCCTTCGCCATGTTGAACACGGCACGCGCGATGCCCATCGGGTCCACGCCCGAGTCCGTTCGGAACGACGCATTCTCCGCAGCGATGGCCGCATTCTGCATCGAGCGCGGAATCTCGTTGATCGTGACGTTCTGCCGGTTCGTCTCACCGTCACGCGCCATGACCTTGCCGTTGGACCAGAGGTAGACGTTGTTCTGCGACTTGGCGGCGTCACTCTCGCTGGGCACGTTCACCAGGGCCAGCGCGACGCCGGAGGCGCCCACGATCAGCCCTATGAAACCGACGCACAGGGTGGTGACCTGTTTCCAGGACGGCACGAAGCGCCGCCACCCGACACGGTTGGCACGCGGATAGTCGATCAGACGCTTCTTGGCCGGCTTTCCGCCGCCACGACCGCGCCCGCGGCCCCCCTCGGGGCCACCGCCACCACCGCCGCGCCGGCCTCCACCGCCACGGCCACCGGCGCCGCCTCCGGCAGCCGCTCCGGACATCTCGGACGCCTCGGACGCCCGCCGGCGGCCGCTGCGCTGGGAAGCTCTGCGGGCCTCGGCGCGCCCTCCTTGCCGCGGCTCATGACCAGTCGGCTCGGAGTGCGAGGCAGGATTGGCTGCGGAGCCACGCGAAGAGGCGGTTCGACGCCCCGGTGGCTGCTGTGCGGCGCGTCGGGCCGCGGCACGTCCGCCACTCTGCGGCTGTGGCGGTTTGCGACGGTGCTCGCTCATGGAACGAATACTCCTCGGGCAGGCGCGCTATCTCGTCGCCTGAAGGCGGCAGTTGTCTTCAGGTCCCCCCGATGCACGACTCGCTCCTGAGGCGCGAGCCGCACTACACCGAGGACAGGGACGCCAGATATTGGCCCACGGTTCCCGGCAGTCTGCATGCCGCACAGACTACGCACGGCCAAAACCTGCCCAGTGTTGAAATTCACTCCAAATCAGTCAGGTTGATGAGAACGATTCGGTGATGTGATGCCGTTCACCGTGCCCCCTCTTGTTCCACCCAGTCGACCGATCTATCGTCTGGATGTATCGAGTCGATACATCAGCACGGCATAAAGAACGCACAGGACCCAGGAGGCGGAGGATGAGCAGACGTTCCGGCATCCTCGAGTTCGCCGTCCTCGGCCTGCTCCGCGAGTCCCCGATGCACGGCTATGAGCTGCGAAAACGGCTCAATACCTCGCTCGGGGTCTTCCGTGCGTTCAGCTATGGCACCCTCTACCCCTGCCTCAAGGCGCTGGTCGCGAGCGGCTGGCTCATCGAGGAGACGGACGGCTCCCCGGAGGACGTACCCCCCGCGGCGCTGACGGGTCGCCGAGCCAAGATCGTCTACCGATTGACCGCAGCGGGCAAAGAACACTTCGAAGAACTGCTCGCCCACTCCGGACCGGATGCGTGGGAGGACGAGCACTTCGGCGTCCGCTTCGCGTTTTTCGGCCAGACTTCGCGCGACGTGCGGATGCGAGTGCTGGAGGGCCGCCGCAGCCGGCTGGAGGAGCGCCTCGAGAGGATGCGCACCTCCTTGGCCAGGTCCCGCGAGCGGCTGGACGACTACACCCTCGAACTACAGCGGCACGGCATGGAGTCCGTGGAGCGCGAAGTGCGTTGGTTGAACGAGCTCATCGAGAGTGAGCGCGCCGGGCGCGATCAGCGCCCACCAGGTCCCGCAGCGCAGGACAAGAAGAACCAGTCAGGAGATACGGGCGGCCTGCCCCGGCACCGGGGTGGTTCCCGGCCGGATCCGTCCGATGACACCACCACATGAGGCTCTGCTGTGCAGGCCCTCATCGAGAACACAGGGAGCAACCGGAATGGGTTCGGTTCGCGTAGCCATCGTCGGCGTGGGCAACTGCGCCGCCTCGCTGGTACAGGGCGTCGAGTACTACAAGGACGCCGACCCGAAGAGCCGCGTGCCCGGCCTCATGCACGTGCAGTTCGGCGACTATCACGTGCGTGACATCGAGTTCGTGGCGGCATTCGACGTCGACGCCAAGAAGGTCGGGCTCGACCTCGCGGATGCCATCGGCGCCAGCGAGAACAACACCATCAAGATCTGCGACGTGCCCAACGCGGGCGTGACGGTCCAGCGTGGCCACACCCTCGACGGCCTGGGCAAGTACTACCGCCAGACCATCGAGGAGTCCCCCGAGGCGCCGGTCGACATCGTCCAGGTCCTCAAGGACAAGCAGATCGACGTCCTGGTCTGCTACCTCCCTGTCGGCTCCGAGGACGCCGCGAAGTACTACGCCCAGTGCGCCATCGACGCCAAGGTCGCGTTCGTCAACGCCCTCCCGGTCTTCATCGCCGGCACCAAGGAGTGGGCGGACAAGTTCACCGAGGCCGGTGTCCCGATCGTCGGTGACGACATCAAGTCGCAGGTCGGCGCCACGATCACGCACCGCGTGATGGCCAAGCTCTTCGAGGACCGGGGCGTCATCCTGGACCGCACGATGCAGCTGAACGTCGGCGGCAACATGGACTTCAAGAACATGCTCGAGCGCGAGCGCCTGGAGTCCAAGAAGATCTCCAAGACGCAGGCGGTCACGTCCCAGATCCGCGACCGCGAGATGGGCGAGGACAACGTCCACATCGGCCCCTCGGACTATGTGGCCTGGCTGGACGACCGCAAGTGGGCCTATGTCCGCCTCGAGGGACGCGCCTTCGGTGACGTCCCGCTGAACCTGGAGTACAAGCTCGAGGTCTGGGACTCCCCGAACTCCGCGGGTGTCATCATCGACGCCCTGCGCGCCGCGAAGATCGCCAAGGACCGGGGCATCGGCGGCCCGATCCTCTCCGCGTCCTCGTACTTCATGAAGTCCCCGCCGGTGCAGTACTTCGACGACGAGGCACGGGAGAACGTCGAGAAGTTCATCAGCGGCGAAGTCGAGCGCTGAGACGCCCGACTTCCCTCCCCTGCGCAGGCCCCCGGGTATTCCACCCGGGGGCCTGCGGGCTGTGTGAGGCTGTGCCCCATGCATGCTGTGCGCGACCTGCGCGTCCTCCTCCGGCTGCGCGACTTCCGTTCGCTCCTTGCCGCGCGGCTCCTGTCCCAGGGGGCCGACGGAGTGTTCCAGGTCGCGCTCGCCACCTTCGTCGTCTTCTCGCCCGAGAAGCAGACCTCGCCCGCGGCCATCGCCTCCGCCATGGCGATCCTGTTGCTTCCGTACTCCCTCCTCGGGCCGTTCACCGGCGTGCTGCTCGACCGCTGGCGGCGCCGTCAGGTCCTGCTCTACGGCAATCTGCTGCGCACCCTGCTGGCCATGGGGACGGCAGCACTGATCGTGTCGAAGGTCCCCGACTGGCTCTTCTACGCCTCGGCCCTGGCCGTGACCGCCGTGAACCGCTTCGTCCTGGCCGGGCTCTCCGCCGCGCTGCCGCGCGTGGTCGACGGTGAACAGCAGTTGGTCATGGCCAACTCCCTGACCCCCACCGCCGGAACGCTCGCCGCGACGGCCGGCGGCGGGCTCGCCTTCGCCGTCCGGCTGGCCGGCTCGGATGTGGACGCGTATGTCGTGCTGCTCGCCGCGGCCCTCTATTTCTGTTCGGCTCTCACCGCGCTGCGCATGGCGCCGCAGCTGCTCGGCCCCGACCCCGCGGGCCTCCAACCACACCTCCGGGAAGCCCTGTTGAGCACGGTTCGAGGGCTGGTGGACGGGCTGCGCCACCTCGCCGAGCGGCGCACCCCGGCCCGCGCACTGATCGCGATGACCGTGATCCGTTTCTGCTACGGAGCCCTGACGGTCATGGTGCTGATGCTGTGCCGGTACCTCTGGTCCGGCACCGAGTCGGAGGGCCTGGCCCTGCTCGGCATCACCGTCGGGGTGTCAGGAGCGGGCTTCTTCGCGGCCGCTGTGGTCACGCCCTGGGCCGTCGGGCGGCTCACCGCGTTCGGCTGGATCGCCTGCTGTGCCGCGATAGGCGCCGTGTTGCTGCCGTCTCTTGGGCTGTTCTTCACGCCGGGCCCGATGCTGGCCGCCGCGTTCGTACTCGGCCTCGGCACCCAAGGGACCAAGATCTCCACCGACACCATCGTCCAGTCGTCGGTCGACGACGCCTTCCGCGGCCGGATCTTCGCCATCTACGACGTGCTCTTCAATGTCGCCTTCGTCGGTGCCGCCGCGGTCGCCGCCCTCATGCTGCCCCCTGACGGAAGATCGGCCGCTCTGCTCGGCGTCGTGACCGTGCTCTATGCGGTCACCGTCGCGGCGGTTCTCCGCTGGGGACGTGGCTAGACGTCTCGTGGCGCCCAGGCCCTGCGACGCGGCGCCGGGACCAGATACCTTACGCACGTCCTACACGAGCCTGTACACATCAATATCGGGGGAGTTCCATGACCACGCCGCCGCAGGGCCAGCAACCATATGGGCAGGCGCCATACGGCCAGGCGCCGTACGGACAGCAGCCGTACGGGCAGCCCTACGGACAGAACCCGTACCCGCAGGCGCCGCCGGCACCCCAGGCCCCCTACGGCCAGCCCCAGGGCGGATACGCCTACCCCCAGCAGCCGCAGGCTCCGTACGGACAGCCGCAGCAGGGCTACCCCGCGCCGCCACAGCAGCCCTTCATGCAGGGCGGAGCTCCCGTACCGCCGCCGCGGCCCGGCAAGACCCGTTCCCCCAAGGCGATCCTGAAGGGCATCGTCGTCGTCATCGGGCTGGTCTTCATCGGGGTCGCCTGGATCAGCAGCATGAACGACGCGGGCAGCGCCGAGGTCGGCGACTGCGTGAAGAAGTCCAGCAGTGCACTCGACGACGGCCTCGAGGTGGTGGATTGCGGCACCTCGGACGCCCAGTACAAGGTGTCCGCGGTGCACGAGGACACCTCGGACCCGTCCGTGTGCGCCGCGAACGAATCGGCGTACACCAAGAGCGTGCACCGTCGCAGGCGGGCCGACACGCACATGGTGCTCTGTCTGACCTCGGCGAAGTAGCGCGCCCCGAAAGCGCTGGATAAGCCGTGGGGCGGTGTTTCACGTGAAACACCGCCCCACGTTTCACGTGAAACATGGCGGCTCGCCAACCGCCTGTTTCACGTGAAACATCAGCCCTGCGTGGCCCACCACTCCTTCAGAGCGGCGACCGCTGCATCCCGCTCCATGGGCCCGTGCTCCAGCCGGAGCTCCAGCATCTGCTTGTACGCCTTGCCGACCTCGGGCCCCGGACGGATGCCCAGAATCTGCATGATGTCGTTGCCGTCCAGGTCTGGGCGGATCGACTCCAGCTCTTCCTGTTCCTCCAGCCGCGCGATGCGTTCCTCGAGCCCGTCGTAGGCGCGCGACAGGGCGCTGGCCTTGCGCTTGTTGCGAGTGGTGCAGTCCGAACGCGTCAGCTTGTGCAGCCGCTCCAGCTGCGGGCCGGCATCTCGCACATACCGACGGACCGCGGAATCCGTCCACTCGCCCGTCCCGTAACCGTGGAAGCGCAGATGCAGCTCCACCAGACGCGAGACGTCCTTGACCATGTCGTTGGAGTACTTCAGAGCGGTCATCCGCTTCTTGGTCATCTTCGCGCCCACCACCTCGTGATGGTGGAAGGAGACCCGGCCGTCCTTCTCGAAGCGCCGCGTCCGGGGCTTGCCGATGTCGTGCAGAAGGGCAGCCAGCCGCAGCACGAGATCGGGCCCGTCCTCTTCGAGGTCGATCGCCTGCTCCAGGACCGTCAGCGAGTGCTCGTAGACGTCCTTGTGCCGGTGATGCTCATCACTTTCCAGCCGCAGCGCGGGCAGCTCAGGCAGGACCTTGTCGGCCAGACCCGATTCGACGAGCAGCCGCAGCCCCTCACGCGGGTGCGCGGAAAGGACCAGCTTGTTCAGCTCGTCCCGCACACGCTCCGCGGAGACGATCTCGATGCGGTCCGACATCGCCTTCATCGCAGCGACGACCTCGGGGGCCACCTCGAAATCCAGCTGGGCGGCGAAGCGGGCCGCGCGCATCATCCGCAACGGATCGTCGGAGAACGACTCCTCCGGCGTCCCCGGCGTGCGCAGCACGCGCGCGGCCAGGTCCTCCAGGCCGTCGTGCGGGTCGACGAACTCCTTCTGCGGCAGCAGCACCGCCATGGCGTTCACCGTGAAGTCCCGACGCACCAGGTCGTCCTCGATGGTGTCGCCGTACGACACCTCGGGCTTGCGGGAGGTGCGGTCGTACGCCTCGGAGCGGTAGGTCGTGACCTCGATGTCGAACGATTCCTTCTTGCAGCCGACCGTCCCGAAGGCGATGCCGACCTCCCAGACCGCGTCCGCCCACGGCCGGACGATCTTCAGAACGTCCTCGGGGCGGGCATCGGTGGTGAAGTCCAGGTCATTGCCGAGCCGGCCCAGCAGCGCATCCCGGACCGAGCCGCCGACCAGGGCAAGTGTGAACCCGGCCTCCTGGAATCGACGGGCCAGGTCATCCGCGACGGGGGACACCCTCAGCAGCTCGCTCACGGCACGTCGCTGGACATGGTTCAGCGCGTTCGTCGACTGCGGGGTCCGCTCGGCGATCGGGGCGGGGAGGTCATTGTTGGCGTTCGGCACAACAAAACAGGGTACGTGGCCGCGCAGTGCAAGGCGTCACGTAATAAAGGGGACGGGCTGGGCGCGGGCCCCCCGGGGCCGCGATCATGTGGAGCAGTCCCTGGCACTTCGTCGCAGCGGGTCTCGTTACCATTCGTGGACGCACATTCCGAACGACCACTGACGACGACGAGGGACGGGCGAGCGCGTGGCCGAGGCGGCAGGGTTCCAGGGGACTGAACGGCCGCGTGGTCGATGGCTGCGAAGGACCGTGACACTGCTCACTGGAGTGCTCCTTCTCATGGGGCTGCTCCAGGTTCCGCATGCCTCGTCCGCCCAGGCGGCCCCGACGGGCTCCCGCACGGTCGATGTCACCATCGACTCCATGTCCCCGTCAGCTCCCTCCAAGAGCGACACGGTCACCGTCTCCGGCACGCTCACCAACGACGGCCGCAGCACGATCACGGACGCGCATGTCGGAATGCACCATGGATCCGCGCTCGGCGGCCGTAGCTCCATCGAGAACGCGTCCCGTCGTACCGGCTATCAGCCGAGTACGGACGGTGAGGAGATCAAGGGGCACACCGACAAGATCGGCAAGCTGGAGCCCGGCGTCAGCCGCCCCTTCAGCCTCAGCGTGCCGGTCAAGGACCTCAAGCTCACCGATAGCGGTGTGTACCCGATCGGCATCTCTCTGTCAGGGCGCTCCCAGGCCGCGCCGTACGGACAGGTCCTCGGCTTCGACCGGACGTTCCTGCCCTGGCAGACGGCCAATGCCGACAAGAAGACCCAGCTCACGTACATGTGGCCGCTGATCTCCCCCACTCATCTCACCGCCGAGACGGATGCCGACGCTCAGCAGACGCCGGTCTTCCGCAACGATGACCTCGCTGCCGAGCTCGCGCCGGGAGGCCGGCTCCAGCAGATGGTCGCGCTCGGCAAGAACCTGCCGGTGACCTTCGTCATCGATCCCGACCTGCTCGCCACCGTCGACGCGATGACCAAGTCGTACCGGGTGGACGGCCCGGACGGGCCCATGGGCAAGAACCAGGCCGTCGCCAAGCAGTGGCTGCACGACCTCGAAGAAGCGGTCAAGACGCACGAGGTCGTCGCGCTGCCCTTCGCCGACCCCGACCTGGCCTCGCTCGCCCACCACGGCAAGGGCGTGCCCAGCGCGCTCAGCCACCTCGGCCCTGCCACCGACCTCGCCGACAAGACCGTGGACACGATCCTCGGAGTCAAGCCCCGCACGGACTTCGCCTGGCCCGTCGACGGCGCGGTCGACTCGTCCATCGTGGATGTCGCGACCTCGGCCGGTGCGCACAACGTGATCACCCGCAGCGACAGCCTGCGGGACGCCGACAGGCTGCCCTACACCCCGACGGCGGCCCGCCCCATCGGCGGCGGCAACACCGCAGTCGTCGCGGACGCGCAGCTCTCGCGGGCGTTCGAAGGCGATATGTCGAAGGCCGGAAACTCCACCCATGCGGTCCAGGAGTTCCTCGCCCAGACCCAGATGATCAACCTTGAGGACCCCGGCCGGCAGCGCAGCATCGTCGTCGCGCCGCAGCGCATGCCCTCGGTCAGCCAGGCCCACGCCATGGCCACCGCCCTGCGGAGTCTGGACGACTCCGGGAGCTGGACCCAGTCGCTGAACCTCGCCGGCGCGGCAAAGGCCAAGCCCGACCGTGCCGCCACCCGTCATGTGCCGAGCGGCGCCGCCTACCCGTCCTCACTGCGCAGGCAGGAACTCCCCGTCAGCGCCTTCCGGCAGATCCAGGGCACCCAGTCCGCGCTGGACGACTTCCAGGTGATCCTGGCCCAGCCGGAGCGCGTGGTGACCCCGTTCGGCAACGCCATGATGCGGGAGATGTCGACGGAGTGGCGGGGCAACGCCACCGGCGCCAAGACGTTCCGGCACTCCGTAGGCAACTACCTCGACGGTCTGACCAAGAAGGTTCGCCTGATCCAGAAGTCGGGGGCGACGCTCTCCGGGCGCAGCGCCACGATTCCGGTGACGGTGCAGAACAACCTGGTCCAGGGCGTCAAGGACATGACGCTGAAGCTGACCTCGTCCCAGCCCAACCGTCTGGACGCGGGGAAGTCGCAGCAGATCACGGTGGACGGCGGGCACAGCCAGTCGTTCAAGTTCGACACCACCGCGAACGCCAATGGCCGGGCATGGGTGACCGCCCAGCTCTACACGGCGGACGGAAAGCCCTACGGTGAGCCGATGATGTTCCAAGTGAACGTCACGGAGATCACCGCCACGGTGATGCTCGTCATCGCGGGCGGCGTGCTGCTGCTCGTGCTCGCCGGCGTACGGATCTATCTTCAGCGCAAGCGGGCGGCCGCCCGGCGGACCGAGAACGGGTCCGACGGCGACGAGCCCGATGACGGTTCAGGCACGGATGGCGACAACGGCGGCACGGACGGCGACGAGCCGGAGCAGCCGAGTGACCCCACGCCGGACACCGGATCGGAAAGCTCCGACCCGTCCGGCTCAGGTGAGAAAGTGGACCGTTGATAGATGGCGGGGCCGGATGGCCGGCGACGGATGAGGTGGGGCAGCGATGAATGCGCCGTACGACGGTGACCGGGGCCGGGGCGCCAATGGCGACCCCACGGGGCCGGTCCCTCCGACGCCCCCGCCGCCCGCGGACCAGGATCCCTACGTCCAGGACCCCTACGTCCAGGACGCCTACCGCAATGACCCGCACCGCGCACAGGACCCGACGGCCCAGGATCCGGTGACCGAGGCGCTCTACGACCGCGCCGCGCACCCCCCGCCGCCCCCGGGCCGGCCCCCGCATCCGCTCTACCAGCAGCCTGCCGCGGGCCGCCACACGCCCGACCCGCAGCTGTGGGCCTCGCCCCCGCCGCCCGAGCCGCAGGGCCCGACCCGCAATCTCCCGTACGGCGATGCCGCCGCGACGACACAGTTCGTGGGTGTCGACGACCTGATCACCCAGGCCGCCGACGAGCGTCCGGAGCCCGACGCCTTCGCGCATCTCTACCGGGACCAGCAGTCCTACGAGGGCCGGCACCCCGCTCCTGCCCCGATGGGCCCCCCGGTGACCGGTACGGCGCCCGGACCGGAGGCCGTGCCCCACCAGCCCGCGCCGGAGCCGGAGCCCGCCCCCGTGGCGGCGGCCGGCAAGCCCTCCGGCGGCCGCGCCTCCGGCCTGCTGAAGTCCAGCGCGGTCATGGCTGCCGGCACGATGGTGTCGCGTCTCACCGGCTTCGTCCGCTCGGCGCTGATCGTCGCGGCCCTCGGTGGCGCCGTGCTCGGTGACTCCTGGCAGGTCGCCTACCAGCTTCCGACGATGATCTTCATCCTGACCATCGGCGGCGGTCTGAACTCCGTCTTCGTCCCGCAGCTGGTGCGCGCGATGAAGGAGGACGACGACGGCGGCGAGGCCTACGCCAACCGGCTGCTGACGCTGGTCATCGTGATTCTCGGCGCGCTGACGGTGCTGGCGGTCGTGGCGGCGCCACTCCTGGTGAAACTGGTCTCCTTCGACATCTCCCGTGACCCGGCGGCCAACGAGGTCGCCGTCGCGTTCACCCGCTACTGCGTACCCACGATCTTCTTCATGGGTCTGCATGTCGTGATGGGACAGATCCTCAACGCCCGCGGCCGCTTCGGCGCGATGATGTGGACCCCGGTCCTCAACAACATCGTCATGATCGCCACCTTCGGCCTGTTCATCTGGGTCTACGGCACGGCGAACACCTCGCACATCGGCGTCACCACCATCCCCGACGAGGGCATCCGGCTCCTGGGCATCGGCACCCTCCTCGGGCTCGTCGTCCAGGCGCTGGCGATGATCCCGTACCTGCGCGACGCCGACTTCAAGCTCCGGCTGCGCTTCGACTGGCGCGGCCACGGCCTGGGCAAGGCCGCCAAGCTCGCCAAGTGGACCGTGCTGTTCGTGCTCGCCAACCAGGCGGGCGTGCTCGTCGTCACCCAGCTCTCCACCTGGGCCGGCAACACCGCCAACGACCAGGGACACCCGGGCACCGGCTTCATCTCCTACGCCAGCGCACAGCTGATCTGGAACATGCCGCAGGCGATCATCACCGTCTCCGTCATGGCCGCGCTGCTGCCGAGGCTGGCGCGGTCCGCGCACGACGGTGACACCGGAGCCGTCCGCGACGACATTTCGCAGGGCCTGCGCACCTCCGCCGTCGCCATCGTCCCGATCTCGTTCGGCTTCCTCTCCCTCGGCATCCCGCTGTGCACGCTGGTCTACGGCTCGTCCGGCGCCGGCATCCCGATGGGCTACATGCTGATGGGCTTCGGTGTGGGGCTGATCCCGTTCTCGGTGCAGTACGTCGTCCTGCGTGCCTTCTACGCGTACGAGGACACCCGCACCCCCTTCTACAACACGGTGATCGTCGCCGCCGTCAACGCCGCGGCCTCCGGTCTCTGCTTCCTGGTCCTGCCCGCCCAGTGGGCCGTGGTCGGCATGGCGGCCTCCTACGGCCTGGCGTACATCATCGGCGTGGGTGTGGCCTGGCGCCGTCTGAGCAAGCGCATGGACGGCGACCTCGACACCGCTCATGTCGTCCGGACCTACGCACGGCTGGCGGGCGCCAGCATCCCGGCCACGATCACCTCGGGCGCCGCGGTGTACGGGATCATGCAGACGCTCGGCAGCGGATTCCTCGGGTCGCTGGCCGCTCTGGTCGCCGGCTCGGCCGCACTTCTGGCCGTGTTCTACGTAGCTGCACGCAAAATGCGCATTGAGGAACTGAACGCCCTGGTCGGCATGGTCCGGTCGAAGCTTGGGCGTTGATTGAGCACAACCATCGACTGCCACCGTGTGTCGTGCATAGTGGCGGACTGTGGGCACAATTGTCTTGGCTCATTGAGCCTGCAACGGATGGGGAGGCAGGAACGACGGTGGCGGAACGGAGCACGGCTGCCGTCGACGTGGCTGACACGAGCGGTGAGGAACCGCTGACCGCCAAGGCGGGTAAGGCCACGGACGACGGTGCTAAGGCCGAGAAGGTATCCGGCGGGGAAAAGGACGCCGCAGGCACCGATGAGGAGTGTGCCGCGGCGATCGAAGCCGAGCCACCGGAGCTGCACAGCGGCCACAAGCTTGCCAGACGCTACCGCCTCGAGGAGTGCGTCACCCGTCTGGACGGATTCAGTAGTTGGCGCGCGGTCGACGAAAAGCTGCGCCGCGCCGTCGGCGTGCATATCCTGCCCGCCGACCACCCGCGGGCACGGCCGGTGCTGTCCGCCGCCCGTTCCTCGGCACTGCTGGGTGACCCCCGGTTCGTCCAGGTCCTGGACGCCGTGGAGGAGAACGACCTCGTCTACGTGGTCCATGAGTGGCTGCCGGACGCCACCGAGCTCACCACGGTGCTCGCGAACGGCCCCCTGGAGCCGCACGACGCCTACCAGCTCGTCAGCCAGGTCTCCCAGGCCATGGCCGCCGCGCACCGCGAGGGCCTGTCCCATCTGCGGATCACGCCCGGTTCGGTGCTGCGTACGGAGTCCGGGCAGTACCGCATCCGCGGGCTGGCCGTCATGGCGGCGCTGCGCGGCATCACCTGCGAGCACCCGCAGCGCACGGACACGGAGGCGATCGGTGCGCTGCTCTATGCCGCGCTGACGCAGCGCTGGCCGTACGAGAACGATGCCCATGGCCTCACCGGCCTGCCCAAGGGCGTCGGACTCATCGCGCCCGACCAGGTGCGGGCCGGCGTTCACCGCGGGCTGTCCGAGCTCGCCATGCGTGCCCTGATCAACGATGGCGCCACGGCTTCCCGCCAGGAGCAGCCGTGCACCACCCCGGAGGAGCTGGCCAAGGCCGTCGCGGCCGTGCCGCGTATCCGGCCTCCGGAGACCTCCTTCACCACACCTCCGCCGTACCAGCGCACGGGATTCCAGCAGGGCAGCTACCGGCAGTCGCCGGGGCAGGCCGCGCAGTCGCCCCGGGCGACGCAGCCTGTCGCCACTCCGCCGCCCCCGTTGCAGAGCCGCACCGGCCGGGCGCTCAAGTGGTCGGTCTCCGCGCTGCTCATCGCGGCGCTGGGACTGGGCAGCTGGCAGCTGGCAGACACCCTGCTCAAGCGGGAGAAGGACCAGGACGACCCGAGCAACTCGCAGCCGAGCAACGGCGGGGCCAAGAAGCCCCAAGGCAAGCCGATCAAGATCGTGGACGGTAGTGAGTACTACCCCGACGGCCAGCCGCAGCACGCGAATCAGGCGCAGGACACCTATGACGGGAACCCCAGCACCTACTGGGGCAGCAAGGGCTACCACGAGGGCCCTGATCTGAACCCGGCCTTCAAGAAGGGCGTGGGCCTCGTCTACGACCTCGGTTCGAAGCAGCAGATAAGCGGCGCGTCGATCGGTCTGCACTACACCGGCGATCACACCACCGTGACGCTCTACGCAGCCAATTCGCTCTCCCCGTCCGAGCCGCTCAGCTCCATGCGGAAGCTCGGAACGGGCAGGACCGCGGACTCGACGGCCAAGGTCAAGCTGAAGCAGCCGGAAAAGGCGCGCTACGTCGTCGTATGGCTCACCGCGATGCCGTATGCGCCAGGTGACGGGTATACCGGCGCCGGGTACCGGCAGGGTGTGACAGAGGTGTCCTTCACCAGCTGAGCAGGTGGTGAGGCGGCACGACCGTCCAGGACAGTGGTGGGGCTCCGGTCCGGTATGCGGACCGGAGCCCCACACCCTTGAGCGCTGCTGCTGTGCGGAACGCCCATGTGAGAACGGCGCATATCGGCCACCTGCCTGCTCACCGCCGCCTTTCGACAGCATTTACATTCATGACCTGGCGGGCTTCAATTGGACCGAGATCAGGCAGCTACGGCCGGGGGGCCCGTGTCCACCGACAGCGACAAGGCTTCGATACCAACCGACGCCGATCTCCTTGCCCTGCACGTAAAGGGCGACCCCGACGCGTTCGGGGAGATCGTCCGGCGCCATCGTGACCGGCTCTGGGCAGTGGCGTTGCGCACCCTCAGCGACCGCGAAGAGGCCGCCGACGCCGTCCAGGACGCCCTGGTCTCCGCCTATCGCGCGGCCCACACCTTCCGCGGGCAGTCCGCCGTGACGACCTGGCTGCACCGCATCACGGTCAATGCCTGCCTGGACCGGGCCCGTAAAGCCGCCTCTCGGCGCACCTCGCCCGTTGCCGAGACCGAGCGGCTGGAGCAGCTTCTCGAGCCCGAGGAATCCGCCGCGGCACCCGCCGAGCGCCAGGACCTGCACCGGGAGCTGCTCAGCGCCCTGCGCACCCTTCCCGAGGAGCAGCGTGCCGCGCTCGTCCTCGTCGATATGCAGGGCTACCCCGTCGCGGAAGCCGCGGCGATCCTCGATATCCCCACCGGCACGGTGAAAAGCCGGTGCGCACGGGGCCGCGCTCGGCTCCTCCCCTTGGTCACCCATCTGCGCGCCGGCAACGGGGATAGCAAACCCGCGAGCGGGGGAAGGAACCGGGCGCAGGGGACATCCGTCCCACCGACGGCAGGGCCGAAGGACACAGGTGCCGTGAAGGGCGGAGGTGGGCGAGCGTGACGTCGACGACCGGCACGGGTGAGCACCCCACAGGTGAGCACCCGGAAGTCTCCGAGATTTCCGACCTCACGGACGGGCTGCTTTCTCCCTCCCGCAGCGCGGATGTACGTGAGCATCTCGCCGGCTGCCCGCTGTGCGATGACGTCTATGCATCCCTGGAGGAGATCCGGGCGCTGCTCGGCACTCTCCCCGGTCCACTCCGGATGCCTGCCGACGTGGCCGGTCGCATCGATGCCGCCCTTGCCGCCGAGGCGCTGCTGGATGCCACCGCCCCCAGCGGCGCCGTGGCTGTTTCACGTGAAACAGCCACCCTCCCCGTCGCTGTTTCACGTGAAACCGACGAGCTGCCCCGCCGGGCCACGCCGCCCGCCCGGCCGTCCGGGCGGCCCCGGGGCTCGTCCGGGCCGGGTCGCCAGTCACCCGGCGGGCGCGCGTCCCGTGCACGGCGCTGGCCCCGGATTCTGCTCGGTAGCGCTGCGGCTGCGGCGGTCTTCAGCTTCGGCGGCCTGCTCATCCAGAACGCAGCCGTCGACGGCACCCAGGCGAAAGGTCCTGACCGGGCC
This sequence comes from Streptomyces sp. MCA2, assembly GCF_023544705.1. Taxonomy (NCBI): domain Bacteria; kingdom Bacillati; phylum Actinomycetota; class Actinomycetes; order Kitasatosporales; family Streptomycetaceae; genus Streptomyces; species Streptomyces sp. MCA2. Next base: position 154,959 of record NZ_JAMJFM010000001.1, read on the forward strand.
ACCGTCACTCCCAAAGCGACCACGGATCGTGCGGCCGGCCTGACCGCCGCCAGCCTGGGATCGCATGTCCACGATCTGCTGGCGTCAAAGGGCTCGCACAAATCCCCGGAGATCGGCACGCGAACCTCTCCGGAGTCGACGATGCGCGGCGGTGCCGACACCATCCCGTCGTGTGTCCGCCTCGGGATCAAGCGTACGGAGACCCCGCTCGCGTCCAGCCACACTCAATATCAGGGCACGGACGCCTACCTCGTGGTGCTGCCGAACCCGTCCGATCCGAAGCGCGTCTCCGCGTATGTCGTCAGTTCCTCTTGCGTCTCCGCCACGCCGCTGGCTCCCGGAAAGGTCCTGCTGTCTCACTCGTACCAGCGAGACTGAGCGACGAGAAGTGCGCTGTGACACTCCGGGAATGCTCGGCCCGTAGGATCCGTTGGGTGGGGTGAGAGTTCCGAGAGCCCCAGCAAGCAGTCGGCAGAGACAAGGAAGACACCCGTGAGCGACGTCCGCAACGTGATCATCATTGGCTCCGGGCCCGCGGGCTATACCGCAGCGCTCTACACCGCCCGCGCGTCCCTGAAGCCGCTGGTCTTCGAAGGTGCCGTCACCGCCGGAGGCGCGCTGATGAACACCACCGACGTGGAGAACTTCCCCGGTTTCCGCGACGGCATCATGGGGCCGGACCTCATGGACAACATGCGCGCCCAGGCGGAGCGCTTCGGCGCCGAGCTTGTGCCGGACGACATTGTCTCGGTCGACCTCTCCGAGGAGATCAAGACCGTCACGGACACCGCTGGAAATGTCCACCGGGCGAAGACCGTGATCGTCAGCACCGGCTCCCAGCACCGCAAGCTCGGGCTGCCCCGCGAGGACGAGCTGTCCGGCCGTGGCGTCTCCTGGTGCGCCACCTGTGACGGGTTCTTTTTCAAGGACCAGGACATCGCCGTCATCGGCGGAGGCGACACCGCGATGGAGGAGGCCACCTTCCTCTCCCGCTTCGCCAAGTCGGTCACGGTCGTCCACCGCCGTGACACTCTGCGGGCCAGCAAGGCAATGCAGGAGCGTGCCTTCGCCGACCCGAAGATCAAGTTTGTGTGGGACAGCGATGTCGCCGAGATCCACGGCGAGAGCAAGCTGTCGGGTCTGACGCTGCGCAACCGCAAGACGGGCGAGACCTCCGAGCTCCCCGTCACCGGCCTCTTCATCGCGATCGGCCACGACCCGCGGACCGAGCTCTTCAAGGGTCAGCTGAAGCTCGATGACGAGGGCTACCTCAAGGTCGATGCGCCCAGCACGCGGACCAACCTCCAGGGCGTTTTCGCCGCCGGCGATGTTGTCGACCACACCTACCGCCAGGCGATCACCGCAGCCGGCACGGGCTGCTCCGCCGCCCTGGACGCCGAGCGGTTCCTCGCTGCGCTGTCGGACAGCGAGGCGTCCGAGCCGGACAAGACCGCGACCGTCTGATCCGCACCCAGCTTTCCCACCACCCACCCCAGTAAGGAGACTGCCATGGCCGGCGCCACGGTGACCGTCACGGACGACAACTTCGAAGAGGTCGTCCTCAAGAGCGACAAGCCCGTCCTCGTGGACTTCTGGGCCACCTGGTGCGGTCCCTGCCGCCAGGTCGCCCCGTCCCTGGAGGCGATTGCCGCCGAGCACGACGAGATCGTCATCGCCAAGCTGAACACCGACGAGAACCCGGCAACCACCGCCAAGTACGGCGTCATGTCGATCCCGACCATGAACGTCTACCAGGGCGGCGAGGTCGTGAAGACCATCGTCGGTGCCAAGCCGAAGGCCGCGATCGAGCGCGACCTGGCGGACTACCTCGCCTGAGTCGCGCTACGACGTTTCACGGAAAACGGGCCCGCCCCATCAAGGGGGCGAGCCCGTTCTCTGTTTCACGTGAAACCGCGTGCTTCACAGCGGCCGCAGGGCGGGTTCCTTCTGGACGGCTCCCAGCAAGCGGTCGAGCGCCAGCTCGACATCTTCCTTCCACGAAATCGTGGTCCGTAGCTCAAGGCGCAGCCGAGGAAAGCGGGGGTGGGGCCGTACGGTCTTGAAGCCGACCGCGAGGAGATGATCGGCGGGCAGCACACACGCCGGCTCGCTCCAGCGTGCATCGCCGAAGGCCTCGATGGCTTTGAAGCCGCGCTGGATGAGGTCCTTGGCGACCGTCTGGACCATCACCCGCCCCAGCCCCTGACCTTGGTAGCCGGGGATCAGCCACGCCGTCAGCAGCTGCACCGCGTCCGGCGAGACCGGGCTGGTGGGGAAAGCCGTGGAGCGCGGCACATACGCCGGCGGGGCGTACATCACGAACCCGACGGGCACCTCATCGACATAGACGACCCGTCCGCAGGACCCCCACTCCAGCAGTACTGCCGAGATCCAGGCTTCCTTCTCGAGCTCGGGGCGACCCGCCTTTACCGCGGCCTCGCCGCTGACGGGGTCGAGCTCCCAGAAGACACAGGAGCGGCAGCGCTTGGGGAGGTCCGGAAGGTTGTCCAACGTGAGCGGTACGAGCCGACGGCCCATGGAACCAGGTCCTCACTTCCCTCGCCTGCCACACCACGAAGCGCCGTCAGCGCCGCCTGCTCTCTGAGCAGACCACCAACGAACCCTCCGACGGCTGCGAGGCCGAACCCCGCTGCCAACAGTCCGGTGCGGCTCACCGATTGCATGGCTCTCTCCTCGGTGTGAGGTGTCTCCAGATGGATGCGTGCCATACCTGAACGCATCGTATCCACCCTTTACGGGCACGGGTACCGCAAGAGAGCAAAGGGCGGGCCGTGTTCCGGTATGGGCTCCGGAACACGGCCCGCCCAGGAGCCGAGAGCGTCAGCTCACTCTTCTTCGTTGCTCTCCTCGGCCAGCGACTGGCCCAGGACGCGCCCCTCACCAGGGGCAAGCGTGCCGAGGATCCGCTCCAGATCGTCTATCGAAGCGAACTCGACGACGATCTTTCCCTTCTTCTGCCCCAGATCGACCTTCACCCGGGTCTCAAAGCGGTCGGAAAGCCGGGAAGCCAGACCCGTGAGCGCGGGGGACACCCGGGTACCCGCACGGGGCCCCTTGGCCTTGTTTGCGCTCGTGGGTGTCGACCCCATCAGGGTCACGATCTCCTCGACGGAACGGACCGACAGTCCCTCCGCGACGATGCGGCGCGCAAGGTGGTCCTGCTCTTCCGAGTCCTCCACGGAGAGCAACGCGCGGGCATGTCCTGCGGAGAGCACACCGGCGGCAAGCCGCTTCTGCACGGACGGCGAGAGCTTCAGCAACCGCAGCGTGTTGGAGACCTGCGGACGCGAACGCCCGATCCGGTCGGCCAACTCGTCATGCGTGCACTTGAAGTCCTTCAGCAACTGGTCGTAGGCGGCTGCCTCTTCCAGCGGGTTGAGCTGTGCCCGGTGGAGGTTCTCCAGAAGCGCGTCGAGCAGCAGCTTCTCATCGTCCGTGGCCCGCACGATCGCGGGAATCTTCTCCAGGCCGGCCTCACGGCACGCCCGCCAGCGGCGCTCGCCCATGATGAGCTCGTACCGCCCCGGCCCCGTCTGCCGGACCACTACCGGCTGGAGCAGGCCCACCTCCTTGATGGAGGTGACCAGCTCGGCAAGGGCGTCCTCGTCGAAGACCTCACGCGGCTGCCGCGGGTTCGGCTTGATCGCATCCAGCGGCACTTCGGCGAAGTGCGCTCCTGCCACCGCGGAGACACCCGCCGACGGTGGCTCCGCTCCGGCCGGTGCTTCCGTTTCACGTGAAACACCGTGCGCCGGCAGCGAGGTCACCTTGGCGGCCGCTACTCCTCGCTCTGGAGCCAAGACCGGTGCGGACGACGGTGACGCCGCTCCCTGTCCCGCCGACCCTGCATTGTCCGTGCTCTGCGGTGCCGCGGGGATCAGCGCACCGAGCCCACGGCCCAGGCCTCTACGTCGTTCACTCACTGAGTCCCCTCCGAGATGCTGTGCTGTGCTTCATAGTTGACGCTGAGGCCCTGGCCTCCGGTTTGCGGGGCCCCACGCAACGCGATCTCTCGGGCCGCTTCGAGGTAGGAAAGCGAGCCACTGGATCCCGGGTCATAGGTGAGCACTGTCTGCCCATAGCTGGGTGCCTCGGAGATACGCACCGAGCGGGGGATGCTCGTACGGAGCACCTCGTGGCCGAAGTGACTGCGCACCTCGTCGGCGACCTGGGAGGCCAGCCGGGTGCGCCCGTCGTACATGGTGAGCAAGATCGTCGATACATGGAGCTCGGGGTTGAGATGCCCCCGCACCAGATCGACGTTCCGCAGCAGCTGCCCCAGTCCCTCAAGCGCGTAGTACTCGCACTGAATCGGGATCAGCACCTCGGCGCCGGCAACCAGAGCGTTGACCGTCAGCAGGCCGAGCGAGGGCGGACAGTCGATGAAGATGTAGTCCAGCGGCTGTTCATACGCCTTGATGGCCCGGTCCAGGCGGCTCTCACGCGCCACCAGCGAGACCAGCTCGATCTCCGCACCGGCCAGATCGATCGTGGCGGGCGCACAGAACAGACCCTCCACATCCGCGACGGGCTGCACCACGTCGGAGAGTGGCTTGCTCTCCACCAGCACGTCATAGATGGAGGGCACTTCGGAGTGATGGTCGATCCCCAGCGCCGTCGACGCATTGCCCTGCGGGTCGAGGTCAATCACCAGAACCCGGGCACCGTGCAGAGCCAATGAGGCTGCCAGGTTCACCGTGGTCGTGGTCTTGCCGACCCCGCCCTTCTGGTTGGCAACCACCATGACCCGCGTCTGTTCAGGCCGGGGCAGCCCCTCGCCCGCGCGGCCAAGTGCCTCCACCGCCAGCTGAGCTGCACGACCGATCGGGGTGTCATCCATCGGGGGCGGCGTTTCACGTGAAACGTCGTCCCCGAACGACTCGCTACGGGGACCGGGGACCGGATCGGTCATCGGTCCCGCGATGTTGGCGTCGGACCGCACGGATTCACTCTCCTCGACATCAGGCTCACAGTGTTCAGAGCCTGCCATGCTTTCGGTGTCGTGAACCAGTGAGGTCCGTTCTCCTGTGGACGAATCCACTTCTGTGGATACTTCGCTGACCCTTGTGGGTCTACGGTCGCGCGGCGCTGCGGCCGCACGACCGCGACCGATGATCCCTTGCAGCAGAGAACGACGTTTCACGTGAAACACGATGCCAGCGTCGCGCCTGAATTAGCCGCGACACTCCGTCTTGTGTCGTTTTGATGGCATTTACGAAATTCGCACGTTCCACTCCCTCGCGGAACGGAAAACTGGTGCCTCCATGCCGACCTGCAAGGCTCCGGCACCAGGACGTCAGCGCCGGCGCCCCCTCGACGCACGGCCCACCCGAGCCGCCTTCGCGCGCTTGGCCGCAAAGCGCACACCGCCGGGGCTCTCGCCCACCTCGACCCGCACGACGGTCGAGGGCGGATCCACGATGCCCTCACCCACGTGCACCACCGAGGTCTCCACCACGCCGAGCTTGCTCAGCGCGGCCCGGGCTCCCTTGAGCTCCTCCTCCGCGGCATCACCCTTGAGCGCCAGCATCTCGCCGTAAGGACGCAGCAGCGGAACGCCCCAGCCGGCCAGCCGGTCGAGCGGGGCCACGGCACGCGCCGTCACCACATGCACCTGGGGAAGCTGGCCCATGACCTCTTCGGCCCGCCCGCGCACGACCGTCACATGATCCAGTCCGAGCAGCTCGACGACCTCCTGGAGGAAGTTCGTCCGCCGCAGCAGCGGCTCCAGCAGCGTGATCTTCAGGTCCGGCCGCACCAGAGCCAGCGGGATACCGGGCAGCCCGGCCCCCGAGCCCACATCGCAGACCGAGACACCCTCGGGCACCACCTCGGAGAGCACCGCGCAGTTCAACAGATGCCGCTCCCACAGCCGTGGCACCTCACGCGGGCCGATGAGCCCACGCTTCACCCCGGCGTCGGCGAGCAGTTCGCCGTACCGCACAGCCTCCGGAAAGCGCTCGCCGAAAACCTCCTCCGCCGCCTGCGGCGCAGGAGGGAGCTCCGCTGCTTCCTCCGTCACGGGAACCGCCCTTCCTCTGGACTGCTTTTCCTGCCGGGAACCCGGGTTACGCCCCCGGGATAACACAGAACGCTGACAACTTTTGGCCCCGCCTGCGAGCAGACGGGGCCAAAGAAAACGGGAGCGCTGAGCGGTCAGGCCGGGAGGACAACCACTCGGCGCTGCGGCTCCTCGCCCTCGGACTCGCTCCGGAGCCCGGCCGCCGCCACCGCGTCGTGGACGACCTTGCGCTCGAACGGCGTCATGGGGTCGAGCTTCAGCGGCTCGCCGGTGCCCTTGACCTCCTCGGCCGCCTTCGCACCGATCTCCGCAAGCTCCTCACGCTTACGCGCCCGGAAGCCGGCGATGTCCAGCATCAGACGGCTGCGGTCACCGGTCTCACGGTGAACGGCCAGCCGGGTCAGCTCCTGAAGGGCCTCCAGCACCTCACCGTCGCGGCCCACCAGCTTCTGGAGGTCACGGCTGGTCGAGTCACTGATGATCGACACAGCGGCACGGTCGGCCTCGACATCCATGTCGATGTCACCGTCGAGGTCGGCGATGTCCAGCAGACCCTCGAGGTAGTCGGCCGCGATCTCGCCTTCCTGCTCCAGGCGGGTCATGGTGTCGGTGCCCTTGGTGGCAGGGGTCGTGTCCGTCACGAAAGGACTCCTTCTTACTTCTTCGACGGGTGCTTGGGGCGCTGCTGGCCCTTGCGCTGTCCGGACTTGGTGGTGCGGGACCCGGAGGCGCCGCCCTTCTCCTTGCCGTCCTGCGCGTCCTTCTTCTCCAGCGACTGTTTCTTCGCAGCACCCTGATCGGCGTCCGTGCCACCCGACGCCGATCCGGCACGCGTACGGTTCTGCGCACCGCCGGCCGGAGCGCCGCCGGTCTGCCGCTTGGACTTCGTCTGGCGCTTGGGCTGCTGGCGGTTCTGGCGCGCCTCTTCGACGGCCTGCTTCGCGGCGATCTCGGCCGGGTCCTCGACGATCTTGCCCGCGGCCCGCAGCCGCTCCTGGCGCTCCGCGAAGGCCTTGCTGCCCGGAGTCGGGTTACGACGGATGACGAACATCTGCTGGCCCATGGTCCACACGTTGGTGGTCAGCCAGTAGACGAGCACACCGACGGGGAAGTTGATGCCGAAGACGGCGAACATGATGGGGAAGACGTACATCAGCATCTTCTGCTGCTGCATGAACGGCGTCTTCACCGTGAGGTCGACGTTCTTGGTCATCAGCTGGCGCTGCGTGTAGAACTGCGACGCCGACATCAGAACGATCATGATGATCGTGACCACGCGGACGTCGACCACGGAAGCACCCAGGCTCTGGATCTTCTCCGCGCTGTCCATGAACTTCGCCGCCAGCGGCGCACCGAAGATGTGGGCCTTCTGCGCGCTCTCCAGAAGCGGCTGGTCGATGACACCGACCACCTTGTTCTGGGCGATGTGGTTCAGCACCTGGTACAGCGAGATGAAGAACGGCGACTGGGCCAGAATCGGGAGACAGCTCGAGAGCGGGTTGGTGCCCGTCTCCTTGTAGAGCTTCATCATCTCTTCGGACTGGCGCTGCTTGTCGCTCTTGTAGCGCTCCTGGATCGCCTTCATCTTCGGCTGGAGCGCCTGCATGTTCCGCGTCGACTTGATCTGCTTCACAAAGAGCGGGATCAGGCAGATACGGATCAGCACCACCAGCGAGACGATGGACAGACCCCACGCCGCGCCACTGTCCCTGTCAAAGATGAGGCTGTAGAACGAGTGGAACTGGACGATGATCCAGGAAACAGCGATATAGAGGGGACCGAGGATCGTGTCCACGAATCAGGCTCCTTGGGCGTTGGGCTGAGTCTCGGGCTGGGCGACAGGCTCAGGGACGGTGGGCCCGCCCAGGCGGCTCCTCAGCCGCTGATGCCAAACCGGACGCTTCCGGGGAGGGACGTGGTCGACGCCACCGAGCGACCACGGATTGCATCGCAGGATGCGCCAAGCTGTCAGCGCAGTCCCTTTCACCGCGCCATGCCGGTCGATGGCCGTGTAGCCATAGTGCGAGCACGACGGGTAGTACTTGCAGACCGGTCCCAGCAGGGGGCTGATGGTCCACTGATAGATCTTGATCAAAAGCAGCAGCGGGTACTTCACTGTGCGCTCCCTCCCGGGTCCCGTCCGGGGTTCCGGGGGCCCGCGGCGCATCCGCCGTCGGTCGCAGCCCCCGGGGGATTGCAGCCTCTCGGCACCCCTCCCAGCAGCCGCTCAAGGGCGGCATCCAGGTCGCGGGCCAGCTGGTCGTGATCTGCATCACCCGCGCAGGGCAGGGCCCGTACGACAACCAGGCTACCGGCGGGCAGCCGGTCCAGCCGGTCGCGCACGAGATGCCGGAGCCTGCGCTTGACCTTGTTGCGCACGACAGCGTTGCCCACTGCCTTGCTCACGACGAAACCCGCACGTGCCGAGGGAACACTTTCCCCCGACCCGTGCGGGTCCGTTGCACCGCTGCGGAAATGAACGACAAGGAGCGGGCGCCCGGCCCTGCGTCCCCGGCGTACCGCGGTCGCAAAGTCCTCGCGCCGCCTCAGCCGATTCTCGGTAGGCAGCACGTCATGGACCTAGGTTCAGGCTGCTCAGGCCGACAGGCGGGCGCGACCCTTGCCACGGCGGGTCGCGAGAATCGCGCGGCCGGCGCGGGTCCGCATGCGCAGACGGAAGCCGTGGGTCTTCGCGCGGCGGCGGTTGTTCGGCTGGAAGGTGCGCTTGCTCACTCGGGGGCTCCAGAAATGCTTGTTGCCTCAGCAGAGACAAATGTGGGGCGTCGACTGGCTGTCACCGTGCGCCCACGAGTAGCTCGCAACGCCTAAGTGCACCGCTACACGATCACTCGAGCGTGATCTTTGCCCATCGGAGGCAGGCGGCAGCAGCCATCGACAACTCGACCTGGTCACGGTACGCGCGGCTACGCCATCCGGTCAAACCGGCTTCTCGGCAGCGCCGACGAGCCGCTTGTCAGGACACACTATGCACAGCCTGTGGACAACAACTTGAATCACCAGGCCCGCCCTGACTACCGTGGCTGAACTCCGATTCCTTCCCGCCCGTCCTGAGAATCACACATTCGTGGGACTGCTGAGAGAGCGTGCCCCGTGGCTGATGTACCTGCCGATCTTGCCGCAGTGTGGCCGCGCGTGCTCGACCATCTCCTTCGTGCGGAGGCCGACGGCCTCAAGCCCAAGGACCAGGACTGGCTCAAGCGCACCCAGCCGCTGGCACTGGTCGCCGACACCGCGCTGCTCGCCGTTCCCAATGAATTCGCCAAGGGCGTGCTCGAAGGCCGGCTGGCGCCGCTGATCGGGGAGGCCCTCAGCCATGAGTGCGGCCGCCCGATCCGGATCGCGATCACCGTCGACGACTCCGCCGAGGAGCCCCCGGCGCAGTCCGCACCGCCCGCGCCCCAGCATGAGTCCCCGCAGCACCAGTCGCCCCAGCAGCACGCCCCGCGCCATCAGCCGTCGCATCAGGCACCACAGCAGCACGATGCCTACGACGGCTACGAAGCCCGGCACGACAACCGGCGCGACAACCGGCAGGGCTACGGGCACCAGGGCGACGATCTGCCCGGCGTCCGGCCCGCCTACCCGGACTATCAGCAGCCGCGGCACGAGCCCGGCGGCTGGCCGCAGCACTCCTCCCACATGGCCGGCGGCCCCGGCCCGCGCGACGACTACGGCTGGCAGCAGCAACACCTCGGCGGCTTCCCCGAGCGCGACCCGTACGCCTCGCCGTCGTCCCATGTATCGCAGCATCAGCAGCGGCAGAACGACTACCGCGGGCAGGCGCCCGACCGCAGTGGGCCGCCGCAGCACTCCGACGGTCCGCGCTCCCCTTATGACCAGCCGCGGCGCGACCTCTCCGAGCACCAGCCCGGCGGGCACAACGGCCGCACGGGCGGTCCCGGCAGCATGCTTCCCGCGCCCAGCGGTGCGCCCAGCCCGCTCGCCGCGCAGCCCGCGCCGGCGACCGGCCCCGGTGAGCCGACCGCGCGGCTGAACCCGAAGTACCTCTTCGACACCTTCGTCATCGGTGCCTCGAACCGCTTTGCGCACGCCGCCGCGGTCGCCGTCGCCGAGGCCCCGGCCAAGGCGTACAACCCGCTGTTCATCTACGGGGAATCGGGGCTGGGCAAGACCCACCTGCTGCATGCGATCGGGCACTATGCGCGGAGCCTGTATCCGGGCACCCGGGTGCGGTACGTGAGCTCGGAGGAGTTCACCAACGAGTTCATCAACTCCATCCGCGACGGCAAGGCGGACGCGTTCCGCAAGCGCTACCGCGACATGGACATCCTGCTGGTCGACGACATCCAGTTCCTGGCGAGCAAGGAGTCGACGCAGGAGGAGTTCTTCCACACCTTCAACACGCTGCACAACGCGAACAAGCAGATCGTGCTCTCCAGTGACCGGCCGCCCAAGCAGCTGGTCACCCTGGAGGACCGGCTGCGCAACCGCTTCGAGTGGGGCCTGATCACCGACGTCCAGCCGCCCGAGCTGGAGACCCGGATCGCGATCCTGCGCAAGAAGGCGGTGCAGGAGCAGCTGAACGCGCCGCCGGAGGTGCTGGAGTTCATCGCGTCCCGGATCTCGCGCAACATCCGTGAGCTGGAGGGCGCGCTGATCCGGGTCACCGCGTTCGCCTCGCTCAACCGGCAGCCGGTGGACCTCGGGCTGACCGAGATCGTGCTGAAGGACCTGATCCCCGGTGGTGAGGATGCCGCGCCGGAGATCACCGCGACCGCGATCATGGCCTCCACCGCCGACTACTTCGGGCTGACCATCGACGACCTGTGCGGCTCGTCGCGCAGCCGGGTGCTGGTGACCGCCCGACAGATCGCCATGTATCTGTGCCGCGAGCTGACCGATCTCTCGCTGCCGAAGATCGGCGCGCAGTTCGGCGGCCGGGATCATACGACCGTGATGCACGCCGACCGCAAGATCCGCGCGCTGATGGCCGAGCGACGCTCGATCTACAACCAGGTCACCGAGCTGACCAACCGCATCAAGAACGGCTGAGGCCGGCCACCGCCGGCCCGTCGCCACCGCAGGACGTCCCAGGGCGCTCCGGATCCGCTCCCGGAGCGCCCTTCGCCGTACGGGGCGCGGCCGTGGGAAGGGCCTGCCCGTCGGGCCTCCCGTGCCTCCCACGCGCTCCTCATGCCTCCCCGTCTCCTCCCGCGCCGGCCCTCAAGCCCTCCTGGGCGCCTCCGCACGCGTCCACGGACGTCTCCCGAACCCGTTCCGAACCGTTCCGAGGCTCTTCCGCGCCCTCTCCGTCCCCGGTCCGATCCGTCCCGACGCCGTCCCAAACCTGTGGAGCGCGCCGCCCGTGTTCGATTCCGCGGCCGGTCACGGCTTCTCTCCACAGATTGGGCAAGAATCTTCCGTCCACATCCTGGGGAGGGGAAAGTTATCCCTGTGGGATCCACAGGCCGGTGTTCTGACGGGGCATCGGAGGAGGTCAACCGCGTGTGGATTTGTGACCAACCCTCCTCCACAGGGTGTGGACAGAAGATTCGTCCACAGGAGGGGCCGCGTCTTGTCCACCGCCCGCCCACAGGCAAGCCGCTGTTGTCCCCAGCAATCCCGAGCTTCTCCACACCGCTGTCCACTGTTCGGCAACGCAACACCCGCTCTCACCGGGCCGAGTGAAAGCGGTCACACCAAGGTGATTGATTGGGCTGTGGGGAACGTGGGTAAAGCTGGGGATGGCACTGGGGAGAAGTACCTGTCTCCTGTGCATCGGGTGTGCAGAACTTCTGGCGGTCCACAGAACCGCCGGCTTATCCACGACCGCCACCCACAGGGGCAGTGGACAAAAAATCCGGGTTGACCTGCGCAAAAGCAGTTGTCCACGGTTTCCACAGCCCCTACTACTACGACCACGGATATCTACCGGGGAACTCGTTCGGAAACGGGGCCTGTGCACAAGTTGGCCGCCGACCGTCCGCCACCGGTCGAGCCGACTTGACCCCGAGCCGCACCGACTGTCGGTGGCGTGCGTCAGACTGGTCTCCGGCAACCCAGCCGACGACGAAGGCCAGCAGGGCGAAGAGCCAGCAACAGCAGGAGGCGGTTTCCGGTGAAGATCCGGGTGGAGCGCGATGTACTCGCGGAGGCAGTGGCCTGGGCGGCCAAGAGCCTCCCGGCCCGTCCGCCGGTGCCCGTCCTCGCGGGCCTGCTGCTGAAGACGGAGGACGGCACGCTGAGCCTCTCCGGCTTCGACTACGAGGTCTCCGCGCGGGTTTCGGTGGACGCCGAGGTCGAAGAGGAAGGCACGGTCCTCGTCTCCGGCCGGCTGCTCGCCGACATCTGCCGTGCGCTCCCCAACCGCCCGGTGGAGATTTCCACCGACGGTGTACGGGTCACCGTCGTCTGCGGCTCCTCGCGGTTCACACTCCACACGCTTCCTGTGGAGGAGTACCCGGCCCTGCCGACGATGCCCACCGCCACCGGCACCGTCCCCGGTGAGGTCTTCGCCGCCGCTGCCGCCCAGGTCGCCATCGCCGCCGGCCGTGACGACACCCTCCCGGTGCTCACCGGCGTCCGGATCGAGATCGAGGGCGACACGGTCACCCTGGCCTCCACCGACCGTTACCGCTTCGCGGTGCGCGAGTTCCTGTGGAAGCCGGAGAGCCCGGACGCCTCCGCCGTCGCGCTGGTCCCCGCCAAGACGCTGCTGGACACCGCCAAGTCCCTGAGCAGCGGCGACACCGTCACGCTCGCGCTGTCCGGCTCCGGCCAGGGCGAGGGCCTGATCGGCTTCGAGGGCGCCGGGCGGCGGACGACGACGCGTCTGCTGGAAGGCGACCTGCCGAAGTACCGCACGCTCTTCCCGACCGAGTTCAATTCGGTCGCCGTGATCGAGACCGCCCCGTTCGTCGAGGCCGTCAAGCGTGTGGCGCTGGTGGCCGAGCGGAACACTCCGGTCCGGCTGAGCTTCGAGCAGGGTGTGCTGATCCTGGAGGCCGGCTCCAGCGACGACGCACAGGCTGTGGAGAGGGTCGACGCCGACCTGGACGGCGACGACATCTCGATCGCCTTCAACCCCGGCTTCCTCCTGGAGGGCCTGTCGGCCATCGACTCCCCGGTGGCGCAGCTGTCCTTCACGACCTCGACCAAGCCCGCGCTGCTGAGCGGCCGGCCGGCCAAGGATGCCGAGGCGGACGACGCGTACAAGTACCTGATCATGCCCGTGCGGCTCTCCGGCTGACGGCCGTACGGCCAAGGGACCGCTGTCCGGCGGACACCGGACAGCGCCCTGGCCACAGGCCTTGCGGCGACCGGCTGAAGAGCCCCTGATGAGCGGCTGAGCCCACAGGTGTGCACGGACCTGCGGGCGTAGGCTCGGACTCGGGTACGAACAGCAACGACTACGTGCAAAGAGGGTCTCTGATGGAGCTCGGTCTCGTCGGTCTCGGCAAGATGGGCGGCAATATGCGCGAGCGCATTCGCCGCGCCGGCCACACCGTCATCGGATACGACCGCAACCCCGACGTGGCGGATGTCAACAGCCTTCAGGGGCTGGTGGACAAGCTCAAGGGTCCGCGGGTGGTCTGGGTCATGGTGCCGGCCGGTGCCGCCACCCAGTCCACGATCGACGAACTGGCCGAGCTGCTCTCGCCGGGTGACATCGTCGTGGACGGCGGCAACTCCCGCTGGACCGACGACGAGAAGCACGCCGAGGAGCTGAAGGCCAAGGGCATCGGCTTCGTCGACTGCGGCGTCTCCGGCGGCGTCTGGGGCCTGGAGAACGGCTATGCGCTGATGTACGGCGGCGACAAGGACGATGTCGCCAAGGTGCAGCCGGTCTTCGACGCCCTCAAGCCCGAGGGGAAGTTCGGCTCGGTGCACGCCGGCAAGGTCGGCGCCGGCCACTTCGCGAAGATGGTCCACAACGGCATCGAGTACGCCATGATGCAGGCCTATGCCGAGGGCTGGGAGCTGCTGGAGAAGGTCGACTCCGTCACCGACGTGCGCGAGGTCTTCCGCTCCTGGCAGGAGGGCACGGTCATCCGTTCCTGGCTGCTCGACCTGGCCGTCAACGCCCTCGACGCCGACGAGCACTTCGACGAGCTGCGCGGCTTCGCCGCCGACTCCGGTGAGGGCCGCTGGACGGTCGAGGCCGCCATCGACAATGCCGTGCCGCTGCCCGCGATCACGGCCTCGCTCTTCGCGCGGTTCGCGTCCCGCCAGGACGACTCGCCGCAGATGAAGATGATCGCCGCGCTGCGCAACCAGTTCGGTGGCCACGCGGTCGAGGGCAAGAAGTAGCCAGCAGCACCACAGCAACCACAAGCAACAGGCAGCACCAGCACGCAGCAGCCGGAGAGGTCGGCGCCCAGCAATGCACGTATCGCATCTGTCTCTCGCCGACTTCCGCTCGTACGCCCGGGTCGAGGTTCCGCTCGATCCGGGCGTCACGGCTTTCGTGGGCCCCAACGGCCAGGGCAAGACCAATCTCGTCGAGGCGGTCGGCTATCTCGCCACGCTCGGCAGCCACCGGGTCTCCTCGGACGCCCCGCTGGTGCGGATGGGCGCCGAGCGGGCGATCATCCGGGCCGCGGTCGTCCAGGGCGAGCGGCAGCAGCTGGTCGAGCTGGAGCTCAATCCGGGCAAGGCCAACCGCGCCAGGATCAACCGCTCCTCCCAGGTCAGGCCGCGGGATGTGCTGGGGATCGTCCGGACGGTGCTGTTCGCGCCGGAGGATCTGGCGCTGGTCAAGGGGGATCCGGGGGAGCGCCGGCGGTTCCTGGACGAGCTGATCACCGCGCGTTCGCCGCGGATGGCCGGGGTGCGCTCGGACTACGACCGCGTCCTCAAGCAGCGCAACACCCTGTTGAAAACTGCGGCGTTGGCGCGCAGGCACGGCGGGCGGCAGATGGATCTGTCGACGCTGGACGTCTGGGACCAGCATCTGGCCCGCGCGGGCGCCGAGCTGCTGGCCCAGCGGCTCGATCTGATCGCCACGCTCCAGCCGCTCTCGGACAAGGCCTACGAGCAGCTGGCGCCGGGCGGCGGGCCGCTGGCGCTGGAGTACCGCGGTTCGGCGGGCGAGGCGATGGCCGACGCCACGACCCGCGAGGAGCTGTACGGCGTGCTGCTGGCGGCGCTCGGCGAGGCCCGTAAGGGAGAGATCGAGCGCGGGGTGACGCTGGTCGGCCCGCACCGCGACGATCTGGTGCTCAAGCTGGGGCAGCTCCCGGCGAAGGGCTACGCCAGCCATGGCGAGTCCTGGTCGTATGCGCTGGCGCTGCGGCTGGCCTCGTACGACCTGCTGCGCGCCGAGGGCAACGAGCCGGTGCTCGTGCTCGACGACGTCTTCGCCGAGCTGGACGCCCGGCGCCGCGAGCGGCTGGCGGAGCTGGTGGCCCCGGGCGAGCAGGTGCTGGTGACCGCCGCGGTGGACGACGATGTGCCGGGCGTCCTGGCCGGGGCGCGCTATGCGGTGTCCGACGGCGCCGCGGAGAAGGTGAATCCGTGAGCGAGGAGCAGCCCGAGCGGCCCAAGCCTCCGGAGCTCTCCGGCGTGGACCTGGCCCGGCAGGCGCTGGTGGCCGCGAAGGAGCAGGCGCGGGCGCGGGGCGCGGCAGCCCAGCAGAAGAAGCAGGCCAGGCGCGGCGGGCTGCGCTCGGGCGCACGGGCCGACGGCCGCGATCCGCTGCCGCTCGGTGCGGCGATCAACCGGCTGATCACGGAGCGCGGCTGGGAGACCCCGGCCGCGGTCGGCGGGGTGATGGGGCGCTGGCCGCAGCTGGTCGGGCCCGAGGTGGCCCAGCACTGTGAGCCGCAGAAGTACGACGAGGACGCACGGGTGCTGACCGTCCAGTGCGATTCGACGGCCTGGGCGACGCAGCTGCGGCTGCTGGCTCCGACGCTGGTGGCCCGCCTCAACGAGGACCTGGGCCACGGCACCGTGAAGATGCTCAAGGTGCTCGGTCCGGGAGGCCCCGCACGCCGGTACGGATCGCTGCGGGCCCCGGGAAGCAAGGGCCCCGGCGACACCTACGGCTGAGCCCCGCGCACCCCCTATACGGGTGAGGCGGGTGAGACCCCGCTCACGGTAGCCGCCGGTTGACAGCCGGAAGCGCTGAGTGCCCGCTTGAGCGTCCTGAGGCCCCTTCTCGAATATGGGGAGTCGGCGGACGCCAGTTCAGGGCGGCACATGACGACTCAGGTGCCTGCAAACCCCCATGAGTGTCAGCGCTACCGGTAGACTGATGGCAATCCCGCCCACTCGCGGAACATGTCGAACGACGCAGCCGCTCCCGCCTGTCTTCCCAGGGGTGAATCCCACAGGCGCGGAAGGGCTCGTGCTGTGCCAGAAAGGGCGCTTCGTGGCCGACTCCGGCGACCTCAACGAGAACAACACGGCTTCTACTGAAGAGGGGGTTCCTGCCGGCGCCATGGGCGACTCCGCGGTGGAGAAGTCGTATGACGCCAGTGCGATCACCGTCCTCGAAGGCCTGGACGCGGTCCGCAAGCGCCCTGGCATGTACATCGGCTCGACGGGCGAGCGTGGTCTGCACCACCTCGTGCAGGAGGTCGTCGACAACTCCGTCGACGAGGCGCTGGCGGGCCACGCGGACACCATCACGGTGACGCTCCTGGCGGACGGCGGCGTCCGCGTCGTCGACAACGGCCGCGGTATCCCGGTCGGCATCGTGCCGTCGGAGAACAAGCCGGCCGTCGAGGTCGTGATGACGGTGCTGCACGCCGGCGGCAAGTTCGGCGGCGGCGGCTACGCGGTCTCCGGTGGTCTGCACGGCGTGGGTGTCTCCGTCGTGAACGCGCTGTCGCAGCGGGTGGCGGTCGAGGTCCGCACGGACGGCTACCGCTGGACGCAGGAGTACAAGCTCGGTGTGCCGACCGCGCCGCTCGCCCAGCACGAGGCGACGGACGACTCCGGCACGACCGTGACGTTCTGGGCCGACCCCGACATCTTCGAGACCACCACGTACAGCTTCGAGACGCTGTCGCGGCGCTTCCAGGAGATGGCGTTCCTCAACAAGGGTCTGACGATCGCGCTGACGGACGAGCGCCCGGACCATGTGGACGAGGAGGGCAAGCCGCTCTCGGTGCGGTACCACTACGAGGGCGGCATCGTCGACTTCGTGACGTACCTCAACTCGCGCAAGGGCGAGCTGGTGCACCCGACGGTGATCGCGGTGGAGGCCGAGGACAAGGAGCGCCAGCTCTCGGTCGAGTTCGCGATGCAGTGGAACACCCAGTACAGCGAGGGTGTCTACAGCTTCGCGAACATCATCCACACCCACGAGGGCGGTACCCACGAAGAGGGCTTCCGCGCCGCGCTGACGGGCCTGATCAACCGCTATGCGCGCGACAAGAAGCTGCTGCGCGAGAAGGACGACAACCTCACGGGTGAGGACATCCGCGAGGGCCTGACGGCGATCATCTCGGTCAAGCTCGCCGAGCCGCAGTTCGAGGGCCAGACCAAGACCAAGCTGGGCAACACCGAGGTGAAGACCTTCGTCCAGAAGGTGGTCTACGAGCACCTCACGGACTGGCTGGACCGCAACCCCAACGAGGCCGCGGACATCATCCGCAAGGGCATCCAGGCCGCGACCGCGCGCGTGGCGGCCCGTAAGGCGCGCGATCTGACCCGCCGCAAGGGCCTGCTGGAGACGGCGTCGCTGCCGGGCAAGCTGAGCGACTGCCAGTCCAACGACCCGACCAAGTGCGAGATCTTCATCGTCGAGGGTGACTCTGCCGGCGGCTCGGCCAAGTCCGGCCGGAACCCGGAGTACCAGGCGATCCTGCCGATCCGAGGCAAGATCCTCAACGTCGAGAAGGCCAGGGTCGACAAGATCCTCCAGAACAACGAGGTCCAGGCGCTGATCTCGGCGTTCGGCACGGGCGTGCACGAGGACTTCGACATCGAGAAGCTCCGCTATCACAAGATCATCTTGATGGCGGACGCCGACGTCGACGGTCAGCACATCAACACCCTGCTGCTCACGTTCCTCTTCCGCTTCATGCGGCCGCTGGTCGAGGCCGGGCACGTCTACCTCTCCCGCCCGCCGCTGTACAAGATCAAGTGGGGCCGGGACGACTTCGAGTACGCCTACTCCGACCCGGAGCGGGACGCGCTGATCGAGCTCGGCAAGCAGAACGGCAAGCGGATCCGCGAGGACTCGATCCAGCGGTTCAAGGGTCTCGGTGAGATGAACGCCGAGGAGCTGCGCATCACGACCATGGACACCGACCACCGGGTCCTCGGTCAGGTCTCGCTGGACGACGCGGCCCGTGCGGACGACCTGTTCTCCGTGCTGATGGGCGAGGACGTCGAGGCGCGCCGCTCGTTCATCCAGCGCAACGCCAAGGACGTCCGCTTCCTCGACATCTGAGCCCTGTCGGCCCGTATACCAGCCGCAGCTCGAAAGGACTTTGAACCAGCATGGCCGACGAGAACCCCCCTGTGACCCCGGACGGCGTGACCGCCGAGGGCGCCCCTGCCGCCATCGAAGGCGTGGGGATGCGCGTCGAGCCCGTCGGGCTCGAAACGGAGATGCAGCGCTCCTACCTCGACTACGCGATGTCCGTCATCGTCTCGCGTGCGCTGCCCGATGTGCGGGACGGCCTCAAGCCGGTGCACCGCCGCGTGCTGTACGCGATGTACGACGGCGGCTACCGCCCCGAGAAGGGCTTCTACAAGTGTGCCCGCGTCGTCGGCGACGTCATGGGTACGTACCACCCCCACGGCGACTCCTCGATCTACGACGCCCTGGTGCGTCTGGCGCAGCCGTGGTCGATGCGGATGCCGCTGGTGGACTCCAACGGCAACTTCGGCTCCCCGGGCAACGACCCGGCGGCGGCCATGCGGTACACCGAGTGCAAGATGAAGTCGCTGTCCATGGAGATGCTCCGGGACATCGACGAGGAGACCGTCGACTTCCAGGACAACTACGACGGCCGTAACCAGGAGCCGACGGTCCTGCCGGCGCGCTTCCCCAACCTGCTGATCAACGGCTCGGCCGGTATCGCGGTCGGTATGGCGACGAACATCCCGCCGCACAACCTGCGCGAGGTCGCGTCCGGTGCCCAGTGGGCGCTGGAGCACCCCGAGGCCTCCAACGAGGAGCTGCTGGAGGCGCTCATCGAGCGCATCAAGGGCCCCGACTTCCCCACGGGTGCCCTGGTCGTGGGCCGCAAGGGCATCGAGGAGGCCTACCGCACGGGCCGCGGCTCGATCACGATGCGCGCGGTGGTGGCGGTCGAGGAGATCCAGAACCGCCAGTGCCTGGTGGTCACCGAGCTGCCGTACCAGGTCAACCCGGACAACCTCGCGCAGAAGATCGCCGACCTGGTGAAGGACGGCAAGGTCGGCGGCATCGCGGACGTCCGCGACGAGACCTCCTCGCGTACGGGCCAGCGCCTGGTCATCGTCCTCAAGCGGGACGCGGTCGCCAAGGTCGTCCTCAACAACCTCTACAAGCACACCGATCTCCAGACCAACTTCGGCGCGAACATGCTGGCGCTGGTCGACGGGGTGCCGCGCACGCTCTCCCTGGACGCGTTCATCCGCAACTGGGTGACGCACCAGATCGAGGTCATCGTCCGCCGGACGAAGTTCCGGCTGCGCAAGGCCGAGGAGCGGGCGCACATCCTGCGCGGTCTGCTCAAGGCGCTGGACGCCATCGACGAGGTCATCGCGCTGATCCGGCGCAGTGAGACGGTCGACGTGGCGCGCGAGGGCCTGATGGGCCTGCTGACGATCGACGAGATCCAGGCGAACGCGATCCTGGAGATGCAGCTGCGCCGGCTGGCCGCCCTGGAGCGCCAGAAGATCACAGCCGAGCACGACGAGCTTCAGCGCAAGATCAGCGAGTACAACGCGATCCTGGCCTCCCCGGAGCGGCAGCGCCAGATCATCAGCGAGGAACTCGCCGCGATCGTCGAGAAGTTCGGCGACGACCGGCGCAGCAAGCTGGTGCCCTTCGAGGGCGACATGTCCATCGAGGACCTGATCGCCGAGGAGGACATCGTCGTCACGATCTCCCGTGGCGGCTATGTGAAGCGGACGAAGACCGACGACTACCGCTCGCAGAAGCGCGGCGGCAAGGGCGTACGGGGCACGAAGCTCAAGGAAGACGACATCGTCGACCACTTCTTCGTCTCCACGACCCACCACTGGCTGCTGTTCTTCACGAACAAGGGCCGGGTCTACCGCGCCAAGGCGTACGAACTCCCCGACGCGGGGCGGGACGCGCGAGGGCAGCATGTGGCCAATCTCCTCGCCTTCCAGCCGGACGAGCAGATCGCGCAGATCCTGGCGATCCGCGACTACGAGGCCATGCCGTACCTGGTGCTCGCCACCAAGGCCGGCCTGGTGAAGAAGACGCCGCTCAAGGACTACGACTCGCCGCGCTCCGGTGGTGTCATCGCGATCAACCTGCGCGAGCAGGAGGACGGCACGGACGACGAGCTGATCGGCGCCGAGCTGGTGTCGGAGACCGACGACCTGCTGCTGATCAGCAAGAAGGCCCAGTCGATCCGCTTCACGGCGACCGACGATGCGCTGCGCCCGATGGGCCGGGCGACCTCCGGTGTGAAGGGCATGAGCTTCCGCGAGGGCGATGAGCTGCTCTCGATGAACGTGGTTCGCGCCAACACCTACGTCTTCACCGCCACGGACGGCGGCTACGCCAAGCGCACCGCGGTCGACGAGTACCGCGTCCAGGGCCGCGGCGGTCTGGGCATCAAGGCCGCCAAGATCGTGGAGGACCGGGGTTCGCTGGTCGGCGCGCTGGTCGTCGAGGAGACCGACGAGATCCTCGCGGTGACGCTCGGCGGTGGCGTGATCCGTACGCGGGTCAACGAGGTGCGGGAGACCGGCCGTGACACCATGGGCGTCCAACTGATCAACCTGGGCAAGCGTGATGCCGTCGTCGGCATCGCATGGAACGCCGAGGCCGGTCGTGAAGCCGAAGAGGTCGACGGGGGCGAGACGCCCGACGAGACCGAAGCGGCCGAGGGGACCGTGCCCACGGAGACCGAGGGCGAGCAGCCCGCGGCGGAGTAGCACGAGGAGTAGGTCGTGAGTGGAGCCACGGGCGCTACAGCGGGTGGACCGGGAGCCGGGAAGGATTCCCCGTCCGGACCCGCAACCGTGACGGATGACAGCGCCCGTGGCTCCGCTGTTTCTGACACCGGCCCCCGAGACGAGGGCTCGCACCAGGGGGGACCCGTGACCGATACCCGTCAGCCGCAGCCGCAGCCCCGGCAACAGTCCCAGGGGCAGGCCGAGAGCGGCTCTCAGCAGCCGTATCAGCCGCCTCAGGCGTATCCCGCCGGTGGTGGGCAGAGCGGCGGGCAGGCGGTGCGCCGGCCGCGTACGGGCGCCAGTACGGCCCCGCGGACCCGCAAGGCCCGCCTGCGGGTGGCACGCGCCGATCCGTGGTCGGTCATGAAGGTCAGCTTTCTGCTCTCCATCGCGCTGGGCATCTGCACGGTCGTGGCCGCCGCGGTGCTGTGGATGGTCATGAACGCGATGGGCGTCTTCTCCACGGTCGGCGGGACGATCAGCGAGGCCACCGGCTCCAGTGACGGGGCCGGATTCGATCTCCAGTCGTTCCTCTCGCTGCCGCGGGTACTGCTGTTCACCTCGATCATCGCGGTGATCGACGTGGTGCTGGCGACCGCGCTGGCCACGCTCGGCGCCTTCATCTACAACCTGTCGGCGGGCTTCGTCGGAGGTGTGGAGCTCACCCTCGCCGAGGACGAGTGACCTCCTCACGGGAGGGCGTTCGGGAGGCCCCCGGAACCGATTTTGGGAACGCCTCTGAAGTGCGCTAATCTTTCGGTGCAGCGAACGCGCGGCTATAGCTCAGACGGTTAGAGCGCTTCCCTGATAAGGAAGAGGCCCCAGGTTCAAGTCCTGGTAGCCGCACCGCACCATCGGCCCGGCCGGGGAACTCCCCGGCCGGGCCGATTCGTTGTACGGAGGCGGAAGTTGGCTCGCGGGCCATGCCTCGGACGAGGTGTTGCCGACTGCGAGCTAGGTAACCGATCGGTATCGGCCGGTGTGTATCATCGGCCGACATAGGTCCCCTACGTCAACGAAAGACGAGGTCGCGCGGTGAAGAAGCTTCTCCTGGTCGCACTGGCCGCCATCGGCGGGCTCCTCGTGTACCGCCAGATCCAGGCGGATCGCGCCGAGCAGGATCTGTGGACGGAGGCGACCGACTCCGTGCCCGCAGGTTCGGGTGTCTGATACCCCCCACAGTTCGTTCGTACGGACCCCGATTGCCCCTGGGTGATCGGGGTTTCGTGCGTCCGGGGGCGGGCGGGGCGGTCCGGTTCCGGGGTGCCGCAGGTCGTGTCAGGGTGGCTGGATCTCGTTGCAGGACCGTGACGGCAGCCCTCTTGAGTTTGCTATCGCACATCAGTAGATTGCGGTAGCAAATTCTGAGGTGACCGGCAGGGCACAGGGGGAACCAGGACATGGCACAACGACCGTGCAGAGGGGCGGTGGCGTTGCTCGGGGGGCTGTTGCTGGCCCTGACCGTCGGGCCACTTCAGGCCACCGCGACCACACCGGCCCGGGCCCAGGCCGCCGAGGGCACCGGGATGGTGATGGTGCTCGACTCGTCCGGCTCGATGGCCGGGGACGACGGCTCCGGCAGCACCCGGATCGCTTCCGCCCGTAAGGCCGTCGGCACGGTCGCCGACGCCCTGCCCGACGGCTACCCCACCGGCCTGCGGGTCTACGGTGCCGACAAGGCCAAGGGCTGTGACGACACCCGGCTCGCCCAGCCGGTCGGCGCCCTCGACCGGGCGGGCCTCAAGCGGGCCGTCGCGGGCGTCCGGCCCAAGGGCGACACCCCCATCGGGCTCTCCCTGCGCAAGGCGGCCGGTGACCTTCCCCGGCCCGCCGGCGGAGCGACCGGCAAGCGCACGATCCTGCTGATCTCCGACGGCGAGGACAACTGCCAGGCGCCGCCGCCCTGCAAGGTGGCCGCCCAACTCGCCGCGTCCGGCGTCGGTCTGCACATCGATGCCATCGGCTTCCAGGTGGCGGGCAGGGCCCGCGCACAGCTGGAGTGCATCGCGAAGGCCGGAAACGGGCGGTACTACGACGCCCCGGACGCCAGGGCGCTCGCCCGCCAGCTCCAGCGGGCCGGCCAACTCTCCGCGGGCGGCTACCGCTTCAAGGGCAAGCAGATCCGCGGGACGACGACCCCAGGCGGTGCACCCGGCATCGCCCCCGGGCAGTATCTGGACACCATCGGGCCCAACGAGGAGCGGTACTACGCCGCCGGCCTGGATGCCGTCTCGACGGCCGACTTCTCGGCGACCGTGGTGCCCCAGACCGGCGCGGCCGTCGACTCCCTCGACATGCTGCGCACCCGGATCGCGTACGGCACCGCCGGCTCCTGTGATTCCACCTCCGAGAGGTTCGGGCAGCACGAGGGTGCGACACCGCTGACCTCGGGCGTCAGCCGTATCCCCACGCAGGGTGGCAACGGCGGATGTGACAAGGCCGGGCGGTACTGGCTGGTCGTCGAGCGCAAGGCCGCCAAGGGGTCGGACACCGCCCGGTGGCCGATGGAGCTGACGTTTCACGTGGAACATCCGCTGAAGAAGGGCATCACGCCCGCACAGTCGGAGCCGGAGTACGGCGCGGGCGGCAAGGACGCCTCGCTGCCCACCACCGCGCCCCAGGACGTCACCGGCGGCACCGGCTTCAATGACGCCCGTACGCTGCACCAGGGCGTCTGGCGGGACAAGGTCCTGCCGGCGCAGACCCTTTGGTACAAGGTGCCGGTCGGCTGGGGTCAGCAACTGCGCTACGACGTGGAGTTCGCCAACGAGCCGACGGTCAAGGGCTACAGCGCGCATACGTCCTACGGCGGCACCCAGGTCTACACACCGTTCCGCGCGCCGGTCGGCAGCGGTACCGGCCAGTTCAGTCCTCAGGTGTCCTACAGCGGGCGGCCGGCGTCGCTCAGCATGGGGACGGTCCCAGTCGCCTGGACCAATCGCTACGAGACGCACCCCGATGTCGTCCCCGTGCACCGCAACGGCGACTTCTACCTCGCGGTGACGCTGGGGGCCAAGGCCGCCGAGATCGCGCAGCACCCGCAGATCGGTGTGGTGCTGCGGATCGCGGTGCTGGGCCAGGAGAAGAGCGGCCCGCAGGCCGGGGCGTCCGCCGTCCGGGCCGAGGTCTCCCCGGGCGATTCCGGGCGCTCGGCGGACGGCACGCCCGATGGCGGTGGAGGATGGTCCACAGGACGTGTGGTGGCCGTCGCCATCGGTGGAGTGGGCGTACTGCTGCTGGCCGGTCTCGCGGTGGCCTACGGGCGGGCTCGCAGGAAGCCGCAGGCCGGCGCCGGGAATTCCGATCCGATGAGGGGTGGCTCGTGGTGACGGGGCGCACGACGAACAGGGGCATGGCCGTACTGGCGGCGCTCGCCGTGGTGGCGATTCTGCCGGGGACGGTGGGCGTGGCCTCGGCCGAGTCCATACCCGGCTACCGGACGGGGGACGGCGCCACGGCGGTCAAGGGCGCCGCCAGCACCGCGGATGCGCCGCAGCTCGAGCCCGGACTGCACACCGACTCCATCAAGCGCGGCGAGCAGAAGCACTACGCCGTCACCCTGGACGACAGGACCAGCGCGTACTTCTCGGCCGTCGCGGCGCCCAAGCCCGGCACCAAGGTCGAGGACTACGGCGACAAGCTGACCATCAGCGTCCAGGACAGCGACGGTACGACCTGCGGCACGGGAGCCAGCCCGACCTTCAACGGCGGCGGCATGGCGTATCCGCTGGCCGACTACGCCACCCGTCGCATCGGCGCGGACCGGACGGAGTGCCAGAAGGCCGGCCCGTACTACCTGGTGATCACTCGCGAGGGTTCGGCGACCTCCGGCCCCGACTCCTGGCCGCTCGAACTGAACTACCTCGACGAGCCCCCGCTCAAGGGCAACACCCCCGCCCAGCCGGGCCAGGGCAGCTGGAGCACCACCACGCCGGCCCCGCGCACGGACGCCACCAAGCGCAGCGCCAAGGGCGGCACCGGTTTCAACGACGCGGGGTCGGTCGACACCGGGGTGTGGAAGGACCGGATCACGCCGGGCGAGACCCGGTTCTACCGCGTACCGGTGGACTGGGGACAGCGGCTCAACCTGAGCGCGGAGCTGCCGAACGCGTCCTCCGGGGCATCCGGGTTCGTCACCAGGGTGCTCGGGCTGGGTGTCTACAATCCGGCGCGCGGTGCGGTCGGCCACGTCAGCTTCGTCCCGTACACGGGGAAGCCGGCCGCGGCGAAGCAGTTCACCGCGCCCGTCGACTACGGCAACCGCTTCAACGCGGCCGACTCGGTCGGGGCGATGCGGTTCGCGGGCTGGTACTACATCGAGGTCAGCCTGCACCCCGATGCCGCGAAGTACTTCCCCAAGGGCGCGGAGCTGACCCTCCGGGTGGATGTCCGTGGCGCCGCCGAGGAGGGGCCCGGCTACGCCGCGCCGACCGACACCTTCTCCGTCACGCCCGAGGACCGGGAGACGGCGCACGAGGGCCGGACCGCGCAGGAGGCGGCGAAGAGCGGCACCCTGATGACGGTGGCCTACGCCGGCATCGGCACGGGGGTGGTGCTGCTGGCGGGGCTGGGGGCGTGGACGCTGATGGCGCGGCGGTCCCCGGCCGTTGCGGCGGGTGCGCCGGCCGGGCCGGTCGCGGCGGGCGGGCCGGGCGGTCAGCCCTCCCTGCCGGGACAGTCGACACAGACGACTCAACAGGCTCAGCCCAACGGGCAGTTCGAGCGGCCACAGGGCTGGTAGCGGGCGTCCGAGGGCTCGGGTGGGCCCGACTGGTGGTGCGCCCCACGGCGCCCCCTCAGGCGGCCGCTCAGGCGGTCACCAGTGCCCAGACCCCGACCGCGATGCACAGCAACGCCACGATCAGCACCGGGATCGCGACCTTCGCGGGCGGTCCCGGCTTCCTGTACGGGACGGGCCGCGCCGCGGCCTGGGCGACGGCAGGGGGGCCGCCCAGGGCCGGTCCGGGCACCGGGAGCGGGCCCGCCGTATAGGGGCGGGTCGCGGGCTCCGGGTGGACGGCGGCCGTGGGCTCGTACGAGGGCGCCGGGGGCGGGGGAGGCATCGGGCGCCGGCCGGACGTGGTGTCGGGTCCGCCCGGCGTGCCGTGTCCGGTGGGCGAACTCCCGTGTCCGGTGGGTGAACCGCCGTGCCCCGTGGGTGAACCGCCGTGCCCCGTGGGCGTACCCCCGTACCCGGCGGGCCCGTCACCATGGCCCGTGGGCCTATCGCCGTACCCCGTGAGCGAACCGCCCTGGCCGGCAGCCGAACCGTCCGGCACCGGCATCGGCGGGGGCGTCGCCGAGGTGCCCGGTCCCGACGAGGTGCCCGGCCCTGACGCGATGCTCGGCTCCGGCGGCGCGAGCTGGAAGCTGCCGGTGTCCGACATGGAGAGGTGCCCGGTGGTCGCCGTGCCTGCGGTGGCGCCGGCCGTCGCGGGGCCGTCGGCATCCTTGGTACGCAGCGGGCCGTCGGGCCCGAAGCCGGCCGGCAGCGGGCCTATGTGGTCGAAGACTTCGACGATCTCTTCCTCGATCGTCGCGTCCGGCAGCAACTCCACCGTCGCGATGACGGCCTTGCGCGCCCCCGTGGCCGTCCTGAACCGGGCTTCCGGGTCGGGGTGCACCAAGGACGCCAGCACCTGCCACAGCGGCTCCGGCACCCCCTCGGGCGCGTTCGGGATGCCGTGCCGGGAGAAGTGCTGGATCAGGCCGTCGGCGTCCGGTTTGGTGCCGGTGATCAGATAGAGCGCGACCAGGCCGACCGCGAACAGGTCCGCGGGGAAGTCCGGTTCGGCGCCCAGCAGCTGCTCCGGTGCGAAGTAACCGGGCGTGCCCACCACGAGGTTGGTCTCGGTCAGCCGCGGTTCACCCTTGCGCATCGCGATGCCGAAGTCCGACAGCCGCAGATGCGGCCGGCCGGTACCGGTGGCCTCCAGCAGGATGTTCGCCGGCTTGATGTCCCGGTGCACCACGCCCTCCGCGTGCACCGCGGTCAGCCCGGCCAGCAGCTGGTCCAGCAGAAGGCACACGAACCGCGGCGGCAGCGGGCCGTAATCCCCGATCAGATGCGCCAGCGAGCCGCCGTTCACCAGATCCATGGTGAACAGCACCTTGTCGTCGTCCGCGGCCCAGCTCGCCGGGGCCAGCACATGCGGATGGTCGATCCGCAGGGCCTGTTCACGGACGAAGCGCAGCAGTGTGTGCGCGTCGCTCTGTTGCAGCACCTTGGCGGCAACGTAGCGGCGGCGCCGGGCGTCCCAGGCGCGCCAGACCGCGCCCACCCCACCCCGTCCGATCGGGTCGATCAGTTCATACCGACCGGCGAAGATCTCACCCATTGCGCCCCGTCCGCCTTCTGAACTCGCAACGTCCCCTGTGGCTAACTCTGGTGCGCCTCGTAGTGGGCGACCGCGTCCGCGGTCCGACCGGCACCGTAGACCCGGAGGAACTCTGCCAGTTCGGGGTGAGCGGGGGCGAGGGTGTTCGCCGCATCGATGATGTCCCCGGCGTCGGAGACCGACCGCAGCAGCGACTGGATCTCCCGCACCACGCGCCGCACCGTGGTCGCCCCCGTCGACGACGTCTGCTGTGCGGTGTTGTTGAGCACCGATCCCCCCGCCGTCTTCTTGATCTCCTCCATGCGGTCGGTGGCCTCGCCGGCGCTGACGCTGCCGTCGGCGACCTGGCCGGCCAGATCTTGCAGCGCCTGCACCCGCTGCACCACGGCCGGGTTGCCTATCTTCGCGCGCTGGCCGCTCATCAGCTGCGACAGCATCGGGGCCGACAGACCGAGCACAGCGGCGAGCCGGGCCTGGTTGAGACCGAGATCGTCGATGAGACGGCGGAACAGCGCACCCAGAGGCTCTCCGTACCAACTGCGCTGAAGTTCCCGGGCCCGTGCGGTGGCTTCCTGCTGTGCTGCGTCCATACCGTCTCCCCTGTCTCCCCGGTCGCTTCGCTGCCGCGAATCTCGCGAAGCATCCTACGGAGAGCGACGGTGCGCGGCGATACCCGGTCGGGAAAGCGGCCGGACACCGGGTACCCTGGTCGGCGAAGGGGCCTTAGCTCAGTTGGTAGAGCGCTGTCTTTGCATGGCAGATGTCAGGGGTTCGACTCCCCTAGGCTCCACGTGATCAGACCCCTCTGACCTGCGGAAACGCGGTTAGAGGGGTCTTTTTTTCGGATTTCTCGTGTTGACATGGCGATACTGGCGGGGGTCCTTATGGCCGATTTTTCGGGGGTTTGTAGGGGCCCCGGCTCCCCCGTGGATCTCCGGGTGCTCGGCGGCTGTGCCGGGGCGCTGCACAAGTCGGTCGAGCCGATGACCTCCCAGCCCCGGGAGGACGGGAACCGCAGTCGCTGGCGCACTTCGTGATCGCCAGCCCGTGGGCTCCGGCGCATATCCGGGTCGGCTGGCCTGGGAGATGGAGGCGGCGATCCGGCCGATCGCGCTGATCTTCGGGAACTCCTGCGCCGCAGCCCACTCGCAGCGTCCGGTTCTTCGGTTCGTACCGTGGAGCCGGCGAGGCTGGGTGTTGGAGGAGCGCCAGGGCGGAGATGAAGTTGGTGGTGGTCTCGTGGCCGGCCGCCGGCAGCACCGCCAGTGAGACGAATTCCTCGTCCGTGAGCGAACCATTGTCAGTGACGACTCGTACCAGCCGGGCGAACGACGAGCGTTGTTACTTGCCGATTCCACAAGAAGCCACAGGTCAGATGCGAATGAGGGCAAGAAACTCGTTCCTCTCTTTCACTGTGACCGTTCTCAGCGTGGTGAAATTTCAAACGCCGGAACACTCGTCTTCCGGTCACTATCAATTGGACAAGGCGAAAGGATCTCCGATGGAGAACGCCGACCAGCTCATTGCCGGGTATACCGCCTACACCGACGCTGCCGACTTCGGTGCGTCTGCAGAGGGCCAGAGCCCTGCCACCACGCCGACGGTCACGACGTCGTCGCACGTGTGCCTTACCAGCGTCGCCGGTTCCATCGCTCTCACCTACGACAAGGGCTGCTGAAAGCGCTCCTGTGCCGCGGCGCTCGACGAGTAAATGTGGATCTGCTCCGATGGTGTGAGGTGCGGGTGCGGAGGACGCCGATCACGCAATTGCTGGTTGTTTTGCGTCACTGTAGTGGTTCCCGGGGTATGGCGAGGCCGGGACCGGGGCCCCGCGCTGTGGCAGGGTTTCATTCCAAATTCTGGGGTGTGGGGTTCATTTAGCGTCAATGTTTCGTAGCGGCCCGTCGGCTTCTCTGGCGGGCCGTTTCGGCTGTTCGGCCTGATGGTGGGTACGTCAGCGGGCCGGCTGTCGCGTCGAGTGGGCGCCGGGTTGCGCGGTTCCGGGCGGGTGGACTGCTCGCAGGGATGGGAAGACGCTGGTGAGCCGGGCAGGGCCGCGAGCCGTTGCAGGCAGCGGCGATCACATTGGTCCAGGGCCAGTGTGCCGCCAGGGGGAGGACGCGGCGCCGTCCTGTGGTGACGCATTGGGTGGCGGCGGAGAGCAGCCGCAGGCGGCGGGGTCCCACAGCCGGGCGGGGCCGGTGAGGGCCAGCATCGGCACCCAGACCAGCAGATCGAGGGCGAGTGGGACGAGCAAGGCAGCGTCACGGCTCTGCCCGCCGGGTTCGAGCCCGCGGCGGCGAGAGGGCCGACCAGGCGGGCCCCGCCCGGGGCGGGGACGAGCCCGAGATTCAGCAGGATCGTGAGGGCTGTAACGGAGTGCAGCCAGTCCGGTGTCGGGATGGAACGTGGCCTGTTGCGGGCTCCCCGGGTTCCGGGTTGCTCGCAGCAGCAGCGGCGCGCCCCCGTCAGGGGGAAGACGGGAGGCACCGCTGCCGGCCTTGAGCGATGTGCTTGCTTGCCGAGTCGGATGGTCTTGCCGACAGCGCAAAGCGGAGCACCGCCGGTTGCCCGGCCGGCGCCGGAGACGAGTGGTTCTGCGTGCAGGGGCGGCCGGGAGGAGCCGTTGTTACTTCTTTCCTGTCCCCGGAGGCGAGCAGGACTGATTGACGAGAGCGGCGCAATACGGCATTGACCGGACGAGAGCGGGACGTTGTGCGCGCCGGACGGGCAAGAGCTGCCTCCGGTACACGGAGATGCTCATGGGATGGGCATCGGTGAACTCTGCGCCCTGCCAGTTGCCGCACCGGGTATCCGGTGTGAGGCCCGCGTTGCGGGCGTAGGCGTCAATCTCGTCGTACGAGGTCAGCCGGGCCGGTTTGCCGTGTTCGAACCAGGGATTCGCGGTTCCTGTCCTGGTGCGTGCTGTGTACCACGGCGGGGTTGTGAGCTTCGATGACGACGGCTCCGCTGGGGTCGGGCGCTCTGCGGGTCAATACAGCTAGGCGGCGGTCGGTGCGGCTTCGAGGCTTTGGCTGGTCACGAGCTCGCGGTAGGGCGTGCAGCGGTCCATGAGCTGGTGGTGGGTGCCGGCATCGGCGACCGTGCCCTTGATGAGCATTACCACATGGTCTGCGTGCTGCACGGTGGAAAGGCGGTGTGCGACGACCAGGACCGCGCGGGTCGCGGCGAGCTGATCCACCGCATGACGGAATCGCTTCTCGTTGATGCTGTCCAACTGGGAGGTGGGCTCGTCGAGGAGCACGATGTCGGAGTCGGTGAGCAGGGCGCGGGCGAGGGCCAGCCGTTGGCGCTGCCCGCCCGAGAGGTCGTTCTCCCTGCCCAGCTCGGTGTCCAGGCCCTCGGGCAGGGCCGCGATGTCCTCGCGCAGCCCGACGGCGCTCAAGGCTGCCTGCAGGTCCGGTTCGCTGGCCTCCTCGGTGCGTCCGAGCTGGAGGTTTTCGCGCACGGTCCCTTCGAGCAGGGTGAACTGCTGGTCGACGTAGGCGACTCGGCCGCGCAGTTCGGCCAAGGGCCAGTCCTGTACGTCATGGCCCAGGACACGCACATGGCCGGCGTCGGCGTGCATGAGGCGGTCGATGAGGGCCAGGGCTGTGCTTTTCCCTGCGCCCGAGGGGCCGACGATGGCGGTGATGCCGGAGCGCGGGGCCGAGAAGGAAAGTTGGTGGAGGACCGGCGTGCCGGCGTAGGCGTAGGAGACCTGGATGAATTCGACGGCCGCGGCCGCGGCCGTGGGCTGCGGCGCGGTCGTACTTGGGGTGTCGGCATCGCTCTCGGGTGCGAGGGCGAGGAGTTCGTTGAAGCGGCCGCGGGCGGCCAGTCCGGCCTGCAGGCGTCCGACGCCTGTGGCGACGAGTGTGACGGGGGCCACGAGCTGTAGAAGGTAGAGCAGAAATGCGGCGAAGTCAGGGGTGTCGAGAGAGCCGTTGGAGATGCGTACCCCGCCTCCGATAATGACGGCCACCAGCGCAATCTGCTGCCCCAAGCTCATGGTCGGGGTGATCAGGGACTGCAGGCGGGCGCCGATCAGTGAGGTGCCGGTCAGCTGCCGGGCGGTGTCCCCCAGGTGCTTTCCGGCACGTCCTTCTGCGCGGTAGGCCTTGATGGTGGACAGGGCGGCGAGGTGTGCGGTGAACCGCTGGGCCAGATCGCCGATGGCTTCCTGCTGCTCGATGGCGTTGCGGCGGACCTTGATGAGGACCAGCGCGATCGCAGCACCGGCGAGCGCAAAGGACACGACGGTGATCAGGACGAGCACCCAGTCGAGGATGGCCATGATGACGAGAGTGAAGACCACTGTCAGGGCCGCGATGGGCAGTTGGACAACACCGACATCAACCACGGCGCGCAGCAGCAGCGCGTCGGAGGTGATGCGGGATACTAGGTTCCCGGTGCCGTGCGAACGGACCGTGGACAGCGGCAGCTGCAAGGTGTGATCCATGATGCGGCGCCGCACCCGCAGGATCATGTGCTCACCGATGCGAGCGAGCAGGTACCCCGAAACGGCGGAAGCCGCGGCGCCGCCGAGGACGGCGACACCCATGAGCACGGCCGGACGGGTGACGGACTTCTCCTGGCCGAACGCGACGATGATGTCCTTGACCGCCAGGGGCACGGCCAGGGTCGCGACGGTAGCCACGACGGCCAGGAGGCCAGCGATCGCGAGCTGAAGTCTCCTGCGATGCAGGAGGTCGGCCCCGATGCTGATGGTGCGGTCCGGTGCAGTGTCGTGGGACGTTGTCACCGCTGTGCCGCCAGCGTGACGAGTTCCACGGCTTCGGCAAGGCCAAGCTCGGGGGCGGCCTGGCGCAGGGCCTTGATCGTTTGGGGGCTGGTATCCCCCGCGGGTACCTGTGCCTTTTCGAGGTATTGCCGGGCCCACTGAATCTTGATGTCTTCGTCGCTGTGGGAGGCGGTGTCGATGATGTGCAGGGCCTGGCGCAGCCCGGGGGCCTCGCTGCTGTCCGCACCAGCGGCCGCCTCTTCGATGGCGGCGCGGGCGGAGCTGAGGTCGTGCAGGACGACGAGGTTCAGGTGGCGTGTACGAGGCATTGGTGGTTTCTCCCGTCAGGCCGTGCCGTCGAGGGCGGCGCGGCCTTCGGTGTCGATATAGCGGGGCAAGGTGGAGGTGTGGACGGCGAGTTCGGAGTGCCAGCCCATGTAGGCGGCGAAGTCGTGGGCGTGCGTCATGATGCGCAGGACCGCGAAGCGTCCCAGTTCCTGCGGGTCCAGCTCGCGGCCGTAGCCGGACAGGAGGGCGGCGGGAAGGTCGTGCAGCCAGGGCATCTCGGCCTGGCGTTGCGCCGCGAGCATCCGCAGTTCCAGGAACTCGCCGAGCAGCCACCCCACATCGAAGGTTGCCGGGCCCCGGGTGACGTCTTCGCCAGTGAGGAGGACGGCCTCGCCCGGTGTTGTGCCGGGTAACAGAGACCCGATGCTCGCCGCGCCGTGCAGGAGGACGTCGTGGGGGGAGAGCCGGGTCGTGGTCCGGCACCAGGCCAGGACACGGGACCAGCGGTGCTCGCCCAGCCACTGGAGCATCTCGGCGTGGAGCAGAGCGGCGGCGCGTGGGCCGGTCCCGTTTTCCATCCACCGTGCCAGCCGAGTCACGCCGGTAGGCGCCGGGTGTGCGGCGGCGTCAGCGGGAGCGTGGGCGTGCAGCCGGCGCAGCAGTGCACCGGTGTCCCGCAGCAACTCGGCGAGCGAACGGGCCTGGAGGGGCAGGAGGCGGCTCTGCAGGAGCCGGGCCACGGATTGCGGTCCCGGCGCGATGTAGGTCAGGGCGTGGGGGGAGGCCTCAGGTATTCGGAGGCTGACGGCGGGGGTGCGCACAGGTTCCAGTGCTTGGCGGGTAGCGAGACTTGGGGCGGACAGCGGGGCGGGGCGGTCCGGACCGGCACTGCGTTCCCACTGGTATGTGCCGTCGGGGTGCAAGCAGATGATGGTGCGCTGGAAACCTGTGGCGAACTCATCGACGACCGTGGACGTCATGCTCAGGCCTCCGCGGAGTGGCCGGGCGCCAGCCGGGCGCGGAGCTCCTCGACGGCGGCGATCACCTCGGTCAAAGGGGCAGCAGGGGAAGCATCATGCTTGCCCGTGGTGACGCTGATGCCGCGCTGGGGGGCGACCACGGTGACGTTCCGGCGCTGGGCTAGGGCGGTGGTGTGCTGGGCCCAGGCGAAAGAAGTGACGGCTCCAGGGGGCAGCGCCGGGGCAATACCGATGGCGGCGCTGGTGCACTGCAGTGCCAGGAGGGTGGGGGTGTCGGCGGCGCCGAGGGCGAATCGGCTGGTGAAGTGGAAGGTGGCGGGGTGCACGATGACCGTGTCGGCCCATTCGGCCATCGTCACGTGCGGCGCAGTGGATTCCAGCTCGTCGGTCCACTCGTCGCGCTCTGGCGGATGCCCGGCGAACAGAGCGACGGCCTGGGGGGTGACGAACCGCTCGGCGGAGCGGGTCATGACCGTGCGGATCTCCAGGTCCGGGTAGGAGGTACGCAGCCAGTTCAGCCAGGTGGGCATGAACATCACGTTGAGTGCCCCGGTGCCGATGTACAGCAGGCGACGGGCGGTGAAGGCGGGAGGCGCCGGCACAGCGGCGGGAGTGGTCTCAGGCATGGCGTGCGTCCACGGGGGCGAGGATGTCGGTGTGGAATCGGAGAGGGGCAGGGGCGGCCGCGAGGTTGTGCTGCCTCATCTCAATGCTTGGCGGCGAGCTGGACGAGTTCCACTGCTTCGGCCAGGCCGAGGTGTGGCACGGCAGTGCGCAGTGCCTTGATGGCACGGGTGCTGGTGTCGCCTGCGGGAATCCCTGCCTGTTCCAGACTCTGGCGGGCCCAGCGGATCTTGAGTGCGTCATCTCCCTCATCTACGACGCTGTGCAGTACTTCCAGGGCACGGCGCAGCCCGGGCGCATCGGTGGCGTCGGCTTGGGCGAGAGCTGCTTCGAGAGCCGTGCGAACGTCATCGGTCTCGCGCAGGACGACGAGGTTGAGGTGGCGCGTGGTACGCATGGCGGTGGTGACCTTTCGTGCGGTGTCAGGCTGAGCCGTCGACGGCGGCTTGGCCGTCGCTGTCGATGTAGCGGGGCAGAGAGGCCCCGTACACGTCGAGTTCGGAATGCCAGCCCACGTACGCTGAGAAGTCGTGGGCATGGGTCATGATGCGCAGAACGGCGGCGCGGCCGATCGCGGTGTCACTGCCGGCTGGGCCGTATCCGGCCATGAGGGCGCGGGGGAGTTCGGCTAGCCACGGCTTGGCGGCACCGTGGTGTTGTGCCGTCATCCTGAGCTCCAGGAACTCGCCGAGCAGCCAGCCTATGTCGAAGGTGGCAGAGCCACGGTTGATGTCCTCACCGGTGAGCAGCACGCCGTCGTCGCCCTGTGGGCCCGGGATGAGTGATCCGGTGCTGGGTGCGCCGTGAAGCAGGACATCGCAACTACGCCGTAGCGTCAGCTCCTCGCACCAATCGCGCACTGTCGTCCAGCGTCTTTCGCCGAGCTTTCTGCGGAGGTCACGGTGCAGCGTGGCAGCGCTGCGGGGTCCTGCACCGCTGTCCATCCACGAAGACAACCGGGCTGGCCCGCTGGGACCGGTCCGGCCGTCCAGCGGGGGTGTACGGGTGTGGATGAGCCGGAGAAGTCCGCCGGTACCTTCCAGCGCTGCGGCCAGTCTCGTGTGTGCTGTTGGCGATACGTCCGCCCACAGCAGCATGGCGACGGACACTGCTGCCGGGGCGGTGTAGTGCATGCCTCCGTTCTTGGCGACGGGAAGGCTCAGTTGCACGGTAGACGGGGCCAGACTCGTCAGAAGTCGACCGGTGGCCGGGTCGGGGGCCTCCATTGCGGTGGAGCGGTCTGCACCGGGCCGGCGGTCCCAGACAAAAGTGTCCGGCGAAAGTCTGTAGATGCGGGTCTTTTGAAAGCCGGTGGCGAAGGCATCAACGAGGACCGGTGTGTTCACGCTGCGCCCTCCCGGTCCTCCTGGCTCCTCGGGGCGGTGCGGAGGCTTTTCACGGCAGCGGTGACCTGCAGCATGGGGGCCGCGGTCGTGGCGTCGGCCTTGCCCGTGGTGATGCTCATCCCGGGATGGGGAGGAACGACAGCCACATGGGCGCTGGTCTCATGCATGGCGGGCATCCGTAGCGGCGAGGATGTCCGTGAGATCCCTGATGGCCGCGCCAAGGCCGTGGGCGTTGAGGACACCGCAGACATTGATGATGACTTCGTCCACTCCGTGGCTGCGGTAGCGGTTCAGCCCCTCGGCGATCTCTTCTGGGGAGCCCGTGACGTAGGTGCCTGTGTCCACGAGCAACTTGGCCCCACCCTGCGGATCGGAAGGGTCAGCCGGAATGCCTGCTTGACGCAGCATGGCGGTGTAGTGGGCGGCACTCATGTGGGAGCTGGTGCCGGCGAAGGCCACATGTGCCATGTCGCGCCCCGGTCGTGAGACAGCGGCATGGACGACGGTGGCCACGCGCGGTCGGGGGCGGCTCGCTGTTTCGGCGCCCTCGTGCAGCGCGGGGACGATGACCTCGCTGATGAACGAGGGAGGTGTCAGCCAGGTAATGGCCACGTCAGCTACCCGCCCTGCCGCCCTGGCCATGGCAGGGCGCAGCACTCCCATGCCCAGTTCGACGTGCGGATGGCTCATCGAGGTGAGAGCGGTGTGCGTACCGTACTCACTGGTGTCGGTATCCACGGTCTCCCCTGAGAGGAGACCTCGCATGGTGCTGAGGTATTCGCGGGTGGCCGTCACCGGCTTGGGCAGAGGCGCCGGCCGGACCATGCGTTGGAACTCCGGGGCTCCCGGACCGATGCCGGCGACGTAGGGCAGTCCGGACAGCTGGGCGATCGACCGCGCCTGCATTGCTGCGTCGTAAGGGTGCCGAAGGGGTGCCAGCGCCACGGAGGATCCGAAGGGGATGTGGATGCCGGCCCCCGCGAGGGCAGCGAAGATGTGATGCGTTTCTATGCCGAGGGACTGGCCCAGCCACAGCCGTCCGAACCCGCGGTCCTGCAGGAGGCGCGCGAAGAGCGTGACCTTGGACAGCTCGGTGGCTTGCAGGGGGAAAACGACACTCGTCGTGGGCGGGGAGATCACTGAGGTATGTCCGTCTCCGAGAGGGCGGCGGTATCGCCGAGAACAATGCCGTGGTAGTCGTCGGGGCAGTAGAATCGGGCGGCTGCAGCCGCCACCTCGTCATCCCCCACGCCTGTCAGATGCTCGAGGAATTGAGCGATGCGGTCCGGTTCCTGCCCGAGGGTGAGCGTCAGGAGAAGGCTGCCGGCCCAAGCCTGTTGCGAGGATGCAGCTAGCGCCGTCATTCCCGTGACGTACTGCCGCGCAGCCGTGACCTCGTAAGAGTTCGGAGGGTGCTCCGCCATGTTGCGCAACTGCTGCTCGATGCCTTGCAGGGTGTGCGGCGCGGACGCCGTGGCGGTATCTGCCTCGACAGCGATGACGAGCTGGTCGAGGTGGTCGCGGAAGCTGGCTTCACAACGGTAGGCCAGACCACGGCGTTCACGTAGTTCGGCGACCAGGCGGGAGGAAAAGTACCCGCCAAACACCACATTGGCCAGGGTCAGTGCGGCGTACTGTGGGTCGTTGCGCGAAATAGTGGGGCGTATCAGCCGGATCTGGGACTGAGTCGCGCCGGGACGACGGATCCACGCCGTTCCGGGACGGCTGATCACGGGCCTGCAGGGGGCAGGAAGTGTCGTCCCTCCCGCAGCCCATGGCTGGAGCGCTGCGCAGGCGCCGGCTACCGCCTGGTGCGGGTCGATGTCACCCACCACTATCAGCACAGCCCTGTCGGGACGGACGTTCGCTTGGTGGGCGGCCCTGACATCACCGCCGGTGACACCCCGGAGTGCCGCGACCTGCGGAACGTCCTCCATTTGGGGCAGCTCTCCGTACAGGTGGCCCAGAAGCGCCTCGGAAGCCATCACGTGCGGTTGCTGACGCGTGGTGAGGACTTGGTTGTGGGCACGGCCGCAGGCCGCTTCGACCCTCTCGTCGTTATGCCGGGCGCTGGTGAGGACGTCGGACAGGACGGTCAGCAGCGGCTGCATGGCGCTCGCGGGACCGGAAGCGGACAGGACCAGCCACCTGGAGGTCCGACCGACAGACAACGTGGTACCCGTCACAGCAAGGGCTTCGACGATGCTGCGATGGCTACGGCTCGCAGTTCCCTGCAGAAGGGTGGCTGCCAGCACCTCATGGACTGCGGCCTCGTGGGAGGTACGGGGGGCCAGTGGAATGGCCAGGCGCAGCTCGGCCATCGGGATGGACGGGTAGCGGGCAGCCACCACTCGCAGTCCGGACGGCAGACGCGTATCCGCCATCGGAGGAAGGCGCAGCGGCGTGGGTGGGCCTACTTCGGGCATGGGAGCGAAGCGGTTCACCGGGCGTCGCCTCCTCGGGCGTCGAGGCTGAGCACGGCTCGTTGCTCAGGCTGGAGAGCGGCTGCGGCAGTTGCCACGTCGGATGCGGTGACGGAGGCGAGCAAGGACCCGAGGTCTTCGACGAGCTGCGGACGGCGGAACAGCAGCTCATAGGCGCCGAGAGCCCTGGTGCGGGTCACGAGGTCGTCGAAGCCACGCCAGACGGCTGCCGAGGTCAATGCATTGGCCTGCACGAGTTCACGGTCGGACGGGCCCGAGGTGGCCAGGTCGGCTATCTGGTCGTCGATGGCTGCAAGCACACGTTCGGTGGGCGTCTGCCGGGTGTGCATCGCTACACAGATGAAGGTCTCCGGGTCTCTGGCGCGTAGTGGGCCGAACAGACCGCAGCTGGTGCTGATATCGGTCACGAGTGCGTCGCGATGGACGAGTCGGTGCTTGAGCCGGGAGGTGTCGCGGCCGGTCAGGATCTCGCTGAGGGCCATGTGTGCGAGGTAGCCCGTCAGGTCCGTTGCCGCATCCGGCATGCGGTAACCGATAGCTGTCGCAGCCAGGGTCGCGTGCCGGTCGGTGTGTACCGCCGAGCGCTGCCCGGTGGGCATCGGTTCCGCGAGGGCCGCAGGGGCAGGAGCCGGCCGAGCGGGAATGCCAGCGAAGTATCGGTCGACCATGTCGAAGGCGTGCTGCGGAATGACATCCCCGCATATGGTGACCACCGCGTTGCCGGGCGCGTAGTAATTGTGGAAAAAGGAGCGGCATTCGGCAGCGGTGGCTGCGTCGAGATCGTCGAAGTCGCCGTAACCGTTGTGCGCGTTTGGGAAGGTGCTGTAGAGAACCGAAGGAAGAACCGTCCACGGGAAACCCCCGTAGGGCTTGTCCGTGACGGTCTGTCGGATCTCTTCCTTCACCACAGACCGCTGTGTGCACAGCGTTTGCTCGGTGATGCGAAGAGCTTGCATTCTGTCTGCTTCCAGGAACAGCACGCGCTCCAGTGCCTGTGCCGGAACCACTTGGTAGTAGTCGGTGTAGTCCTGGTGCGTCGAGCCGTTGGCAGTACCGCCCGCAGCCTGCACGTAGCGGAAGTGATCGGCTGGTCCGACGCGGGCACTTCCCTGGAACATCACATGCTCGAAAAGGTGGGCAAAACCCGTGCGCCCCAACGGTTCGGAGCGAAAACCCACGTCGTAATGGACCGCGATTCCCACAGACGTCGTGCCGTCCACGGGCTGTACGACCAGTCGGAGACCGTTGGGCAGCGTTGAGCGGTGCACAGGAGAGCGGGGCATGGAATGACCCTAGGTCGGGCGGGCTCGGAAAACTAATAAACAGGATCTTTTTCTTTGGTCTTGAGGATTCCTGCGGAGGTTCGGGCACGGCACCCCATCGCATTGCGGACCGCCCACCCCAAGCACTCGCGGACGCCGGCGAGCCGGAAGCCGTGTCCGGTGGGCGGGTTGGAGCCTCCGGTGGGCGTCCAGAAAAAGAAACAAAAAAACTTGAAAAGTTTCCATCTGTTCATTGGTGGCATTCTTCTTTAGCATTCTGCCGTGTGACGATTGAAGACGGAATGGCAGTTACGGGACGGAAGCCCACCCGGGCCCGCTACGACCCCTTGGAACTGGAGACGGCTCCGGAAGTTACCGACCTGCTCAACAGGCTCGGTCTCGGCACCTTCGACGTGGAGGACGTCTCGTCCCATGTCGGCCGCAACGACAACTGGTCCGGCCCCACAACCAGCGGCGCCCGGGTGTTCGTCAAGCGCCTCACGGGGCCGTCCCCGGAAGACGCCAGGCGGCGCTTCGAGCGCCTGCTTGCATTTGAATCACTCACCAGCCGAGGTGAAAACGACGCACTGCTCGGACCCCGGTTCCTCGGATCCGATGAAGAGTCTCTGCTCGTCGCTTTCGAGCTGCTTGAGGATGCGCGGTCTGGCGCTGAGCTGACCGCGGACGACAGCTTCGACGAGGCGCTCAGCCTGCGCGCCGGCCGGATCACTGGCACGCTCCACAGCCTTCCGACCGACTCCCCCCTGCTCGACACCTCTCCTCACCCGCTCCCGGCCACGCACAAACTCCACGCCCTGCCGCTGTCAGCCTTCACCGCCGCGACGTTCGGGGAGCTGGAAACCTGGCGCCTCATCCAATCCGACGAGGAGCTCTTGCAGGCCCTGGACCGTGTGCGCACTCTGGAGAGCGATCTTCAGGGCAAGTGTGCGATTCACGGAGACATGCGGCTGGATCAGTTCCTGGTCTCCGGAGACCGCCTCTACCTCACCGACTGGGAAGAATTCCGCCTTGGAGACCCCGCCCGTGATGTCGGTGCCTTCGTCGGCGAGTGGCTCTACTTCGCCATGCGGGGCATCCCCAAGGCACTCGGTGAGGAGCCTGGTTTCACCTTCGGGCACCAGACCTCCCACCAGGAGATCCTCACCGTCGGCGCACGGGCGCTCGATCGCTTCCAACCGCTGATGAGGGCGTTCTGGACCGGTTACCAGGCCACCCGCACCACGGCTCCCGACGAGGGTTTTGTCGCACGCGCCGCGGCCTACGCCGGCTGGCACATGTTCGACAGGATGTTCGCCACGGGGATGGCCGGAGGCCGTGTTCTCGCAGCGGACCGAGCCTGCGCCGGTATCGGTCGAACTGTCCTGTTGGCGCCCGAAAGCTATGTCGACGTCCTGGGACTGGGAGAAATTCGTTGATCACCACATCCGACGCGCTCGCGCCGTTCCTGTCCCTGGCCGTCGACGGCATCAAGGTGGCCGACGATGGACTCAGCGCCACCGTGGGCGGCGAGGACATCACGGCTGACTCCCCTCACCAGCTTGCCCAGCGGCTGGGGCCGATCCTCTACCAGACGGTGCACGTAGGACGGGACAAGCCCGAATCCAGCCGCCCACGGACGCTCCGTGACCCTCAGTTCGACCAGCTGTTGGCTGATGCGATGCCCCATCGCACGACCCTTGCCTCAGCGGTGATTAACGAGAGGGTGGACGAGAGCACGCTCCTGGCCACTGTCGACGGACTGCGGGTCTTCCTGCCGGCGGGGAACCTCACCGGCCCTCTGCCAGATCCCCTGCCGGCGTCAGCTCCGGTGCGGTTGCCGGCCGCTCGCCCCGCGCTGTCGACGGGCTTCTTCCTCACCGACGGCTCAGCCGGCACCGCGTCCGGTAGCTATCTGCTGCGTCTGTACATCCACGTGACGTCACCCGATGCCGCACCGTCGGTGTGGAACGCAGCGCTCTCTGTTCTGGAGGAGCATCAGCTTCCCTACCGCGCGAAGATCACTTCGTCCCCGCGGATGTTTCCGCGCCGCGATGCCCTCGTCGTCTACCTGGGGCCGCCAGCCTGGCGCGTCGTCCCAGCAGTGGCCGCTCGCGTCTCCGCGATGGAGGGCCTGGGAGCTGACACCTCCCCGTTCACCCACAACGTTGCACCGGGAGTCGCCGCAGCGTGGGAGCCCCAGGACTCCCGCCCCGGAATGCGGGCCCTCAGCTTCGGAGAGCATCGCAGTGGTGCCCTTGCCGAGGCGTTGGTCAAACACGCCGTCGGGCTCGACGGCCCCAGCCTCTCGGCGACGATCGAGGAGTCGTTCATGGACGCGGGTATCGACCCGGCGAATTGTGCGAGAAACGTTGCTTCCCCGGCCCTTGCCGCTATCGGGCTTGTCTAGCCGGCAAAGTGGTTGACTGCCGCAGTGCACCAGTGGCGTTGAGAAGGCTGGCCGTGCTGAGGTATCTCTCGGGTGCGGAATCGGCCGAGGCGGTGTGCCGACGCTTGCAGGTGTGTCCGCAGTGTCTTTACGAATGGTCTCAACTCTTCATGACCCATGCTCTGCGCGGGCTCAACGCAGAGGTCGGTGGAAATGCACGTGAGAGTGTCCTTGCGGCCGAGGCGGCCGACTTGGAAGTCGGTTTACGAGAAGCACGGGCGGAGTTGGAGGTATGGGATCGAGTGAGTGCGGAAATGAGCCGAGCAGGTCGTAGCCACCGCCCGTAGCGGCCTGCCGGGTCGCTGAGCTATATCTATGACGACAACAACCCCTGTAATGTGTTGACACTCATTACAGGGGTTGTTGTCGTTCCTTGTTCGCGAGTGAACAGGCCTCTTTTCTTTGGGTGTTCCAGTGAATCTGCAGGTCAGAGCCTCGCAGTGGAAAGCGTACGGTTATTTTC
Organism: Streptomyces sp. MCA2; assembly: GCF_023544705.1. Classification (NCBI taxonomy): domain Bacteria; kingdom Bacillati; phylum Actinomycetota; class Actinomycetes; order Kitasatosporales; family Streptomycetaceae; genus Streptomyces; species Streptomyces sp. MCA2. The sequence continues at coordinate 197,018 of NZ_JAMJFM010000001.1, forward strand.
CCTGCTCATGGCCGTCCCGACCCTGATGAAATGAATGCAGCAAAGCAGGAACGGGGTGCGATCCGGGTTCCGGCTTTGTCGCTATCTATCGGTTTCCCGAAAGGAAACGCAGTGAACACTGCAGACCAGCTCATCTCCGGCTACACCGCTTACACGGACGCCGCGGACTTCGGCGCCTCCGCCGGCGGTCAGGCGCCCGCCACCACCCCGTCCATCCTGAGTGTGGTCGCGACCTCGACCGGTCCGTGCGGCGCTGCCGCGAGCATGATCTCCGGCGCCAGCATCAGCGCCACGGCGCACATCGGCTGCTGACCTTCCGCTGCAACTCCCCACAGTGGTGGTCCGACATGCCTCACCAGGGCCGCTGTTCCACTATCCGACGCATGGAAAAGGTTTCCTCATGAACACTGCAGACCAGCTCATCTCCGGCTACACCGCATACACCAACGCCGGCGACTTCGGCGCCTCGGCTGGCGGCGAGGCCCCGGCGACCACGCCGTCGATCATCACCGCGTCCTCCCCGGAGTGCGCCGCGTTCTCCCTCACCGCCGCTAGCGGTGTGATCACCAGCGTCTCCGTCACGCACGGTGCGGGCTGCTGACGTCAGTCATTGAAGTGGGGGCCGCCGAGGGCAAGTCGGCGGCCCCCACAGCCGTAACGGCAGTGCGCTTGCGCCGCTCAATGGCCCTGATCTGAATCGGCAGCGCTCCCCTTCGGGCTTTGAACACCACCGCCCTGCCCATGTCCAGCCGTCGTGTCACCGCAACCGATCTCCCGCGTTGCGGCGGCACGGCGGCTCTTGGCGGTTATTCGGCTTCCGAGCCCTGGCTGCGAGCCTGCTCGGCGATGTGTTGCAGAGCAGCCAAGTGACTGGCCAATCGCTTCCTGCCATCGAAGGTCAACGAAGCCCACGTGCGAGGCCGTTTGCCGACATGACCTTTCCTGACCTTGACCATGCCCTCGGCCTCGAGAGTCGACACTGCCTTGCTCAACGCGGAGTCGGAGAGCGACAGTCGGTCCCTCACCGTCTTGAAGTCCGCTTCCGCGCAGCCGGACAGGAATGACACCAGAGCGAGCCTAGACGGGTGCTGGATCGCCGCCTCCAAACGCGGAGCGGGGCCACTGGCACTCACGCGGGCACCCGATTCCGGGTGTGCGCCATCCGCGCCCACGTCAGACCGCCGAGCCCAACACCGGCTACCACCAGCCCGATGGATAGGTCGAAGACCAGCCCTGCGGCTCCTCCGGCGACCACCGCACCGAGGGCCGGAAGCTGCCGCATCGCTCGCTGACGGTAGGAGCCGGCTGGCCACACGGTGATGCCGCCACCTCGGCTGAAGGACGTCATCACCACGAGGAAGGCAATCAGACAGGCGAATCCCCCTGCCAGATATGCCCATGCACGCGGTTGCGAGTCGAACAGGGCGAAGAAGGTGAATCCGCCGGCGAAAAGTACGCCGGCAACGGGTGGCTGCCATGCCGGCCGGTCGCCCGGCGCCTGCGCGGCCTGTCGGGCGGTGCGCGCCATGTCGAGATCGGCTTGAGCTCGAGAGGGTGTCTGACTCATGCCTGACACGCTGACACATATTTTCCTCCTAGGCAAGTATGTGCCTAGGGGAATCCTTTCGGATCACCTGGCAGCCCAGACGGGGATGGCTGCGGGGTGAAGTGCGGCACGGTAGACGGTGGCGGTCTTGTCGTAGCGGGTGGTCAGACCTCGCCACCGAATGAGTTGGGTGGTGTTTCGCTGTGTGTGGACGTCGCGGTCGAAGGCCGGTGATCTGCCGCCCACACGGCCTCAGCGCGTGCGCGTGGCGATCTGATCGGCGGGCTGCAGGATCACCGCGCGGGGGTCTCCGGCGTAGGTGGCTGCGGATGGCGCGGGACGAGTACGCCTTGTCCGCAAGCACTGCGTCAGGCCGCACACACGGTCGCCCAAGCGGTCGCGGAACCCGCAGAGCGGCCATGACGTGATGGAACCCGGGGAGCGTCTCCTGCTTGGCCAGGAGTGAGGAGAAAGCCGACGGTCGGCAGTGGCTGTCGGCAGCCAAGTGGATCTCCGCAGTCAGTCCACCACGGGACCGGCCCCAGGCATGGTGGTGCGGCTCGCTGTCTGGGGCCCCTTTCCCCGGGCCCCAGCGGCGTGCTGATGAGCTCGGACGATGGTGGAATCCACTGCCACGATCCAGCCAAGGTCGCCATCTGTATCGGCCTGGGCGAGCAGGGCGACGAAGGCCTCTTCCCAGGTGCCCACGATGGTCCAGTTCCGCAGCCGGGTGTGGACGCCCTTCTGCGAACCGTACTGCTCGGGGAGGTCCTTCCAGGGCGAACCGGTGCGGTACTTCCAGGCGATCGCCTCGATCACCTGGCGATGATCTCGCCGGCGGCCGTCCCGCCTCGGCGTCCGATCAGGTAAAAGTGGCTTGATTCGAGCACGTTGTTCATCAGTCAGCGACGTACGCGGACAACTGTCCGAATGATCCGAAGGGGACGGCTTGGCCCGAGCCCATCACATGTCAGGGCCGGTGATCAGTGGGCGTCGTATACACATCAGTGTCGCCGGATCGATGCCGAAGGCGCTCTCGTCGGCGATGACCCTCTGCAGCCCCGGTGTGAGCAACTCTGAGCTGACCTCAGTGAATCCAAGGCGCCGGTAGTAGGGAGCGTTCAACGGAACCTCGCGAAAGGTCGGCAATGTCAACGCAGCCAACCCTCGTCCGATCGCCCACGCCCCTATCTCTGCCGGGCATGGCGTAAGTGGATGCTGACCTGTTCTATGTGTGCGCAGTCATCAATCAACTCGACTACCACGAAACCCCCAGGCCGGCCAGAAGCATCTCCGCCACTCACACGTGGCGTGCTCCTGATAGGCGGCCAACGCCTCATTGAGGAGGGTGGATTAATGGCGATCCAAGCTTCGCTGAACAGGGTCGGGAACTGTAGTCCGCACGATGAGGGAGAACGTGCATGGCGGTCGGTTTTATGATCCTTAAGAAGTGACCTAGTGCGCGGTAGGGCCTGGACATCATCGCTGATCGGCCGTGTAAAGTGACATCACTGCTCAAGACTGACCATCTGGAGCAACAGCGAAGCCGTCCTTGGCATTTGATGCCAGGAAACGAAGACGCAACGGGGAATTGATTATGGATAGTGCCGTCTGCGCTGCTTGCAGTGTTGCGCCTATGCACAAACAAACTGACGACGAGTCAGCGGACAGGGCTTCGATGTCCTTTTGGCCTGTCCGCGGACAGGGTTCCGCCTCCAGTGGCACCACAAAGCGAGCGGATGCCCTGAGGGCGCATCGGCATGGCTTTGGTGGGGTGACCCGGGGGTCACAGCCGCGCCAGCCTGGCTTAGCTCTCTCTGGAGCTTACGTCGTGCCAGGAAAACCCTCACGGGCTCCTCGATTCCTTTCTGCGTTTTCGTCCTACCGAAAAACAGAAGGAGAAAAAAGTGGCACGCCCACCAGCAATGCCTGCCGAAGGGAAGGCCGCCCTCGTCCTGCGAGTGCTCTCGGGTGACATCACGGTCTCTCAGGCGGCCCGTGAAGCTGGAGTATCCGAACAAGCCGTCGGAAACTGGAAGCGACAGTTTATCGCTTCCGGAAGCCAGGGGCTTGCGGGTGGAGACCGGCAAAGCAGTGAACGTGAAAGAAAACTTCACGCCCAGATAGCGGAGCTCAAAACAGCACTGGGTGAAGTGTATATCCAGCTGAGAGCCCGAAAGCAGGGGGTGGATCACCACGCTATCCCTATGCAGACCTTGAGACCATACGGCACGAATGCGGGATCAGTGTTTCGAGGTTCTGCCGCATCCTAGGGATATCTCGCACCAACTATATCAACCATCAATGACCTGCCGCGCCATGCCTGTCCGTGGCGGCCAGCGGCTCCGCTGGAAACAGCCACGGGGCGGAAGCGCGGCGGGGCAAGGAAGTGCCAACATATGAAAGATCCAGCAGGGCTGGAGTTCGACTCCCTGTCGAAGTCGTACGGTGATACCATTGCCCTTTCCAATATGACCTTCGCTGTGCGGCCTGGCGAAATATTCGGCTTCGTGGGCGGCAACGGGGCGGGAAAGACCACGACGATGCGCATCGCGGTCGGGGTTCTCCGTGCTGACGATGGTCAGGTTCGGTGGCGCGGGCGGCCAGTGGGATCGGCCTCGCGGGCATCCTTCGGCTACATGCCGGAAGAGCGGGGTCTCTATCCCAAGATGACTGTCTCCAGACAGTTGGTCTACCTGGCCCAGCTGCATGGACTTGCCCGTGGCGAAGCAGTTCAGGCGATGCACTTATGGACGGAACGACTGGAAATAGCGGAGCACCGCAACAAGACCATCGATTCCCTCAGCCTGGGTAACCAGCAGCGAGTGCAGCTTGCCGCAGCCTTGATCCACGGACCGCAAGCCCTCCTTCTCGATGAACCATTTTCCGGGTTGGATCCGATCGCAGTAGACACCATGAGCGACGTCCTCACCGAAAAGGCATCGGAAGGAGTTCCGGTACTTTTCTCCAGTCACCAGCTGGACCTGGTGGAAAGGCTTTGTGACCGGGTCGGCATAGTGCGGTCCGGGTCCATGGTGGCCTGTGGAACAGTGGCCGGCATGCGCGGCGACTCCACTGAACTGTACGTCGAGATCGATGGCGCGACGGAAGGCTGGGCAGCAGGGGTTGACGGCATCTCATGGCGTCAAGAGGGAATTGGCACAGTCATCGGGACTCCGCTCGGGTTCGACGATACTGAACTCCTCCACGCCGCGATAAAAGCAGGGCAGCTACGTACCTGGCATCGCAGAGAGACCACCCTGACAGAAATGTTCCGCTCATATGTGAGCGACGCAGCCGAGGAGGAATCGGCATGAGCCAGCTACACGACACAGGCCGATCCTCCGCAACTGCGGCAGTACTCCTTGTCACCAAGCGTGAGATCGTCGCTCGCATCGCAAACCGAAGTTTCATTATCGGAACCCTGGTGAACGTAGCCGTCATCCTGGGGCTACTCTTCTTTTTCGGGACATCCGGCAAAGAGGAGCCACAGGCGACTGTCGCCGTCAGCGGGATATCGGCATCCTCGCTGGCCACCAGTAATCATGGTGTTCAATGGCGGAACATATCGGACTCGCGGTCCGCCCGGCAGGACGTATCCAACGGCCAAGCCGACGCCGCCGTGATAATGGATAAGGCTCGCACGACCATCATTGTGCGGGAGGGCACCAGCCCTCAGGCACGTGGCGCAGTGGAAGCCGTCGCCCGGCAGTGGGCGACCGGTCAAGCCTTGAAGAATCAGCACGTTGATGTGAAGAGATACCAGGCTGACGTTACTGCGTCTCTTCCGCAGGTTCAGAAGGTTTCCGGCGGTCAAAGCGGAGCAATGCTGGGCGCGGCTATCGGAATCGTGACTATCCTTTTCTTTCAACTCTTCGGCTATGGAACGATGGTTGCCCAAGGTGTCGTGGAAGAGAAATCAACCAGAGTGGTCGAGGTTTTGCTAGCGACGCTCACCCCTCTGCGACTCATGGTGGGGAAGGTGCTTGGCATAGGCGCAGCAGCCGTCCTACAATTAGCGATATTGGGCGCGACCGTCGGGGTTGCCGTCGAATACGGCCACGTGCTTCCGGCACAGTTTCCGGCCACGGCTGTCGTCCTGGCAGCGGTCGGCTGGTTCGTGCTCGGTTTCCTGTTCTTCGCCTTTCTCTTCGCGGCCGCTGGATCCCTGGTATCGCGCGCTGAGGAAGTCGGAAGCGCCGTCATGCCGATCCTCATGGCGACCATGGTGCCTTTCGGTGTCGCTGTCGCGGCATCCCAGGATCTTGACGCGGCGTGGGTGGGGATTCTCCAGTACATCCCGCCCTTCTCCATGTTGGTCATGCCCCTGCAGGTGAGCGTCCACGCCGCGGGGCTGTGGCCCAATATTCTTGCCGCACTGCTGATGATTGCGGCTGCCGGCGGGCTGGCTGTACTGGCCGGCCGCATCTACCAGCGCTCCATCCTGCGTGTCGGTGCCAGCGTTCGATGGGGAGAAGCGCTGAAAGGCTCCTCGTAGGACTGCACGTCTCTACGGCCCCCGGTTCTGCAACCGCGCGTGAGGCGACGAGCCTGCAGCTCTTACGGGCTGCGGCCTCGTCGTTGTCAGGGGTTGCGGCAAGCCTGACAGAGGCATTCACCCTTGCGGGTGACGTGGCAGGCTCCGTACGCGTCGAATTCGCTGTTGTCTTTGAGGCGCGGAGTTTGAGGGTGGATTCGGTGCACCCAAGGCTGGGCAAAACCCACTGCTATGCCGAAGTCGGCGTCACCAGCGCCCCGCCCGCCTCGCCGATGCCGCTCCACTGCTCGGATCACTTGAGGAAACTGGGGAGTTGAGGCTGGCACCACGTCCGAGATGTCACCTACAACGATGACACTTCCCACGTCCGGACCGGCAACGCGCCCTGTGCTACGGCCGCCTTCCGGAACCTTGCCGTCAGCCTCGCCCGCCTCGCCGGGCACAAGAACTTCGCTGCGGCCACTGACCAATACCGCAGCCACCCACCTACTCGTTCTCACCACATGAGAACGCATCGCTCCTGCGCGCTGGTGTGGTCGACGATCTTGTCCGGGTGGCCATTGCTTCCGTATCCGAGGTGAACAGGCGTCAGGACGCAGAACGGCTCACGGCCGCCGGACATACGGTGAATGCGCCCTTGTTTCCCCGGCGTTTCCGCAGGTCAGGAAGGTAGCGATGGGGGTTCGACTCCCCTAGGCTCCACTCCCAAAGCCCTTCCGATCCGCGTAGCCGCTGGTCAGGGGGCTTTCGTGTGTCCTGACGGAGCGTTGGCGCGTGCGCCTCGTGCGGTGTCGCCGATCCGCATGCGAACGGGCCGTGCCCACCGCCCCTCGTACGGGGTGGGGACACGGCCCGGTGAAGTGCCTGCGGTGGGCGGGTCAGGTCGTGGTGCCGCCGCCGCGTTCGTCGGCCTCCGCCTCGGCCTGCTTGGCCTGGACGTCGGGGTCGAGCGAGGCGCCCTCGCTGCCGTCGACCGCGCTCAGCCGTCCGCGGTCGCTGACCTCGGTGGGGGCCGGCGGCTCGACCAGCCAGTCCGGGTTGGCCTGCTTGTCCCACCACTTCCAGGCGGCGACCGCACCGCCGGCCAGGATGCCCAGCACGGCGAGGCGCTTGGCGAGCTTGCCGCACTTGGCCCGCCGGCTGTGCTTCTTCTGGAGCTTGGCGATCTCGGCGGCCGTCACCTGGCCGCGGAGTGCGGCGAGCGCGGCGGTACCGCGGGCCAGCGCTTCCTCGCGAACGGGTTCGGCCGCGGCACGCGCGTGGGTCACGGCGTGCTCCAGCCGCGGTGCCGTGTAGTCGGCTGCCTGGCGGGCCGCCTTACGGGTCCGGCAGGCCGCCCGGGTCGCGGCCGCGTCCACCTTGGGCGGCAGCGTGCCACGGGCGTGCTCGATGCGAGGGTGCAGATGGGTGTCGTACTGCGCACGTGCCTGGTGGGCGGCCTCGGCCACCTTGGGAGCCGCTCGCGTCCGGGCCTCGTGAGCGAAATGCACGGCGGCGTCCTTGGCCGTACCGGCATAAGGAGCTACCACCTCCGCGGCGTGCCGCACGCTGTCCTTGGCCGTACCGGTCGCGGCGCGCACGCTGTCCTTGCGGGTCACGGGATCCTCCTCCTCGGTGGCGTGTCCGGGGCTTGGGGGGCTGGTCCCCCATGTCTGCTGTGTCGCCTGTCCACCCGTTTGAAGATCATGCCCGCTCATGCGCCGTACGGCATGTGCGAGCGGGCATCCGGGTCATTGCGGACCTTCCGGAGCCTTCTTGACGACAATGCCACGATTTGCCGCTCCGGGCGCAGGAAATCAGCACGAAAGATGTCAGGAAACGAGGGCCGGCCGATGCGCGCGAAGCCGTGTGCGGCTCGTGGGGGCGGTCGTGGCCGGGCGAGGGTGAAAAGCGGCGCGAAGCTCTGTGCGGGGCCGTGGTCGGACGACTGGAGGGCCGGTCCGTGCGAGGATCGGGAACCGTCAGCGAAGACTTATGGAAGGTAGATCGTGGCTGAGCAGCTCTACGCCACCCTGAAGACGAATCAGGGCGACATCGAGATTCGGCTCCTGCCGAACCATGCACCCAAGACGGTCAAGAACTTCGTCGAGCTCGCCAAGGGTGAGCGGGAGTGGACCCACCCGGCGACCGGCAAGAAGTCCACGGACCGGCTGTACGACGGCACCGTCTTCCACCGGGTGATCAGCGGTTTCATGATCCAGGGCGGCGACCCGCTGGGCAACGGCACCGGTGGCCCCGGTTACGAGTTCGGGGACGAGTTCCACCCCGACCTGGCCTTCAACAAGCCGTACCTGCTGGCCATGGCCAACGCCGGTCCGGGCACGAACGGCTCGCAGTTCTTCATCACCGTCGGGGCGACCGCGTGGCTGACCGGCAAGCACACCATCTTCGGTGAGGTCAGCAACGAGGCGAGCAAGAAGGTCGTCGACGCCATCGCCGGCACCCAGACCAACCCGCGCACCGACCGTCCCGTCCAGGACGTCGTCATCGAGTCGGTGGTCGTCGAGACCCGCTGAGCAGCCTCTTGCGCCCCGGCCAGGTCCGGGGAACCATTGCGCCCCGCCCGGTCGTACATCAGGCGGGGCGCGAGGCTCGTCCAGGGCCGGGCGAGCGGGTGGAGCGTGGAAGCGCCCGGACGGAGAAGAGGACGAGGGGACGGATGGACCAGGTGCCAGGCAGCCCACAGAAGCCGCAGGACGCGCAGGGGAACGACGGCCTGCCGGGCTGCTACCGCCACCCGGATCGCCCGACCGGCATCCGCTGTACCCGCTGTGACAAGCCGATATGCCCCGAGTGCATGGTCAGCGCCTCGGTCGGCTTCCAGTGCCCGGACTGTGTACGCGGCGGCAGCGGCACCGGCCATGCGCCGCAGGCGACGGCGCCGCGCACGATCGCGGGCGGCACGATCGCGGCCGATCCGCGGCTGGTCACCAAGATCCTGCTGGGCCTGAACCTCGCCGTCTTCGTCGCCGTGCTGGCGACCGGCGACGAGCTGGTCAACCGGCTCGATCTGCTCGGGCTCGCCTTCGACCCGGGGCGCGGCGAGCTCGTCGGCGTCGCCGAGGGCGAGTGGTACCGCCTGCTGACCGCGATGTTCCTGCACCAGCAGATCGCGCACATCGCCTTCAACATGCTGTCGCTGTGGTGGCTGGGGCCGCCCCTGGAAGCGGCGCTCGGCCGGCTGCGGTTCACCGCGCTCTACCTGCTCTCAGGCCTGGGGGGCAGCGCGCTGTCGTATCTCCTCGCCGCGCAGAACCAGCCCTCGCTGGGTGCGTCCGGCGCGATCTTCGGGCTGCTCGGGGCGACGGCGATACTGCTGCGGCGGCTGAATTACGACATGAAGCCGGTGCTGATCCTGCTCGGCCTCAACCTGGTCTTCACGTTCCTGTGGCCGAACATCGCCTGGCAGGCCCATGTCGGCGGCCTGGTCGTGGGTGCCGCGGTGGCGTTCGGGATGGTGCATGCGCCGCGTGACCGCCGGACCCTGGTGCAGGCCGCGACGTGTGTGGTCGCGCTGCTCGCGGTCGGTGCGGTGGTGTGGGTACGGACCGTTGATCTGGTGGCCTGAGGAGCCCGTCGCGTCAAGTTGTCCACAGTGCGTGGCCGATCTTGTGCATGCTGTGCGGGACGTCCGTGGCGGACCGCCCTGACCTGCGTTTCCCCAGTAAGGATGCGGGCAGACGCAGGCCGGGCGGGGGTGCCGCCGATCACACCGGCGTCAACCTCCGGAAGGTTATCCACAGATCTTCTGAAGTTTTCCCCGGCTGTGGATAACCGTGTGGATGGCCTTGGGCAGGGCTTGCGCTACTTCCACTGGGTGGATACGCCGAAGCCCACCGCGATGAAGCCGAAGCCGCACACGATGTTCCAGTTGCCCATGGCCGCGATCGGCAGATCGCCCTCGGACACGTAGAACATCACGATCCACACCAGACCGATCAGGAACATCGCCAGCATCAGCGGCGCCACCCACCCGCGGCCTGAGCTCATCTTCAGGTTGGTGGTCTTCGCCGGCGGCGGCGTGAAGTCGTCCTTCTTGCGGATCCGTGACTTCGGCACGAGGAACTCTCCTGTCGATGCGCTGCTCCCCCGCCCTCGACCAGGCTCGAGCGGGCGGTGCCCCCATCCGCGGGGAGGTACGAGATGTGTGCCGGGGCACGGACGCGGTGGGGAGCGGATTCCTTTTCCCGGGCGTCCGTTAGCGTAGTGCTTCCGCGGCGCCGTAAGGAGTAAGGGTACGTTGAGCAATTCCGCTGACTCCCCCGACCGCCCCACTCGTCCCCGTCTGCGGCCCGTGCGGTTTCTCACCCTGATTGTGTTCGCGCTCGCCGGACTGCTGTTCTGGCTGAGCTTCGACACCGCGCGGGGCACGAATCTGCGCTCGGACGACTCGATGCTGCGGCTGTCCGACCTCATCCAGGAACGCAGCCACAAAAACGGCTCCCAGGACGACCGCAACGCCACCCTGCGGCAGGATGTCGACGCCCTCGCGCGGCGCGACAACGGCCACTCCAAGGCCGAGGAAGCCAAGGTCAAGGGGCTGGAGAAGAGTGCCGGCACCAAGCCGGTGAAGGGCCAGGGCGTGACGGTCACCCTCACCGACGCCCCGCCGAACGCCGCCGCCAAGATCCCCGGCGTGCCCGAGCCGCAGCCCAACGACCTGGTCATCCACCAGCAGGACCTCCAGGCCGTGGTGAACGCCCTGTGGCAGGGCGGCGCCAAGGGCATCAAGGTCATGGACCAGCGGCTGATCTCCACCAGCGCGGTGCGCTGTGTCGGCAACACCCTGATCCTCCAGGGCCGGGTCTACTCCCCGCCGTACAAGGTCACCGCCGTCGGCGACCGCGAGGCCCTCACCAACGCGCTGACGGCCTCCCCCGCCATCCAGAACTACCTCCAGTACGTGAACGCCTACGGCCTGGGCTGGAAAGTCGACCAGCACGAAGCGGTGACTCTTCCCGGCTACTCCGGCACAGTGGATCTCCACTACGCACAGCCTGTGAAGCCGTAGCCCGCACGCCGCGGGGCGGCGTGAGGGGCGGGGCAGGATGACGCTGCGGGGCCGGACAGCGGTGCGATGGATCGTGCGGACGCTCAGCGAAATCTGCGTCACCGTCGGCGCGCTGATCGTGCTGTTCGTGGTCTATGTCCTCTTCTGGACCGGCGTACGGGCCGATAACGCCATGGACGGCGAGATCGGCAAGCTCCAGGACCAGTGGTCCACGGGCTCCGTCACCGGCCCCGGCGGCGAGCAGACCCCCGACCGGAAGCCGGTCCCCGGCAGCACGTCCACACCGGCCGAGCCGCCCCGCCGCTACGCACCGGGCGCTTCCTTCGCCGTCATGTACATCCCACGCCTGGGAGCCGACTGGGCCAAGCCCGTGCTCGAAGGCACCGCGACCGACGTCCTCAAGCGCGGCCTCGGCCACTACGACCGCACCGCGCGCCTGGGCCGGACCGGCAACTTCTCCGTGGCCGGCCACCGCCGCACCTACGGCGACCCCTTCAAGGACTTCCCACGGCTGCGCCCCGGCGACGCCGTGGTGCTGACCGACGGTACGACCTGGTTCACCTACCGCATCGACAACCGGCCCTATACGACGCTGCCCGCCGACATCGGGGTGATCGACCCCGTACCGCGGAAATCCGGCTTCAACGGCCCCGGACGCTATCTCACGCTGACCACCTGCGAGCCGGAATGGGGCCACAGCCACCGGCTGATCGCCTGGGCACACCTGGATTCCACCCAACCCGCGGCGCAGGGAAGGCCATCGGCTTTGACCGGCTGACCCACCTGTGCCCGCCCTCGCCCCTTACTCTGGTGTCGCAATCGACATCGTCATCGGCATCGGCAAGGGGACAGCGACAGCATGTACGGCTGGATCTGGCGGCATCTGCCGGGCAACACGTGGGTGAAGGCGCTGATTTCACTGGTGCTCGCGCTGGCGGTCGTCTTCGTACTCTTCCAGTACGTCTTTCCGTGGGCGGAGCCTTTGCTCCCCTTCAATGACGTCACTGTCGACCAAGGGATGGCAGCCGTCCGATGACCGCACGGATTCTCGTCGTCGACAACTACGACAGCTTCGTCTTCAACCTCGTCCAGTACCTCTACCAGCTGGGTGCCGAATGTGAGGTGCTGCGCAACGACGAGGTCGCGCCGCGGCACGCTCAGGACGGCTTCGACGGAGTGCTGCTGTCGCCAGGGCCCGGCACCCCCGAGCAGGCCGGCGTCTGCGTCGACATGGTCCGGCACTGCGCGGAGACCGGCGTCCCGGTCTTCGGAGTGTGCCTGGGCATGCAGTCGATGGCCGTCGCGTACGGCGGCGTGGTGGACCGTGCGCCGGAGCTGCTGCACGGCAAGACCTCGTTCGTCACCCACGAAGGCGCCGGCGTCTTCTCCGGTCTGCCGTCCCCCTTCACCGCCACCCGCTACCACTCCCTGTCCGTCGAAACGGCCACCGTCCCCGACGAGCTGGTCGTCACCGCCTGGACGGTCTCCGAGGACGCCCCCGGCGGACGGATCGCCATGGGCCTGCGGCACCGCGAACTTCCGGTCGAGGGCGTGCAGTTCCACCCCGAATCGGTCCTGACGGAGTGGGGGCACCTGATGCTCGCCAACTGGCTCGTCGAGTGCGGCGACAAGGGGGCGGTGGAGCGCTCTACGGGGCTGGCCCCGGTGGTCGGCAAGGCCGGCACGTGACCGACCTACGCCCCGAGCGTGAAGGGAGATCCTACGAGCCGAACGACCCGCAGCAGTCGTACGCGCCGCAGGAGCCGCACGGACAGGATCCGTACCGGCACCCCGATGCGTTCGAGGCGGCGGTGGAGCAGCTCGACGACCCGTTGAACGATCCGCTGCCGGGCCAGGCTTCACCGGCGCCCGCGCCCGGTGCGTACGGGCAGCCGGGCCGGGGGCGACGGCGGGGCAAGGCGGCTCAGGAGGGCGGGGGACAGGGCTCTCCGTGGTTCCGCCCGCATCTGGAACCGGAACGCCCGTCCCCGCCGGACCGCCCGTCGTACGGCGCCGAGACGGCCGCCTACGGCCAGGGATATGGCTCGGGCCATGACTCCCGCCCCGCGTCGACCGACCCGATACCCCAGACCTATGCCGCGCCGGAGGCACCGGTACCGCCTGCCCCCGCGCCGGCCGTGCGTCCCGCTCCGGCCACGGCAGCTGCCCCCACGCCGTGGCTGGACGACAACGAGACCATGGCGCTGCGTCAGGCCGAGGAGCCCGGCGGCGAGACCGTTTCACGTGAAACCGAGGGCTCGGTTTCACGTGAAACCGAGACGTCGGATGCGGCGAACCCGGCCTCCGGAGGGCGAGCGGCCCGGCGGAAGGCCGCTCAGGGGGCCGCCAAGCGGGGTGGCAGGCGCGGACGCCACAGTGGCGCGGCCGCCACCACAGAGGCTGCTGCGACCGCATCTGAAGCGGCGCCCGCCCCCATGTCCCGGCTGGAGGCCCGGCAGGCCGCGCGAGCCGCCAAGGACAGCCCCAGCCTGATCGCCAGCCGCGCGCTGGGCGAAGTGTTCATCACCCTCGGCGTGCTGATGCTGCTGTTCGTCACCTATCAGCTGTGGTGGACGAATGTGATGGCCGAGCAGGAGGCGGGCGGCGCCGCCAACACCCTTCAGCACGAGTGGGACAAGGGCGGCGGCGAGAAGAAGAATCTCGCGGACGGCGAGCGCTTCGGGATCATGTATATCCCCAAGCTGGATGTGAAGGCGCCGATAGCCGAGGGGATCGACAAGCACAAGGTGCTGGACCACGGCATGGTCGGGCACTACGACAAGAACAGCGGGATCAAGACTGCGATGCCCTGGGACAAGAAGGGCAACTTCGCGGTGGCGGCCCATCGCAACACTCATGGTGAGCCGTTCCGCTACGTCAACCGCCTCACCAAGGGCGACAAGATCGTTGTTGAGACGAAGAGCTCGTACTACACGTACGAGATGGAGAGCATCCTCCCGCAGACGTCTCCGAGCAACACCAGCGTGATCGGCCCCGTGCCGCCCGGTTCGGGATTCACCGGGCCCGGCCGCTACATCACCCTGACGACATGTACTCCGGAGTTCACCAGTACCTTCCGGATGATCGTCTGGGGCAAAATGGTCGACGAGCGGCCGCGGAGCAAGGGCAAACCGGATGCGCTCGCCGGCTGAGCCAACATAAGAGGGGTGCAACGCGGTGACCGCAACCGGAACCGACGAGGAGTGCGACCGGTCCGCACCGCCAGTCAAGCCGCGCCGTGTGCGCAGGACCATCGCCGCCGTCATCAGCGTCATCGGCGAGCTGCTGATCACCGCCGGGCTGATCCTGGGCCTGTTCGTCGCCTACTCGCTGTGGTGGACCAACGTCCTCGCCGACCGCGAAGCGCACAAGCAGGGCGACCAGGTGCGTCAGCACTGGGCGGACAGCGGGCCCAAGGGGCCGGGGAAGCTGGACACCAAGGACGGCATCGGCTTCCTGCACGTACCGGCGATGAACAACGGCGAGGTACTGGTCGAGAAGGGCACCGACTCCGAGATCCTCAACGAGGGGGTGGCCGGCTACTACACCAAGCCGGTCAAGTCGGCGCTGCCGAAGGGCAAGAAGGGCAACTTCACCCTCGCCGCGCACCGTGACGGCCACGGCGCGAAGTTCCATCACATCGACAAGCTCAAGGACGGCGACCCGATCGTCTTCGAGACCAAGGACACCTGGTACGTCTACAAGGTCTTCGCGACGCTGCCCGAGACCTCGAAGTACAACGTGGACGTCCTCGACGACATCCCGAAGGAATCCGGCAAGCACAAGGCGGGCCGCTACATCACCCTGACGACCTGCACCCCGGTCTTCACCTCGAACTACCGTTACGTCGTCTGGGGCGAGCTGGAGCGCACCGAGAAGGTCGACGCGGACCGCACGCCGCCGAAGGAACTCCGCTAGCGCAGGCTCGGCGCACGAGAGGCACGGTAAACGGTAAGACGAGAGCCCCGGCCGCCTGGAAAAGGCTGCCGGGGCTCCGTGTTGCTTCCGTACGGGGACCGCTAGTCGCCGCCTCCGAACGGTCCGCCGAAGATGCCGCCGTTGTCATTGCCCCCGTTGCCGTTGCCGCCGCTACCGACGGTCGTCAGGGTCACGGTGGTGGTCTTGGGGTCCGACGGAGTGTTCGGCTGCGGGTCCTGGTTGATCACGCGGGCATTGTCGTCCTGCGAACTGCCGCCGACGAGCTGGATGTTGGTGAACCCGGCCTGCTGGAGCGCCTGCTTCGCTTCCTTCAGGGTCCGGCCGACCACACCCGGGACCGGTGTCTGAGCCCCTGCCTTGCCGACCGTGAGAGTCACCGTGGAGCCGATCTTGGCCTGGGTGTTGCCGAGGGGGCTCTGGTCGAGCACCTTGCCGACCTGGTTCGGGTCGGTGACTTCCTGCTCGGTCTTGCTGACCTCGAAGCCGTTGTCCTTCAGCTGCTTCTCGGCGGCCTCGAAGGCCTGGCCCTTGACGTCCGGGACGTTCCGCTTGGGGGACTCCTGGGCGATGGTCAGCGTGATCTCGGTGTTCTTGGTCGCCTCGCTCTGGCCCGGGGGGTCCTGGTCGATCACGGTGCCGGGCGTGCGGTCGGAGACCTTCTGGGTCTGCTTGACCTTGTCGAAGCCCTTGCGGCCGAGCTCGTCGGCCGCCTTCTGGAACGTGAGGCCCTTGACGTCCGGAACCGTGACCTTGGTGGCACCCGAGCACAGCGTGACGGTCACCGTCTCGTTCTTGTCGATCTCCCTGCCGGCTGCCGGCTCCTGGGAGGTGACCTGGCCCTTCTTGACGTTGTCGCAGGACTTGCGGCCGCCCTCGGCGACCTTGAAGGTGCCGTTCCGCCCGTAGGCCTTGGCTTCCTTGAGGGTCTTGCCGACGAGGTTGGGCACCGGCGTCGTGCCGCCGCCCTTGTTGTTGCCGCTGAACATCGCCTTGCCGATGAAGATCGCACCGACCAGGACGAGGACGGCGGCCAGCACCAGCAGGATCGTCGAGGTGTTGCTCTTCTTCTGGCCGCCACCACGGCGCCGGTCGCCGCGATCGTCGTAGCCGTAGCCCCCGTCGTCCGGGTTCATCGGCGGGAGCATGGAGGTCTGGCCGGCCGGGTCCTGCGGCCGCAGCATGGTGGTCGGCTGGTCCTGGTCGTAGCCCGCCGCGCCCATGGCGGAGGTCGCCGCGACCGGCTGGCCGTCCAGCGCCGCCTCGATGTCGGCCCGCATCTCGTCGGCCGACTGATAGCGGTAGTCCGGGTCCTTGACCAGCGCCTTGAGGACGATGGCGTCCATCTCCGGCGTGATCTCGGGGTCGAAGTTGCTCGGCTTCTGCGGCTCCTCGCGGACATGCTGATAGGCCACCGCGACCGGTGAGTCACCGACGAACGGCGGCCGCACGGTGAGCAGCTCGTAGAGCAGACAGCCGGTGGAGTACAGGTCGGAGCGGGCGTCGACCTGCTCGCCCTTGGCCTGCTCGGGCGAGAGGTACTGCGCCGTGCCGATGACCGCCGCGGTCTGCGTCATCGTCATCCCGGCATCGCCCATCGCGCGGGCGATACCGAAGTCCATGACCTTGACCTGGCCGGTGCGCGTCAGCATGACGTTGGCCGGCTTGATGTCGCGGTGGACGATGCCGGCCCGGTGGGAGTACTCCAGCGCCTGGAGGACACCGGTGGTCATCTCCAGCGACCGCTCGGGCAGCAGCTTTCTTCCGGAGTGCAGAAGCTCACGCAGCGTGGAGCCGTCGACGTACTCCATGACGATGTACGGGATCGAGACACCGTCGACGTAGTCCTCGCCGGTGTCGTAGACCGCGACGATCGACGGGTGGTTCAGCGAGGCGGCCGACTGGGCCTCACGGCGGAACCGGGCCTGGAAGGACGGGTCACGGGCGAGGTCCACCCGCAGCGTCTTCACAGCTACGGTGCGGCCCAGGCGGGTGTCATGCGCGAGGTACACCTCGGCCATGCCACCGCGGCCGAGCACCGAGCCCAGCTCGTACCGGCCGCCGAGGCGACGCGGCTCTTCCATAAGCTTCTCCAGCCCTCTCCGTCAGTCCCGACCGCACCGGTGTGTGGTCCGGCGGTGTGCTGTCCGGGCATACCGTACCCGGCACGCCGTACCGGACCGGGCCGGAGCCGCAACCTGATACGTGACCGGTATTGGCATGACCCGAGTCACTTCTCGCCTTCGAGTACCGCCTGCATGACGCGCTTTGCGACCGGAGCGGCAAGCTTTCCGCCGGCGATGTCGTCGCGAAGCGTGTCGGATCCCTCAATGACGACGGCGACCGCGACGGGGGTGCCCTTGTCGGTCTTCGCGTAGGAGATGAACCAGGCGTACGGGTTGTCCTTGTTGTTCTCGCCGTGCTGCGCGGTACCGGTCTTGCCGCCGACGGTGACGCCGGGGATCTGGGCGTTGGTTCCGGTGCCCTCCTTGACCACGGTCTCCATGATGCTCTGGACCTTCCCGGCGTTCTCCGGGCTGAGCGGCTGGCTCATCTCCTGCGGCGTGTGCTGCTGCACCACGTTGAGGTTCGGCGCCACCAGCTTGTCGACCATGTACGGCTTCATCAGCTTGCCGCCGTTGGCGACCGCCGAGGCGACCATGGCCATCTGGAGCGGCGTGGCGCGGTTGGAGGCCTGGCCGATGCCCGCCATCGCGTTCTGCGGCCGGTTGTCCTTGGGGAAGATGCTCTCCGAGGCGCGGACCGGAGTGTTGATTCCCGGGTCGTTGAAGCCGAACTTCTCCGCCTCGGCCTTCATCTTCTTGTTGCCGAGGTCCGCGCTGATCTTGCCGAACACCGTGTTGCAGGACACCCGCAGCGCCTCACGCAGGGTGGCGTTCTCGCAGGGGATGTTGCCCTCGTTCTTCAGCTCGATACCCGAGGTGTCGGGGAGCGTGTAGGGCAGCGGCGACTGGGTCTTGGAGTCGACGCCGTTGTAGAGCCCGTTCTCCAGCGCCGCCGAGGCCGTGACGACCTTGAACGTGGAGCCGGGCGGGTAGGTCTGGCGCAGTGCCCGGTTGAGCATCGGCTCGTCGGGGTCGGCCTTCTTCTGGAGCGCGCTGTACTCCTCGGCGTCCTTGTTGCTCATCCCGGCGAAGGTGGACGGGTCGTACGACGGGGTGCTGGCCAGGGCCAGGATCGCGCCGGTCTCCGGGTTGATCGCGGCGACCGCGCCCTTCTGCTTGCCGAGACCCTCGAAGGCGGCCTTCTGGGCCTTGGCGTCGAGGGTGGTCACCACGTTGCCGCCCTTCTGCTTGCTGCCGGTGAACATGTCGACCGTGCGGCTGAAGAAGAGCCTGTCGTCGGTGCCGCTGAGGATGCCGTCGTTGAGCTTCTCGAGCTGGTTGGCGTCGAAGGCCTGCGAGGCGTAGCCGGTGACCGGCGCCCACATCTTGCCGTTCTTGTACGTGCGCTTGTACTTGAAGTCGCCGCTGTCGGTGGTCGTGGAGCCGGTGATGGCCTTGCCGTCCACGATGATGTTGCCGCGCGGTGTGCTGTAGCGCTCGATGGCGACCCGGCGGTTGTGCGGGTCGTTCTTGAGCGCGTCACCCTGGACGAACTGCACCCAGTTGACGCGGACCAGCAGAGCGAGGACGAGCAGGCCGCAGAAGATCGCGACCCGGCGCAGGGGCTTGTTCACGGGCGGACCACCTGGGTCATCTCGGCGTCGGTGGAGGGAGCGGGGGCCGGCGCCGGGCGGCGCGCGGTGTCGCTGATCCGCAGCAGGATCGCGATCAGCGCC
This sequence comes from Streptomyces sp. MCA2, assembly GCF_023544705.1. Classification (NCBI taxonomy): domain Bacteria; kingdom Bacillati; phylum Actinomycetota; class Actinomycetes; order Kitasatosporales; family Streptomycetaceae; genus Streptomyces; species Streptomyces sp. MCA2. Next base: position 215,811 of record NZ_JAMJFM010000001.1, read on the forward strand.
CAGTTGGCGATCACCGACGAGCCACCCTGGGCGAGGAACGGCATCGTCATACCCGTCAGCGGGATCAGGCCCGTCACACCACCGGCGACGACGAAGACCTGGAGCGCGAAGGCGCCGGACAGGCCGATCGCCAGCAGCTTGCCGAACGGGTCGCGGGCGGCCAGCGCCGTACGGATACCGCGCTCGATCAGCAGGCCGTACAGCAGCAGGATCGCCATCAGCCCGGCGAGCCCGACCTCCTCGCCCACCGTGGCGAGAATGTAGTCGCTCTTCGGCGCGATGCCGAGGATGAGCCGGGAGTAGCCCTGGCCCAGACCGGAGCCGAGGATGCCGCCGGAGCCGAAGGAGTACATGGCCTGGGCGGTCTCGGTGACACCGCCGTCGAGCAGCTCCAGCGGGTTCAGCCAGTTGTGCACACGGACCTGGACGTGCGACTCGAACGTCGCCACCGCGACCGCGCCGCCCGCGCTGAGCAGCAGACCGAAGACGATCCAGCTGGTCCGCTCGGTCGCCACGTACAGCATCACGACGAACAGGCCGAAGAACAGCAGCGAGGTACCCAGGTCGGTCTCGAAGACCAGGATCATCAGGCTCAGCGCCCAGATGACGAGGATCGGACCGAGGTCACGGCCGCGCGGGAGGTAGAGGCCCATGAAGCGGCGGCTGGCCAGCGCCAGCGCGTCCCGCTTCACCATCAGATAGCCGGCGAAGAAGATCGCGATGATGATCTTCGCGAACTCACCGGGCTGAAGCGAGCCGAGACCCGGGATCGAGATCCAGATCTTTGCGCCGTTCACACCGGGGAAGAACATCGGCGCGACCAGCAGCACCAGCGCGACCACCATCGAGATGTAGGTGTAGCGCTGGAGGACGCGGTGGTCCTTGAGGAAGATCAGGATGGCGAGGAAGAAGGCGACGCCGAGGGTCGACCACATCAACTGGTTGGGCGCCATCGCCTTGCCGAGCGAGGGCTCCTGGTCCAGCCGCCAGATGAAGATCAGACCCAGACCGTTGAGCAGGGTGCCGATGGGCAGCATCAGCGGGTCGGCGTACGGCGCCCACTTGCGGACGACGAGATGCGCGACGCCGGCGAGCAGGCCGAGTCCCAGGCTGTAGCCCAGCACACCGGCCGGCACCGAACCGTCCTTCGCCAGACCGACGTTGACGTACGCGAACACCGGAATCAGCACCGCGAAGATGAGCATTGCCAGCTCGGTGTTGCGGCGGCTCGGGGCTCCGATGGTGCCGATGGTGGTGGTGTTGGTGGTGCTGCTCATAAGATCTACGGCCCCCTACGACCTCACTGCTGGGTGCTGCAATTTCTTTCCAGCTTCTGCTGCTCCTCGGAGGGGGCCTGGCTGGTGGTCGGTGTGGGTTTCGGAGTCACGGTCGCCGCCAGCGTGCCGGCCGTGCCGGCACCGCTCGCGTTGCCCGCCTTGCCGCCGGAACCGGAACTGGCGCTCGGCGAACCGGACGGAGAACCGGGCTTGGACGACGAGCCGGGCTTGGACGGCGAACCGGGCTTGGCCGGCGTGCCCGCCTGTCCCTTGCCCGGGTGGCGCGCCGCCTCGCGCTCGGCGGCCTCCCGCTGCTCCTTAGTACGGCAGGCATTGGCCTGTTGACTCAACTCGGTGACTTTTTCGCCCGCCTGCGTGCGGCTGTCGACCGCGATCGTCTCCTTGACCTGGTTGCGCTGGTACGGCGGCAGGTACTTGAGTTCGATCTCGGGGTGATCCTCGTCCACGCCGTTGAGCTTTATCCACGCGAGGTCCTGGCTGATGCCCCGGTAGAGCGCGATGTGGTTGTCCTTGGCACCGACGAAGTACTGGGTCTGCGTCCAGTTGTAGCCCGCGTAGCACCCACCGCCGACGACGGCCAGCGCCAGCGCGATGAACAGCGACCGCTTGATCCACCTTCCGCGCCGGCGGGGCTTGACGAAGTCCTCGTCGATGAACGCGCCGAACGAACCCTGCGGTGGCCCGACGACGTCCTGGTCACCGCTGCCGGGCGGCCCGAAGGCGCCACCGGGACCGGACGGCTGCCCGCCCGCCCGGCCGAGTTCGGCGGCCCGGGCGGCGGGGGTCTGCATCGTGCTGGGGTCGCTGAGCTGGTTCTGGTTCTCCGCGACGGCGCCGACGATGACCGGGGTGTCGTTGAGCTGTCCCGCCATCGTTTCGTTGCCGTCGACGTCCAGGACGTCGGCGACGATGCAGGTGATGTTGTCGGGTCCGCCACCGCGCAGGGCGAGCTGGATCAGCTCCTGCACCGTCTCGTGCGGCCCGTGGTAGCTGGCGAGGGTCTCTTCCAGCGTCTGGTGGCTGACGACCCCGGACAGTCCGTCCGAGCAGATCAGATACCGGTCGCCGGCCCGCACCTCACGGATCGACAGATCGGGCTCGACATGATCGCCGCTGCCCAGCGCCCGCATCAGCAGCGACCGCTGCGGATGGGTGGTGGCTTCCTCTTCGGTGATCCGGCCCTCGTCGACCAGCCGCTGCACCCACGTGTGGTCCTGGGTGATCTGCGTCAGCACGCCGTCGCGCAGCAGGTACGCACGCGAGTCGCCGACGTGGACGAGGCCGAGCCGCTGCCCGGTCCACAGCAGGGCGGTCAGGGTCGTGCCCATGCCCTCCAGCTGGGGGTCCTCCTCGACCATCACCCGCAGCTGGTCGTTGGCGCGTGTGACGGCCGTGCCCAGCGAGGTGAGGAGGTCGGAGCCCGGGACGTCGTCGTCGAGCTGGACGAGTGTGGAGATCACCTCGGAGGAGGCGACCTCACCGGCGGCCTGGCCGCCCATGCCGTCGGCGATGGCGAGCAGTCGTGGTCCGGCATAGCCGGAGTCCTCGTTGCCCTCGCGGATCATGCCCTTGTGCGATCCGGCGGCGAAGCGCAGTGACAAGCTCATGTGCACCTCACCCGTCGGCTCGGGGTACAGCCGGTCTCGTCGAGCCACACTGCCCACCCTCCGGTCGGGAGCACGCCCGGGTCCGCCGAGTGGACCGTCGCGGCTCGCTCGCTCCGCTCGCTCATTGTCGTACTACTTCCGCAGCTCGATGACGGTCTTGCCGATGCGGATCGGGGCTCCCAGCGGAATCGGTGTCGGGGTCGTCAGCCGGGTCCGGTCCAGATACGTGCCGTTGGTGGAACCGAGATCCTCGACGATCCACTGGCCGTCACGGTCCGGGTAGATCCTGGCATGCCTGCTGGACGCGTAGTCATCGTCCAGCACGATCGTGGAGTCGTGCGCACGGCCCAGAGAGATGGTCTGGCCCTGGAGGGCGACGGTGGTGCCGGTCAGCGAGCCCTCGGAGACCACCAGCTTGGTGGGTGCTCCGCGCCGCTGACGATTGTTGCCGCGGCCGCCTTCCTGGCGGCGCTGCTGTTGCTGCGGTGGCGCAGCCTGACGCTGCGGACGCGCTTCTTGTCCGCCGCGCCGGGCGGCACCGCGTTGTGTGACACGCGTGCCGAACAGATCGCTGCGAATGACCTGAACGGCCACGATGACGAACAGCCACAGTACGGCGAGGAAACCCAACCGCATGACCGTGAGGGTCAGCTCTGACATTGCCCCCGCTTCACCCTTCGGCTTGCCGGTAAACGATGGTGGTACTGCCCACGACAATCCGCGAGCCGTCGCGGAGAGTAGCGCGAGTGGTGTGCTGCCCGTCTACCACGATGCCGTTCGTGGAACCCAGATCCTGGATCGTGGGGGGCGTTCCGACCCGGATCTCACAATGACGCCGGGAGACACCCGGGTCGTCGATCCGTACGTCAGCGTCGGTGCTGCGGCCCAGCACGAGAGTGGGGCGCGAGATCTGGTGGCGGTTGCCGTTGATCTCGATCCAGCGCCTGGTCTGCGCGGCGGGCTGCGGTCCTGCACCGGGCGGTGCCGTACGGGGTACGGGCTGCGCGCCGCCGGGAGGCGGGGACGAAGGCATGGGGGGCGGGCTCACGTGGCCGCCGCCGGGACTGCTGCCGCGGGGCGCCGCGGCGCTCCGGTCGGCCGCCGCCGGGGCGTCCTGGGACGAGCTGGAAGCGAGCGTGCGGCTGCGGACGCGGTACAGGCCGGTGTCGAGATCGTCGGCCTTCTCCAGATGGACCTTGATGGAGCCCATGAAGGTGTAGCGCTGCTGCTTCGCGTAGTCGCGGACCATGCTCGAGAGCTCGTCGCCGAGCTGCCCGCTGTAGGGGCTGAGCCGCTCGTAGTCGGGCGTGCTCAGCTCGACGATGAAGTCGTTGGGGACGACCGTGCGGTCGCGGTTCCAGATGGTGGCGTTGTTGTCGCACTCGCGCTGTAGCGCGCCGGCGATCTCAACGGGCTGCACCTCGGACTTGAACACCTTGGCGAAGGTGCCGTTGACGAGACCTTCGAGACGCTGCTCGAAACGCTTCAGTACTCCCACGGGGCACCTCCTTCCTCAGTCTTCGACGGGGTCGTCCTGATCGAGTCGTCCTGATACTGCTTACTGATCGTATCCACGCGTAGGGAAATCGGCTGGTTCCCCTTTCCCGCCTTGAGGACGAGTGTCGCCCCTCACAGGGTTGCCCGGTGCTTGCTTGCTCCTTGCCCACTGCTCGTGCACTGCGATCGTAGATGTGCCCCGCAGACAGTGTCCCGCAACCGCCGACCTCTCCCGCCGGGCGGGGGCCGGAGTCGGGTATCGGGCGGTGCCGGACCTGGGCGGCCGGCACGGAGGCGGGCCGGGCTGCCCCGCTCCTGTGGCGGCTACCGCGAGTGTGAACCCTTTGGGCAGTGCTCGGCGAATGACCGAGGCACGGAGGGGTGCCGCCCGGGTCTGCCGCGGTGCGGGGACCGGCGAAAAGGCGTGTGAAGGCACCCCCGTCAGCGTGCTAATGTTCTGGATGTCGGCAGGCGCTCGCACAAGACCCGGACGGAACAGCCCGGATCACGTGAGAGAATCAACCGGCAGCACCCATGCGCGGGTGGCGGAATAGGCAGACGCGCTGGATTCAGGTTCCAGTGCCCGAAAGGGCGTGGGGGTTCAACTCCCCCCTCGCGCACAGATGAGACCCCCGGTCTCCGGAGAAATCCGGAGACCGGGGGTCTTTTGTCGTGTTCGTCACGCTGTTGTGTATGTCACGGGCGCGGGGCGTCCGCGCGGGACGGCCCGCTCGGCCGGGATCACTTGAGGTCTACGTCACATGTGCGGCATCCGCGGCCCGCGCCGCGGTGCCGACCCCCTCCGTGGCCTCCGTCACGGCCGTACGGAAGGCGTGCACCCGGGCCGTCTCCCGCGCGGTGTGGTGGACCAGTCCCAGGACGGAGTCCGGCAGGCCGGTGACGGGGACGAAGGCGAGGTCGCGGCGGCCGTGGTAGTCGGCGGTGGGGCGGCACAGCAGCATGCCGCCGCGGCCGGCCGCGGCGAGGGTCAGGCCCTCCTGAAGGGTGCTGACAGCGGGGCCGGCGGGTATCGGGCGGCCCCCGGGGGTGGCGGCCGGGGCATGGGCCGCGCGCCAGTAGGCGGGTGCGGGAAGATCCGGGGAGATCAGCGCGACGGTGGCGAGCTCCTCGGCGTCGATCTCCGCGCGGGACGCCAGCGGGTGCCGTACGGAGACGGCGAGGGTCTGCTGCTGGGCGGAGAAGACCGTGCCGAGGGTGAGACCGGGCTCGGTCACCGGCAGCAGCGTGACCGCGACATCGACCGCTCCGCTGCGCAGCGCGCCGAAGGGGTCGCAGAGCGGGATCTCGACGATCTCCGTGGCGCAGCCCGGGTGGCGGCGGTGGAAGAGGTCGATGGCCTGCATGATCCGGTCGTCCGCGGTGCCCTGGAAGCCGATCGTCAGGCGGCCCTCGATGCCGCGGGCGGCGCTGCGGGCGCTGTCCACGGTGGCGCGCAGTGCCTCGTAGGCGGGGCGCAGGGACGTACGGAACTGCTCACCGAGCGGGGTGAGGCGCACGCGGCGGCTGGTGCGGTCCACGAGCCGGGCGCCGATCCGGGATTCGAGGGCGCGCAGGAGCTGGCTGACGCGGCTCTGCGAGACGTACAGACGCTCGCCGGTACGGCCGAAGTGCAGCTCCTCGGAGAGCACGAGAAAGCACTCCAGCTCGCGGAGTTCGAGGCCGGGGGCGCGGTGTCCTGCGGTCGTGGCGGGCGGGCCGCTCATGGGTGTCCTTCGAGGGCGTCGGCGGTGGATCGATGAGTCCTGCTCATAGAAGGGTGAGGAGTTGGCCGTTGTTCCCCCGGGGGGCGCGGGCGTTGGCTGGGGGCATGACGGACATCGAGGGTGGCACGGCGGCGCGGACGGCCGAAGCGGCGGCGCGAGCAGGGGAGTTGGGGCGGAGGGGGGGGGGGGGCCGGCCGGCGGTGGGGGCGCTGGCGGCCGCGACGTTCACGGTGGTGACGTCGGAGATGCTGCCGGTGGGGCTGTTGACGCCGATCGGCCGGGAGCTGCGGGTCTCGGACGGGACGGCGGGGCTGACGCTGACGGTCACCGGGCTGGTCGCCGCGGTGTCGGCGCCGTTGGTGACGCTGCTGGTGGGGAGACGGGACCGGCGGGTGGTGCTGGCCGTTCTGACGGGCGCGCTGGCGGTGGCGAACCTCCTCGCGGCGTATGCGCCGAATGTCGGGGTGCTGCTGGCGGCGCGGGTGCTGGTGGGGCTGGGGATGGGCGGGGTGTGGGCGATCGCGGCGGGGCTGGCGGTGCGGCTGGTGCCCGCGCGGAGGGTGGCGGCGGCGACCTCGCTGGTCTTCAGTGGGGTCGCGGCGGCCTCGGTGCTGGGGGTGCCGGCCGGTGCCTTCGTGGGCGAACTGGGCGGCTGGCGCACGTCGTTCGTGGCGATGGCCGCGGTCTGCGGGGCGGTGGCCATCGCGCTGGCCGTACTGCTGCCGCCGCTGCCGGAGGCCACCGTGGTGCGGCTGAAGGGCGTGCTGGGACTGCTGGGCGACGCGCCTGTACGGACCGGGCTCCTGGTGGTGGCGTTCCTGGTCACGGGGCACTTCGCGGCGTACACGTATGTGCGGCCGGTGCTCGAGGAGGTGGCCGGCGCGGGGGCGGGGCAGATCAGCACGCTGCTGCTGGCCTTCGGCGTCGCGGGCCTGGCCGGGAACTTCGCGGCCGGTGCCGGGGCGGCGCGCTCGCCGCGGGCGGCGTTGCTGGTGATCTGCGGGGTGCTCGCGGGAGCGGTGTTGCTGCTGCCGCTGCTGGGGCGTGGCGCGGGGGTACCGGGCGCGGCGGCCCTGGTCGCCGTATGGGGGCTGGCCTACGGGGGCGTCTCGGTCAGCACCCAGAGCTGGCTGATGGCGGCCGCGCCGGCCGCCCGGGAGGCGGTGTCCGCCCTGTTCGTGGCGGTGTTCAACGGGGCCATCGCGCTGGGTGCGCTGGCCGGCGGGCGGGCCGCGGACGGCTGGGGCGTGGTCGGCGTGATGTGGCTGGGCGGTGCGCTCGCGGTGGGGGCGCTGGTGACGGTGGGGGTGGGGAGCGGGCCGGTGCGGGAGGGGCGCTGACCTGTGGCGTGGCGTGGGGTGAGGGGCGGGGTGGAACGGGCGCGGGCCCGGGGGTGTGCGGGTGTGCGGTGGGTGGACCGGGTGGCCGGTGTCCCCGGGGCGGGCGCGTGCGGGTGGGTGCGGGCGCGCGGTGTGCGGCCGCACCCACCGGCGGGGTGGCGCTGCCGGGCGGTCCCGGCCGCGCCGGAGCGCTCGCGGGCCGCTGGGGCTCCCTCAGGCGGCGAGACGCTCGACGAGGGCCTTGGCCTTGGCCGCCGCGTCCTCGTGGGCCTTGTCGCGGGAGGTCTCGTACAGCGGGACCAGCTCGGCCATCGCCGGGTTGCTGGGGGCCATGGTCAGCTCGGGGACGATGAAGTCGACGTCGAGTCCCATCCCGCCGTTGAGCACGGCCTCCAGGTAGTTCTGCACGTACTCGAAGGACTCACGGGGTGTGCCCGGCGCGTACGAACCGCCGCGGCTGGCGACGACGGTGACCGGGGTGCCCTTGGCGGACGGCTGCTCGCCCGCCGTGCGCCCCATGATGATCACCTGGTCGAGCCACGCCTTGAGCGTGGAGGGGATCGTGAAGTTGTACATCGGCGCGGCTATGACGATCGCGTCGGCCTGCTCCAGCTCCTCGGCCAGCTGCACGCGCAACGCGAAGGCCGCCTGCTGCTCGGGGGTGTGGCCGGCCGGGTCGGAGAAAGCGGCGGAGGCGCCGACGCCGTCGAGATGCGGCAGCGGGTCGGCGGCCAGGTCGCGGTGGATCACGGTGCCGTCGGGGTGCTGCTCCTCCCAGGCCTTGCGGAAGGCCGCGGTGACCGAGCGGGAGGCGGAGCCGCCCTCGGGGAAGAGGGAGGAGTCGATGAGCAGAAGCGTGGCCATGGGGATCGGTCCTTCGGTACGCGGCCGGGCGGTGCGCGGCCACTGGTTGAATTCCGTACGTCCCTATTAATAACACAGGGACTTACTTTTCTATAGTAGCCAACGTCAGGGCGGTATCCTGGCTGTATGGCGGACCATGGCGAGGCGACGTGCAGGCAGGTCGACGGCGGCATGACGCGGGTCTTCGAGCTGTTCGGGAAGCGCTGGACGGGGCTGATCGTCGCCACCCTGATGCCGGCCCCCGTGCACTTCGCCGATCTGCGGAGGGCCATCCCCGGGATCAGTGAGCGCATGCTCTCCGACCGCCTCATGGAGCTGGCGGGGACCGGCCTCCTGGTGCGCGAGGTGGATCCGGGCCCGCCGCTGCGCGTCTCCTACCGGCTGACGGAGGCCGGTCTGGCGATGGAGCCCGCGCTCAAGGAGCTGGCGCGCTGGGCGGAGACCTACCTTGCCGACGGCGGGCAGTGTCCGGAGCAGTTCCGGAAGTAGGGCGCGGGGGCCGGGGTGGGGGCGGGGCGCCGGTGGCTGCTTCGGTGGTCGCTTCGGCGGTGGTTCCGTGGGCGGGGCGGCGGCCCCTTCCGTGGCTGCTTCGGCGATCGCTTCCGTAGCTGTTTCAGTGGCCCCTGCCGTGGCTGGTTTTCGCCGCCGCGTCGGCCGGTTTCCTATCCCAGCCGTTCCTGGGCGGCGTTGTAGCGCAGCAGATACGTGGCGAAGCGGTCGAGGTCGTCCTCGTCCCAGTCGGCCAGCCGCTCGTGGAACGCCTGGCGGCGGCTGGCGGTGACGTTGGCGAGTACCTGGGCGCCCTTCTCGGTGGGGTGCAGTACCTGGACGCGGTGGTCCTCCGGGTCGACGCGGCGCTCGACGAAGCCGAGCTTCTCCAGTGCGGCGATCTGCCGGCTGACCGTGGACTTGTCCAGGAAGTAATGCGCGGCGAGGTCCGTGGCGCGGCATCCTTGCTGGTCATCGAGGTGCGCCAGCAGGGTGTAGGAGACCAGTGACAGCTCGGGGTGCATCCGGGCGGCGGCCGCGCGGGCCCGGCGGGCAAACGCGGTCATCTCCTGCTGGATGGTCTCGACGGAGTCGTCGCGGTGGGCCACGGGTTGCCTTTCGTAGAGGTAGTTGTATAGTACAACGTGGATTGAGAGTTGCATTAGCCAACTACTGGTTCCGGCCACTGGTGGCGACAACTGAGCCGACGAGTTGAGAAGGCCTGCCCCATGAGTACGGTCCGACGTCCCGACCACCGGAGTGAGCAGCACGGCGGCCACCGTTCCGCGCGCTCCCCCCACTCCGCCGGGCTGCGTCACGTCCTGACGCACCTGATCACCCCGCTGCTGATGTGCATCGGGATGGGCCTGGCGTACCTGGGCGCCTTTGCGAACCCCGCGCCGCACCAGCTGCCCGTCGCGATCGTCGGATCGGGCCAGAGCGCACAGCTGCTCGCCCAGTCGATCAACGACAAGGCGGGCGGTGACCTGGAGGTCCGGACCGTCGGCGACCGGTCGGCGGCGGTCGACCGGCTCAAGCACCAGGACATCTTCGGTGCGTATGTGATCCCTGCGAAGGGTGCGACGACCGGGGCGGCGAAGGGTTCGTCCGGTGGAGCCGGCGCCGAGGGGGCAGCGGGGGCAGAGGGGGCAGCGGCGGGCCCGTCGAAGCCGGTGCCCGAGCTGCTGGTGGCGAGCGCGGGTTCCGACACCAGCGCCTCCGTCGTACAGAAGGTCTTCACCCCGATCGCGGCGCACCAGGGCGCCCCGTTGAAGGTCACGGACGTGGCGCCGACCGCCGAGGACGACCCGACCGGTCAGGGGATCTTCTTCCTGCTGGTCGCGATCAGCATCGGCTCCTACGCCTCGGTCGCGGTGATCGGCGGTGCCGGGGCCGTCCTGCCGGTCCGGTGGCGGGCGGCGCTGGCGATCGGCACGTCCTTCGTCGTCAGCCTGATCGGGACGGCGTTCGCCGGTCCGGTCTTCCACCTCGTCGACCACGGCCTCCGGGGCCTGTGGGCCATGGCCTGGCTCTACTCCGCCGGCATTCTGCTGATCGGCACCGGTCTGCACACCTTCCTCAAGCGCTGGACCACGCTCGGCGTGATGGCCCTCTTCGTGATGCTCAACTTCACCTCCTCCGGCGGGATCTTCCGCCCCGAGATGCAGAACGGATTCTTCGCGGCGCTGCACTCCTTCTGGAACGGCGCGGGCTTCGTGGAGGGCACCCGCAGCCATGTCTACTTCGACAACTACGGCCTGTCGGGGCATGTCTGGACGCTGGTGTGGTGGCTGGTCGCCGGCCTGCTGATGGTCGGTGTGGCGGCGCCGGCCGAGAAGCGGCGGCGTACCGCGGAGGCGGAGGCGGCGGCCAACGCCGCGGCGGTGGCGGCGGCCGCGGTGGCGGCGACGGTGCCGGAGCCGACGTCGAAGCGGGACGGCCGGACGACGGTGCGGTCGGCGCGGGCCGCAGGGGGAGCGGGGACGGAAGCGTGTGAGGGGGCGGCGGACGTGGATGAAGCTGCGAGGGCGGATGTGGAGATGGAGATGGAGGAGGCCGTGGGCGTGTAGCGGGTGGTGGGCGTGCTGGGTTCGGAGAGGTCGAGGTCTGGGGCCGAAGAGTTATCCACAGGCTCTGCGGGATGTGCCGGGATCTCGGTAACGTCATTGCTCGTCGGCGGGCCGAGAGCGCCCGGCGGGCTGGTGAATGCAGCGGACAGGGACACAAGAACGCAGGTCGTGAAGGGGGAGGTGGCCCGCTATGCCGCGTGTGCCGTACGTACCGGGGTTCGCGAAGGCGGAGGCGCAGGGATCGTCGCCCAAGGCCGCAGGGCGGGCGTTGCGGGAGCGCGTTCCGCGTGCCGAGCAGGCCGGGCTGTCGATCGCGGCCGGGCGGCCGGATGCGGTCGCGGCGGTCGAGGAGTCCAATGCCGGCCGGCTGTCCGAGCTGACGCCGATACGGGTCGGCCGGATGGCCGCGAGCCCCTTCGCCTTCCTCCGCGGCTCCGCGGGCCTGATGGCGTATGACCTCACGGCAGGCCCCGTGACCGGCATCGGAGCCCAGATTTGCGGCGATGCCCACGCCGCCAACTTCGGACTCTACGGCGACGCCCGCGGCAAGCTCGTCATCGACCTCAACGACTTCGACGAGACCCTCTACGGGCCGTGGGAGTGGGACGTGAAGCGGCTCGCGACGTCGATGGTGCTGGCGGGCCGGGAGGCGGGCGCGGGCGAGGACGACTGTCGCAGGGCGGCGCAGGACGTGGCGGGCGCGTATCGGCGCACGATGCGGCTGCTGGCCAAGATGCCGGTGACCGAGGCGTGGAACGCGATCGCCGACGAGGCGCTGGTCTCGCATGCCGACGCCAAGGACCTCGTGGGGACGCTGGAGCTGGTCGCGGACAAGGCGCGCAAGAACACCAGCGCGCGGTTCGCGGCGAAGGCGACGGAGCGGACGGAGGACGGCGGCCGCCGGTTCGTGGACGCTCCGCCCGTGCTGCGCCGGGTGCCGGATGCGGAGGCCGCAGCCGTCGCCGCGTCCCTGACCGGCTATCTGGAGACGCTCCCCGAGGACCGGCTGCCCCTGCTGGCTCGGCACGCGGTGCACGACGTGGCCTTCCGGGTGGTCGGCACGGGCAGCGTGGGCCTGCGGTCGTATGTGGTGCTGCTGCTGGACCACCGGGGCGAGCCGGTTGTCCTCCAGGTGAAGGAGGCGCGTGCCTCGGTGCTGACGTCCTTCGTGGCGAGGGCGGGCTTCCCGGTGCCGGCGATGGTGCACGAGGGCCGCCGGGTGGTGCTCGGGCAGCGCCGGATGCAGGTGGTCAGCGACATTCTGCTGGGCTGGACGACGGTGCAGGACGCGGCGTCGCTGGGTGGCGGCGCGACCGTGGCGAACGGCCGGCGTGAGGGCTTGCACTTCCAGGTCCGTCAGTTCAGAAACCGCAAGGGCAGCGTCGACCCGGCGCAGCTCTCCGGCGATCAGATGGACGACTATGCCCGCATGACCGGCGCTCTCCTGGCCCGCGCCCATGCGCACAGCGCCGACCCGCGCCTTCTGGCCGGGTACTGCGGCAAGAACGAGGAGCTGGACGAGGCTCTAGCGCAATTCGCGGTCGCCTACGCGGACCGTACGGAAGCGGACCATGCGGAGCTGGCCACAGCGGTGAAGAACGGGCGGATCGCGGCGGAGACGGGGGTGTGAGGGGGCGGCGCGTGGCCGGGCCGTCGACCCGGCAGGAAACGAGGGAATGCCGTGGAGGGCCGGGCCTGGCGTGGGCCGTACGCTGACCGGGTGACGAACTCGCACGCGGAGAACACGCAGGACGGTCAGCACCGACCGGACGTGCCGGGCACCCCGGACGCCCCGGCCGACCCGCAGGCACCGGACGCCCGCGGCGGCGGTCAGGGCGCCGGGCTCGGGCACGGCGGCGGCTCGGACGATCAGGCCGGGGGCCCCGAGGGGGTGGGCGCCGGCCAAGGGGCTCAGGGCGATACGACCACCGCCGAGGCCGGGGCAGGCGCCGAGCCGGGAGCCGAAACGGGCGCTGAGCCGGGCACCGCCACGGGCGCCGAGACGGGCCCCACGCCGGGTGAGCAGGCGGCTCAGGACGAGGCGACCCGGCGGCTGGCGAAGGCGGTCCTGGCCGCGGAGCAGGCCCTGATCGAGTTCGAGATCGCGGTGGAGACCTTCCGGGTGGAGGTGGAGAACTTCTCCCGCCTGCACCACCAGCGGCTCGGCCCCATGTACGCGCGGCTGGACGAGCTCGACGCACAGATCGCGGAGGCGGTGGCGGCACGTACGGGTGCTCCCGACGACATCCGTAAGGCGCAGGAGGCGCGTGCGTCGGTGCTGCCGATGCCGGAGGTCGAGGAGCTGTTCCACGGCTGGATGGGCTCGGACGGGCTGTTCCCGGAGGCACAGGCGATGCTCACCGAGCAGTCGGTGCGGCCGCCGCAGAAGGTGCGGCCCAGCGAGGAGGCCCGCAAGGTCTACCGCGACCTGGTGCGCAAGGCCCATCCGGACCTGGCGCGGGACGATGCGGAGCGGGCGCGGCGGGACGCGTTCATCGCGCGGGTCAACGCGGCGTACGGCAAGGGTGATGTGGCGGTGCTGCGGGAGCTCGCCCAGGAGTGGGAGACCGGTCCGGTGCCGGCCGAGGAGCGGCTCAGTGAGAGCGAGGAGCTCTACGCCCGGCTGGAGTGGCTGGCCGAGCGCAAGGAGCTGCTGGCTGCCATGGCCTCCGAACTGGAGGAGAGCGCGATCGGCGCGATGATCAAGATGGCGCCGGAGGACCCGGACGCGCTCCTGGACGAGATCGCCGAGAAGCTGCTCGCCGATGTCGCGGAACGCGAGACGTACCTGGCGCAGCTGGTCGGGTAGCGTCGGATCCATGCAATTCGGTTCTGTGCCCACGGTCGGTGTCGACGCTCTCACGTCGGAGGACTTCCTCCTGGATGTGCGTGAGGACGATGAATGGGAGGCGGGGCATGCCGAGGGCGCGCTGCACATCCCGATGAGCGAATTCGTCGCCCGCTACGGTGAGTTGACCGAGGCGGCACCCGAGGACGGCAAGGTGTACGTGCTGTGCCGGGTCGGTGGGCGCTCGGCGCAGGTGGCGCAGTATCTGATCCAGCAGGGCGTCGACGCGGTGAACGTCGCGGGCGGCATGCAGGCCTGGGAGGCCGCCGGCCGCCCCGTATCGGATGGCAAGGGCGGCTCCGGGGCGGTCGTCTAGCTCGGGAGCCCCGGGAGCCCCGGGAGGCCGCGTGGCCGGGCGGCCCGCGTGGCCGGGCGGGTCGATGGCAGGGTCTTGGTGAAGCGGACGCCCGCTGTGTCTTCCGCCTGCTTGCCTTCGGCCTCCTGCCTCTCCCCTCAGCCCAGCGGATGTGCCGCGAGCAGGTCGCCGAGGGCCTCCTCGTGGGCGGCGGCAGGGCCGAGGGAGAGCTCCAGCTGTTTGGCCCAGGCGTGGTACCGGTGCAGCGAGTAATCGGTGTCGGCGCCGAAGCCGCCATGAAGATGCTGGGCGGTCTGGACGACGCGGCGCACGCCCTCGGCGGCCCAGATCTTGGCGACCGCGACATCGCCGGCGGGCGGTAGCGGGCCGGCGGCATCCGTGGTGATGCGCCAGGCTGCCTGCCAGAGCGTGGCTTCCATGGCGCGCAGGTCGATGAAGCGGTCGGCGGCCTGGACCGCGACGGCCTGGAAGGTGGCCACCGGGAACCCGAACTGTTCGCGCTTGCTGGTGTAGTCGCTGGTCATGGTGAGGACGCGCTCGCCGAGGCCCAGCGCGAGTGCGCAGGTGCCGGTGGTCAGAACATTGCGCAGCGACTCCCAGGCGGCTGGGTCGGTGATCGTTTCCTGGGCGCTGACGCGGACGGAATCCAACCGGACCTCGGCATGGCGCTCTCCGCTGGTGGATGTCTGCTCGTCGAGCGTGACGCCCGGGTGGGTGCGGGGGACGAGGGCGAGTACGGCGTGGCCTTCGGGGGTGTGGGCGGGGAGCAGGATCCGGTCCGCGACCTGGGCCCAGGGGACGGCCGTCTGGGCGCCGTCGAGGATCCAGTCGGCACCCTCTTGGCGGGCATCCACGGCGAGTTCGGCCGGTTCGTGCCCCGTGCGGCCGGCGGCGGCGACGGTCACGACGAGGTCCCCGGCGGCAATCCGGGGGAGCACCTGTGCACGCAGCTCGTCGGCCGCGTAATTCTGGAGGGTGAGCGCGGCGGCGCCTGACTCCAGCAGCGGTACCCGCGCCAGCACCTTGGCCGCCTCGCGGAGCACGAGGCAGAGCGCGATCGGGTCCAGGCCCGCGCCGCCGTACTCGGATGCGATCGGCAGGCTCAGCAGATCGGCGTCGGCGAGCTTGCGCCACAGCGCGCGGTCGAAGTCGTCGGCGACCGCACCGGGGGTGAGCGCCGGGCTGGGCACGCTGTCCGGAGCGACCCCCGAGAAGACGGCCCTTGCCGCTTCGACGGCGGCCTGCTGCTCCTCGGTGAAGGTGAAGTCCATTGCTCTGTCCTCCCACGCGGCGCCTCGAACTGACGATGCGTCAAGGTAGAACAGGTTCCAGGAATTGGGAATGGCGGCAACGGCGGAAACGGCGGAAGGGGGAGAAAGTTGGGGAGTTGGGGGGAGTTCCGAGTGAGTTGCGGAGGCGTGAGTTGCGGAGGCCGGGGGGGGGAAGCAGGTGGAGCGGGGCGGGAACGGGCTCGGATCGGCTGCGGTCGCAGCTGTTGGGCCGGCTCGGCTTCCACTGCCGGTACGTCCGGCGCAGCGACCGGCAGCGACCGGCAGCGGGCCGCCTGCGGGCCCGGTCCCGGCAGGGAGCCGGGCGGCCACCGGGCCGCGACTTGGTGGCGACCGGGCCGCGAACGGGCGGCCACCGGGCCGCGACCGGGTGATGGCCGGGCCGCGACCGGGTGGAGACCGGGTGGTGTCGCCGGTCGGCCGGCCGGCTCGTCGGGCCGGGCGCCCGCCCGGATCGGTGCTATCGGTCGAAGTCCAGCTCGACCTTCTCCGTGACCGGGTGGGACTGGCAGGCCAGGACGTACCCCGCGTCGACCTCTTCGGCTTCCAGGGCGAAGTTGCGGTCCATGCGGATCTCGCCCGAGACCAGGAAGGCGCGGCAGGTGCCGCAGACGCCGCCCTTGCAGGCGTACGGGGCGTCTGCGCGGTTGCGCAGGACCGCTTCGAGCAGCGACTCGCTGTCGTGGACCGGCCAGCTGCCGGAGCGGCCGTCGAGAGTGGCGGTCACGGTGCTGTGCGCGGGGGCGGAGGCGGCGGGGGCGGTCGGGGTGCCGCTGTCGACGTGGAAGATTTCCTCGTGGATGTGGGTGCGGGGCACGTTGAGCGCGCGCAGGGCGCGTTCGGCGCCCTGGACCAGGCCGTAGGGGCCGCAGAGGTACCAGCCGTCGATGGAGTCGGTCTTCAGCAGCGCGGGCAGGAGGGAGCGGAGCCGGGTCTCGTCCAGCCGGCCGGAGGGCAGGCCGGCCTGTTGTTCCTCGCGGGAGAGGGCATGGATGAGCTGGAAGCGCTGGGGATAGCGGTCCTTGAGATCGGCCACCTCCTCCAGGAACATCGTCGATGCCGCCGTGCGGTCGCTGCGGATGAGGCAGAAGTGGGCGTCCGGCTGCCGCTCGAGCAGGGTGGAGGCGATGGACAGCACGGGGGTGATGCCGCTGCCGCCGACGATGCCGACGAAATGGCCGGAGCGTGGTTCGAGGGTGAACCGGCCGGCCGGGGCCATGACCTCCACCGTGTCGCCGACGGCCAGCTCCTTGAGCGCGTAGGTCGAGAAGGCGCCGTCCTCGACGAGGCGGATGCCCACGCGCAATACGGGCTGGTCGGTGGCCGGGGTGCAGATGGAGTACGTGCGGCGGATCTCCTGGCCGTCGACCGCTCTGCGCAGCGCGATGTGCTGCCCGGGGGTGTGCCGGAAGGTCGTGCGCAGCTCGGGCGGGACCTCGAAGGTGACGGCCACCGCGTCGTCCGTGAGCCGCTCGATCTCCCGGACCTGGAGCGGGTGGAACATCACAACTCCTTGAAGTGGTCGAAGGGTTCGCGGCAGGACTCGCAACGGCGCAGTGCCTTGCATGCCGTGGAGGAGAACCGGCTCAGCAGGGTGGTGTCGGTCGATCCGCAGTTCGGGCAGCGGATGGTGAGGTCGACGGCGACCGGTCCGCCGGCCGGTCCCGTGGGGCGTGGGGGTGCGATCCCGAATTCGGCGAGCTTGCGGCGGCCTTCGGCGGTGATCGCGTCCGTGGTCCACGGCGGGCTGAGGACCGTACGGACCTCGACCTCGGGTATGCCGTGGTCGTGCAGCACCTGCTCGATGTCGGCCGACATCGCCTCGATGGCCGGGCAGCCGGTGTAGGTGGGGGTGAGCCGCACCTCGACCCGGCCGGGGGCCGTGAGCTGCACCCCGCGCAGCACGCCCAGTTCGGCGAGGGTGAGCACCGGCAGCTCGGGGTCGGGAACGGAGCCGGCCAGCGCCAGCAGTTCCTCTTCGAGGGCGGTGGTGGTCACCATGTCGCCCCCGGGTGGCTGCGGTGGAGGTGCTGCATCTCGGCGAGCAGCAGTCCGAACGACTCGGTGTGCAGGCCCTGCCGGCCCCCGCTGGCCGTCCAGGCGCCGTGCCGGGGGCCTTCGGGGACGGTGAGGGTGGCTTCTTCCAGGGTGGTGGTGATGCGCGCGGTCCAGCTCTCGTGCAGGGCCGGCCAGGGCACCGTCTCCAGTCCTTCCACCGGCTCGAACAGTTCTCCGGTGAAGCGCCACAGGGCGTCGACGGCGCGCTGCATCCGGGCATGGCTCTCGTCGGTGCCGTCGCCCAGGCGCAGCGTCCACTGATGGGCGTGGTCGCGGTGGTAGGCGACCTCCTTGACGGCCTTCCCGGCCAGCGGCGCCAACTCGCTCTCCGTTGCGGCGAGATGGCCGAACAGCAGCTCCTGGTAGGTGGAGAAGTAGAGCTGGCGGGCGATGGTGTGGGCGAAGTCGCCGTTGGGCTGCTCGACGAGCTGGAGGTTGCGGAACTGCCGTTCCTCGCGCAGATAGGCCAGCTCGTCCTCATCACCGGCCAGGGAGAGCAGCACACGGGCCTGACCGAGCAGGTCCAGCGCGATATTGGCCAGCGCGACCTCCTCCTCCAGGACCGGGGCGTGTCCGGCCCACTCGCCCAGGCGGTGGGAGAGGACCAGCGCGTCGTCCCCGAGGGGCAGGGCCGGGGTGGCGGTGACGTTCATCAAAGGTGATGCACCCCGTCCGGGATCTCGTAGAAGGTCGGGTGGCGGTAGGGCTTGTCACCGGCCGGCTCGAAGAAGGCGTCCTTCTCGTCCGGCGAGGAGGCGGTGATCTGGGCGGAGGGCACCACCCACAGGGAGACGCCCTCCGAGCGGCGGGTGTAGAGGTCGCGGGCGTTGCGCAGTGCCATCTCGGCGTCCGGCGCATGCAGGCTGCCGGCGTGGGTGTGCGAGAGGCCGCGGCGGCTGCGGACGAAGACCTCCCACAGGGGCCAGTCGGTGGGCCCGGCGGCCGTCCCTGCGGCGGCCCCGGGGGCTTCGGCGGGGCGTGGTGTCGTCATCGGGTGGCCTTCCCGTGCTTGGCCGCGTGTGCGGCGGCTGCTTCGCGCACCCAGGCGCCTTCCTCGTGCGCCTGCCGTCGGCGGCTGATCCGCTGTTCGTTGCAGGGGCCGTTGCCCTTGAGGACCTCGCGGAACTCGGCCCAGTCGATCGGGCCGAAGTCCCAGTGGCCGCGCTCGTCGTTCCACGTCAGGTCCGGGTCGGGGAGGGTGAGCCCGAGGGCCTCGGCCTGGGGGACGCAGATGTCCACGAAGCGCTGGCGCAGCTCGTCGTTGGAGTGCCGCTTGATCTTCCAGGCCATGGACTGCGCGGAGTGCGACGACTCGTCGTCCGGCGGGCCGAACATCATCAGCGACGGCCACCACCAGCGGTTCACCGCGTCCTGCGCCATGGCGTGCTGGGCGTCGGTGCCGCGGCTGAGGGTCAGCAGGAGTTCGTAGCCCTGTCGCTGGTGGAAGGACTCCTCCTTGCAGATGCGGACCATCGCGCGGGCATAGGGGCCGTACGAACACCGGCACAGCGGGACTTGGTTGGTGATCGCCGCGCCGTCCACCAGCCAGCCGACGGCTCCGACATCGGCCCAGGTCAGGGTCGGGTAGTTGAAGATCGAGGAGTACTTCTGACGGCCGGAGTGCAGCTTGTCGAGCAGCTCGTCGCGGCCGGTGCCCAGGGTCTCGGCGGCGCTGTAGAGATACAGGCCGTGACCGGCTTCGTCCTGCACCTTCGCCATCAGGATCGCCTTGCGGCGCAGGGACGGCGCCCGGGTGATCCAGTTGCCCTCCGGCTGCATGCCGATGATCTCGGAGTGGGCATGCTGCGCTATCTGGCGCACGAGCGTCGAGCGGTAGGCGTCCGGCATCCAGTCCCGCGGCTCGATGCGCTCGTCCGCGGCCACGGTGGCGTCGAATACGGCCTCACGAGCCGTCTCTTCCGGCGCGATCGTCGTCATGTGGTACCCCCTCGCTCCCGACCGACCGATCGTTCGGTTCAATGGTGAGTGGGCGGACCGCGGGTGTCAAGCCTGTGGATAACCAGGGGAAGGGTGTGCCCGGTGCGGCCGCGTAGGTACGGTTCCGAAGCGGAGTCAGCCGCATGGATTCTTGGAACGGGGCGGGAATGCAGTCATACGGGGACGAATCGCGGCCATTGTCCGCGCTCTCGCTGCCCTCGCGGATCGTCATAGGGGTGGCGGCCTGTGCCATCGCAGTCATCGTCGCGATTCATCTCGCCATGATGTTCCTGCATGTCGCGCCGTCGAACACGCTCAGTAAGCAGCAGGGCGCCCTGATCAGCGACTACGTCTATCCCGAGTACGAACAGAACTGGAAGCTGTTCGCACCCAATCCCCTCCAGCAGAACATCGCGGTCCAGGTCCGTGCACAGCTGCGCACCGAGGACGGCACCGTGCGGACCACCGGGTGGACCGGTCTGACCGCTCGCGACGGCCAGGCCATCCTCCACAACCCGCTGCCCAGTCACACCCAGCAGAACCAGCTGCGCCGCGGCTGGGAGCTCTTCCTCAACACCCACAACGCGCAGAACCGCCCCGTCGGCCTGCGCGGTGAGCTGTCCGAGCGCTATATCCGGCGGATCGTGATGCTCCGGATGGACGGCGAGTGGACGAAGGGCGGCGGCCGGGTCGAGCAGATCCAGGTCCGCTCGCAGACGACGGCGGTCCGCCCGCCGCCGTGGAGCTCGGAGAAGATCAGCGAGAAGCCCGTGTACCGCGTGCTGCCCTGGTGGCAGGTCACCGCAGACGACCTGCCCAAGGGGGCGAAGAACCAGTGACTTCACCGACGCCCCACCAGCCTCAGCAGACCCCGGGCGCTCAGCAGGCCCCAGACTCACAGCAGTCCGCGCAGGCGCCCGAGTCGGCCGAGTTGCCTCAGCAGGCGCAGGCACCGCAGACGCCCCAGGAGCCCGCCCCCTACGAAGAGACCCGTATCGAGCGGGCCATCGGACGCGGCTTCGGGCGGGTCACCAGCCGTGCGCTGGCCCCGTACCAGACCGCCGTGATCCGGATCGGCTTCTCGGCGACCTGGCTGCTGTTCCTGCTGCGTGAATGGCCACACCGCGCGGTGCTCTACGGGCCCGACAGCCCCTGGAGCCTGGACATGGCGCGCCGGCTCCTGGACGGCAACCACGCCTTCTCCGTCCTGCCCTGGTCCGACAGTCGCGGCTGGTTCGAGTGCGTCTATCTCGTCGCCATCGTGGCCAGCGCCCTGCTGATGCTCGGCTGGCGCACCCGCACCATGTCGGTGCTCTTCATGGTGGGCGTGATCTCGCTTCAGAACCGCAGCATCTTCATAGGGGACGGCGGCGACAACGTCATCCACCTGATGTCGATGTATCTCGTGCTGACCCGGTGCGGGCAGGTCTGGTCGCTGGACGCACGCCGTGCGAAGCGGGCAGCGGCCGCCGCATCCGCGTCCGGTGGGGACGAGAGCGGCGGCACCCCCACCGCTTCCCGCGATCTCCCCGGCATCATCCTGTGGGCCGTGCTGGGCCTCGGCCTGGCCGTGGCCCAGCTGAGCGGCAACTACGGCCTCGACTGGTCCGAGGGCGGCCCGGTCCCGCACATCGGCTGGAGCCTGGTGCTGTGGGGCCTGTGGCTGACGCACGGAGTGTGGTGGGCGGTGCAGCGGTATGCGCCCGGCGAGCCGCGCATCGTCCTGGACACCCTCGCCAAGCTCGCCCACAACGGCGCACTGCTGGTGATCATGATCGAGGTCTGCCTGATCTATGCCACGGCGGGCTGGTACAAGATCCAGGGCTCTCGCTGGCAGGACGGCACCGCGGTCTACTACCCGATGCACCTGGACTACTTCTCCCCCTGGCCGGCGCTGTCCGAGCTGCTGGGCAGCAACGGGGTGATCGTCATGCTGATCACCTACGGGACGGTGATCGTGCAGGTCGCCTTCCCGTTCACGCTCTTCAACCGCCGGCTCAAGAATGTGCTGCTGGTCGCGATGATCTGCGAGCACCTCTCGATCGCGTTCCTGCTCGGGCTGCCGTTCTTCTCGCTCGCGATGGTCGCCGCCGACGCGGTCTTCCTGCCGACGAACTTCCTGACCTGGCTCTCCGCCCGCGTCTCCGGCCTGCGCAAACGGCTCTTCTCGCGCGGCGGTCCGGGCCGGCCGGCCGAGGGTGCCGGAGGCGGTGAGCCGGAGGCTCGTACGGAGCACGGCGGCGGTGGCCATACGCTCGTGGGGTGAGCAGCGAGAAAACCGCCCCCGCCGAGCCCCTCCAGTACGACGAGGGGTACGGGACCCAGATCGGCGTCGGACCGCACCCGGAACCCTGGCCGCAGGACGACCGTCTGGACCCCGAGCTGCTCGCGAACGGCGACCGCCGCAATGTGGTCGACCACTACCGCTACTGGAAGCGCGAGGCGATCGTCGCCGACCTCGACACCCGCCGTCATGACTTCCATGTGGCCGTCGAGAACTGGGGGCATGACTTCAACATCGGCTCGGTCGTGCGGACCGCGAACGCGTTCCTGGCCAAGGAGATCCATATCGTCGGGCAGCGCCGCTGGAACCGGCGCGGCGCGATGGTGACCGACCGCTACCAGCACGTCCGCCACCACCCGGACACCGCGGACCTCACCGCCTGGGCGGCGGCCGAGGAGCTGCCGATCATCGGGATCGACAATCTCCCCGGTTCCGTGCCGCTGGAGACGACCGAGCTGCCGCGGCGGTGTGTGCTGCTGTTCGGCCAGGAGGGGCCGGGGCTGACCGAGGAGGCGCGCCGGCATGCCTCGCTGACCTGCTCGATCGGGCAGTTCGGCTCGACCCGCTCGATCAACGCGGGGGCCGCGGCCGCCATCGCGATGCATGCCTGGATCGGCCGCCATGCGCGGATCGGAGGGCCGGACGGCCTCTGACGGAGCCCATGACCCGTCGGCCGCCCGGCGCGGGGCCCAGGAGCATGTCCCGGGCCCCGGCGGCACCGGTCATACCTGCCGTCGTACCTCCACCGTGCGGAAGCGGTTGGCCACGAAGGCGCCGTCGCACAGCGCGGCATTGGCCGCCGGGTTGCCGCCCGAGCCATGGAAGTCCGAGAACGCCGCGGTCTGGTTCACATAGACGCCGCCGGTCAGGTTCAGCGACAGCTGGGCGCACTCCTCCAGGCAGGCCTCCTCCACCAGCTGCTCGACCTCGGCGGAGGTGGTGTACGCGCCGACCGTCATGGCGCCCTTCTCGCGGACCGTGCGCCGCAGCAGATCCACCGCGTCGGCCGCGGAATCGACGGCCACCGCGAAGGACACCGGGCCGAAGCACTCCGACAGATAGGCCGCCTCGGAGTCCGGCTTGGCGCCGTCCAGCTTGACGATCACCGGCGTCCGGACCGTGGCCCCGGGGAACTCGGGGTTGGCCACCTCACGGGAGGCCAGCGCCACCTCGCCGAGCCCGGCGGCCGCGTCGATCCGCTCCTTGACCTGCGGATTGACGATGGCGCCCAGGAGCGCGTTGGCCCGCGCATCGTCGCCCAGCAGCCCGTTCACCGCGGCCGCGAGATCGCTGACGACCTCGTCGTACGACTTCGGCCCGGCGTCCGTGGTGATGCCGTCGCGCGGGATCAGCAGATTCTGCGGGGTGGTGCACATCTGGCCGCTGTAGAGCGACAGGGAGAAGGCGAGGTTGCTGAGCATGCCCTTGTAATCATCGGTGGAGTCGATGACGACGGTGTTGACGCCGGCCTTCTCCGTGAAGACCTGCGCCTGCCGGGCGTGTGTCTCCAGCCAGTCGCCGAAGGCGGTCGAGCCGGTGTAGTCGATGATGCGGACCTCGGGACGGACGGCCAGTGTCTTGGCCAGCCCCTCGCCCGGCTTGTCCACGGCCAGGCACACCAGGTCGGCGGGGAAACCGGCCTCGGTGAGCACCTCGCGGGCCACCTTGACCGTCAGCGCCAGCGGGAGCACGGCGCGCGGATGCGGCTTGACCAGCACGGGGTTGCCGGTCGCCAGAGAGGCGAACAGGCCCGGATAGCCGTTCCACGTCGGGAAGGTGTTGCAGCCGATCATCAGGGCGACGCCGCGCGGTACGGCCGTGAAGCTCTTGGACAGCTCGAGCGGGTCGCGCTTGCCCTGCGGCTTGGACCAGGGCGCCTGCTCCGGGGTGCGGACCTGCTCGGCGTACGCATACGCCACCGCCTCCAGGCCGCGGTCCTGGGCATGGGGTCCGCCCGCCTGGAACGCCATCATGAAGGCCTGGCCGCTGGTGTGCATCACGGCCTGCGCGAACTCGTGGGTCCGCGCGCTGATCCGGGCCAGGATCTCCAGGCACACCGCCGCGCGCGCCTCGGGACCGGCGTCCCGCCAGGCGGGGAGTGCGGCGCGCATGGCCGGCAGCAGCACGTCCACGTCCGGATGCGGATAGCTGATCTCCAGCTTCAGGCCGTACGGCGAGACTTCCTCGCCCGTCCAGTCGTCCGTGCCGGGCTGGTCGAGCTCGAACCGCCGGCCGCGCAGTGCCTCGAAGGCGGCCAGCCCGTCGGGCGCGGCACTCTCGCCGTACGCCTTCGGGTGCTCGGGGTGCGGGGACCAGTACGCGCGGGTGCGGATCGCCTCCAGCGTCTGGTCGAGGGTCGGGCGGTGCTTCTCGATCAACTGCGCTGTGGTCGGACGCGCTGCGGTCATTTCGGCGGCCATCGATGACCAACTCCTCGTCGAGCTGGGCGGAGAGCGGATAGGGGCTGGGAGTGGACAGGGCAACGGAGTTAGAGTAACCGAACGATCGGTCGGGGCAAGAGGGCCCGGCCAGCCTGTGGAAAAGTCGGTCGGGAAGGATCAGCTGGCATGACGGCTCTCGCAACCAGCAGCACCGTGGCAGTGGTGGGCACCGGCACCATGGGACAGGGCATCGCGCAGGTGGCGCTGGTCGCCGGTCATCGCGTACGCCTCTATGACACCGCCGCCGGGCGCGCCGGACAAGCCGCTGAGGCAATCGGGGGCCGGCTGGACCGGCTGGTCGAGAAAGGCCGGATCTCGGCGGACGAGCGGGACGCCGCCCGCGAGCGCCTCTCCCCCGCCACCGCCCTCGCGGAGCTGGCCGACGCCGCACTGGTCATCGAGGCGATCCTGGAGCAACTCCCCGCCAAACAGGAGCTGTTCACCGCCCTGGAGGACATCGTGGCGGCGGACTGCCTCCTGGCCACCAACACCTCCTCGCTGTCCGTGACCGCGGTCGCGGGGCGGCTGCGCCACCCCGGCCGCTGCGTGGGCATGCACTTCTTCAATCCCGCGCCGCTGCTCCCCCTGGTCGAGGTGATCAGCGGCTTCGCCACCGACGAGTCCGCCGCCACGACCGCGTACGAGACCGCCGCGGCCTGGGGCAAACAGCCGGTGCGCTGCACGGACACCCCCGGTTTTGTCGTCAACCGCCTCGCCCGCCCCTTCTACGCCGAAGCTCTGCGTGCCTACGAGGAGCGGGTCGCCGACCCGGCCACCATCGACGCGGTGCTGCGCGACGGTGCCGGCTTCAAGATGGGGCCCTTCGAGCTGACCGACCTCATCGGGCAGGACGTGAACGAGGCGGTCACCCACTCCGTATGGCAGGCATTCTTCCAGGACCCGAAGTTCACCCCCTCCCTGGCGCAGCGCCGGCTGGTCGAGTCCGGGCTGCACGGCCGTAAGGCAGGCCGCGGCTGGTTCGATTACTCCGAGGGCGCCCGGCGGCCCGAACCGCGGACCGCGGAGGCCTGTCCTGCGCCCGGGTCCGTCGGACTGCACGCGAAGCTGCCCGGCCCCGCGGTGGTGCTGCGCGAGCTCATCGAGGAGGCGGGCATCAAGATCACCCGCGACCGGACACCGGGGCAGTCGGAGGGTTTCCTCCGGCTGCCCGGTGGGGCCTGTCTGGCGCTGACCAACGGCTATCCGGCGACGTCCGACGTCTACGGGAAGTACATCCGCTTCGATCTCTCCCTGGACTACCGTGCCGCGACCCGGATCGCCCTGGCGGCCTCGGAGGCGGTTTCCGAGGCGGACCTCGCGGAGGCCGTCGGGCTGTTCCAGGCGATGGGCAAGCAGGTCAGCGTGGTCGAGGACGTACCGGGGATGATCGTCGCCCGGACGATCGCGATGATCATCGACTTTGCGGTGGACGCCGCGGCCCGCGGGGTCGCGAGTCCCGAGGACATCGACACGGCCATGCGGCTGGGCGTGAACTATCCCGGCGGCCCCATGGAGTGGGCCGAGCGGCTCGGCGCCCAGTGGGCGTGGGATCTGCTGGACTCGATGCATCACCAGAACGCCGGTGGACGCTACGTACCGTCCTGGGCGCTGCGGCGCCGTGCAGACCTCGAGAAATAGGTGCTCTAATCATGACCATGGCCAAGCGCGACACCTATACGCCCGATTCGCTGCTCGCGGTCGCCGTCGAGGTGTTCATCGAGCGCGGCTACGACGGCACGTCCATGGAGCACCTCTCCAAGGCGGCGGGCATCTCGAAGTCCTCGATCTACCACCATGTCCGCAGCAAGGAAGAGCTGCTGCACCGCGCCATAAGCCGGGCCCTGGACGGGCTGTTCGGTGTGCTGGAGGAGCCGGGCGCCGTCCAGGGGCGGGCGATCGAGCGGCTGGAGCACGTCACCCGCCGCGTGGCCGAGGTGCTGATGGACGAACTCCCTTACGTGACGCTGCTGTTGCGGGTGCGCGGAAACACGGACACCGAGCGGTGGGCCATGGAGCGCCGCCGGGAGTTCGACCACGAGGTCTCCGATCTGCTCAAGCAGGCAGCCGCCGCCGGCGACCTCCGGGACGACGTGGACATCCGGCTGGCCACCCGGCTGCTCTTCGGCATGATCAACTCGATTGTCGAGTGGTACCGGCCGGGGCGGGGCGGCGCGGTGAGCCGTGACGAGGTCGCCGAGGCCGTGGTGCGTACGGCGTTCGCGGGGCTGCGCAAGGCCTGATCCGCGCTCGCGCCGACCTGTGTGGAACCCTGACCGGGCGGAGCCTGGTCCGGGCGCTGATCCGGTGCCTGAGCCAGCCGCTGATCCGGGCGTCCCTGAGGCGTCCGCGTCCCGCGGGGGCCTTCTCCGCCACCCGCCGGCGGGTCATCCCTCCTCGGGGCCGAGGTCGGTCTCCTCGAAGACCAGCAGGGTGCGGGTGCTGAGCACTTCCGGTATCGACTGGATGCGGGTGAGGACCAGCTCCCGCAGCTCGCGGTTGTCCTTGGTGTGGACCAGCAGCAGCACATCGAAGTCGCCGCTGACCAGCGCGATGTGGGTGGCCCCCGGCAGCGCCGTGAGCTGTTTGCGCACCGTCCGCCAGGAGTTCTGCACGATCTTCAGCGTGATGTAGGCGGAGGCGCCCTGACCTGCGCGTTCCTGGTCGATGAGGGCGCTGAAGCCGCGGATCACACCGTCGTCGATCAGCCGGTTGATCCGGGCGTAGGCATTGGCGCGCGAGACATGCACCCGCTCGGCCACGGAGCGTATCGACGCCCTGCCGTCGGTCTGGAGCATGCGCAGGATCGAACGGTCGATGGTGTCGAGCGGGCGCGCGGCCGGCGATGGCGGGGTGGGTGCCGCGGGCGGCTGCCCGCCGGAATTGGCCATCTGTTCGTCCGGCATATGGTCCCGCCTCCCCTTCGTGGACGCCCTGGCTTCATCTCAGGCTGTGGAGAACCGTTTGTCCACAGGCTGAGCCCGCCTGTAGCCAAAATGCATCGGCGACCGAACAATCGGTAGGGCAGGGCGTACCCGCCCTGGCCGATTCCATCCTGCCCACCCGCCGTCCGCCCACCACCCACATGAGGCGCATCGCGCCACCCCTTCGACACGAGGAGGTGCTCGACATGACGGTCCTTGAGCAGCCAGGCAGCAGCAGGAACAAGAGCGGCCTGGCCGGCCCGCCGCCCGCCTGGCGACCGCGCGTCGACCCCGCGCCCCTCCTGCCCGACGAGGAGCCGTACCGCCTCCTGGGTACGGACGCCGCGGCCAAGATCGACTCCGGACTGCTGACCCGGCTGTACACCCAGCTGGTGCGCGGCCGCCGGTACAACGCCCAGGCCACGGCCCTGACCCGGCAGGGACGCCTGGCGGTCTACCCGTCCTCCACCGGACAGGAGGCCTGCGAGATCGCCGCGGCGCTGGCGCTCGAAGACCGGGACTGGCTCTTCCCCAGCTATCGCGACACCCTCGCCGCCGTGGCCCGCGGCCTCGACCCCGTACAGGCGCTGACCCTGCTGCGAGGCGACTGGCACAACGGATACGACCCGCACGAGCACCGCATCGCCCCCTTGTGCACCCCGCTCGCCACCCAGCTCCCGCATGCCGTGGGCCTGGCGCACGCCGCCCGCCTCAAGGGCGACGAGGTGGTGGCGCTGGCCATGGTGGGCGACGGCGGCACGAGCGAGGGCGACTTCCACGAGGCGCTGAACTTCGCGGCGGTCTGGCAGGTACCGGTGGTCTTCCTCGTCCAGAACAACGGCTTCGCGATCTCCGTGCCGCTGGCCAAGCAGACCGCCGCGCCCTCCCTCGCCCACAAGGCGGTCGGATACGGCATGCCCGGCCGACTGGTCGACGGCAATGACGCCCCTGCCATGCACGAGGTGCTCACCGACGCCGTGCAACGGGCCCGCAGGGGCGGCGGCCCCACCCTGATCGAGGCCGTCACCTACCGCATCGAGGCGCACACCAACGCCGACGACGCCACCCGCTACCGCAGCGACGCCGAGGTCGAGACCTGGCGGGCGCACGACCCGATAGCCCTTCTGGAACACGAGCTGGCAGCCCGCGATCTGCTGACCGACGCATTCGTCGGTGCCACCCGGGACGGGGCCGAGCAGCTGGCGGCCGACCTCCGGGAGCGGATGAACGCCGACCCGGAGCTGGACCCGATGGACCTGTTCACGCACGTATTCGCCGAGCAGACCAGCCAACTGCGCGCCCAGGCGGCACAGTTGCGCGCCGAGCTGGACGCCGAGGCCGACGGGCACACCGAGCACGCAGCGGGCGCCGACGGCTCCGCCGAGGAGGCCAGGCCATGACGACCACCGCTCCGGCGACCGCGCGCAAGCCCGCCACCATGGCGCAGGCGCTGACCCGCGCGCTGCGCGACGCCATGGCCGACGACCCGTCCGTCCATGTCATGGGCGAGGACGTCGGCGCCCTGGGCGGCGTCTTCCGGGTCACCGACGGCCTCGCCAAGGAGTTCGGCGAGGACCGCTGCACCGACACCGCGCTCGCCGAGGCCGGCATCCTGGGCACCGCCGTCGGTATGGCGATGTACGGGCTGCGGCCGGTCGTCGAGATGCAGTTCGACGCCTTCGCCTACCCGGCGTTCGAGCAGCTGATCAGCCATGTCGCCAAGATGCGCAACCGCACCCGCGGCGCGCTGACGATGCCGCTGACCATCCGCATCCCGTACGGCGGCGGCATCGGCGGGGTCGAGCACCACAGCGACTCCTCCGAGGCGTACTACCTCGCCACCCCCGGGCTCCAGGTCGTCACCCCGGCGACCGTCGAGGACGCCTACGGGCTGCTTCGTGCGGCCATCGCCTCCGACGACCCCGTCGTCTTCCTGGAGCCCAAGCGGCTGTACTGGTCCAAGGCCGACTGGTCGCCCGACGCACCCACCGAGGTCGCGCCCCTGGGCCGGGCCGCGGTCCGGCGCCGCGGCAGCAGTGCCACGCTGATCACCTACGGTCCGTCGCTCCCGGTCTGCATGGAGGCCGCCGAGGCAGCCCGCTCCGAGGGCTGGGACCTGGAAGTGGTCGATCTGCGCTCGCTGATGCCGTTCGACGACGACACGGTCTGCGCGTCGGTGCGGCGGACCGGGCGGGCCGTGGTCGTGCACGAGTCCAACAGGTTCGGCGGTCCCGGAGGGGAGATCGCCGCACGGATCACCGAGCGTTGCTTCCACCACCTGGAGGCGCCGGTCCTGCGCGTCGCCGGCTTCGACATCCCGTATCCGCCGCCCATGCTGGAACGGCACCATCTGCCGGGCGTGGACCGGATTCTGGACACCGTAGCCCGCCTCCAGTGGGAGTCGGACTGGACCGAGGGACGTGGTGAGTGATGGCCGTGGTCCGCGAATTCACCCTGCCCGACCTGGGGGAAGGCCTCACCGAGGCGACGATCGTGCACTGGATGGTCGAGGTCGGCGAGGTGGTGGCCATCGACCAGCCGGTGGTGGAGGTCGAGACCGCCAAGGCGATGGTGGAGGTGCCGTGCCCGTATGGGGGCGTGGTGACCGCCCGCTTCGGCGAGGAGGGGGAAGAAGTCCCGGTGGGGGCACCGCTGGTGACGGTCGCGGTGGGGGCCGTGCCCGATGATCTGGCGGGACTCGGCCCCGGGACGGGGCCGGGCGCCGGGGCAGGTGCGCCCGGTGGTGCACCCGATGCCGGGGCTTCGGCGCCGCCTTCCGGTGGGGCCTCCGGTCCGGCCACGGAGGGCCCGGAGGATGCCGGGTCCGGGAATGTGCTCGTCGGCTACGGCACGAGCGCGGCGGCCGCGCGGCGGCGCCGGATCCGGCCGGGGAGCGGCGCGGGGCCCATGGCGGGAGTGTCGCGGCCCGGAGAGACGGCGGACGGTTCGGCCGGGACCGGCGCGGTCGACGGTGCGCCCGGTGGCGCAGGCGCGGGCGAGGCCGGGGCGGCGACTGTCGGGGCAGTCGGTGCCACCGGAGCAGCCGGGGCCACGGGGGTGGGCGGATCGGCCAAAACGGCTGGGGCGAACGGTTCGGTTGGGCCCGGTGCGGTGGATGCCGGTAGTCGCACGGTGGCGGTCATCTCCCCGCTGGTGCGTCGGATGGCGCGGGAAAACGGGCTGGATCTGCGGGAGCTGACGGGGTCCGGGCGGGATGGGCTGATTCTCCGTACGGACGTCGAGTGCGCGATCCGGGCCCGGCAGGAGCGGGAGACGATGGGGGCTGCCGGGGCGGTCGCCACGGTTGGTGCCCATGGGGTGGGCAGTGCCGACCGGACGCTCGGTGCCGGTGTGACGGGTGTGGCGGGGGCCGCGACCGGCGGTGCCGTCAAGGCCACCGGGTCCACGCGAGCGGGTGCCGCGGCGGGCGAGGAGCGGATCCCGCTGAAGGGGATGCTCGGTGCGGCCGCCGAGAAGTTCAGCCGCAGCCGTCGGGAGATTCCGGAGGCGACCTGCTGGGTCGAAGCCGATGCCACCGAACTCCTCGCCGCCCGTAGGGCGATGAATGTGCCGGGTGCCCCCAAGGTGTCGCTGCTCGCGCTGCTGGCCCGGATCACCACGGCCGCGCTCGCACGGTTCCCCGAGCTCAATGCCACCGTCGACACCGAGGCCCAGGAGATCGTCCGGCTGCCCGCCGTCCATCTGGGCTTTGCGGCGCAGACCGACCGCGGCCTGGTCGTGCCGGTCGTGCGGGACGCCCATGCCCGTACGGTCGAGGAGCTGTCCGCCGAGATCACCCGGCTCACCGAAACCGCCAGGGCCGGCGGGCTCTCCCTGGCCGAGCTGACGCACGGCACCTTCACCCTCAACAACTACGGCGTCTTCGGCGTGGACGGCTCCACGCCGATCATCAACCACCCCGAGGCGGCGATGCTCGGCGTCGGCCGGATAGCCGCCAAACCGTGGGTGCACGAAGGGGAGTTGGCCGTCCGGCAGGTCGTGCAGCTCTCGTTCACCTTCGATCACCGGGTGTGCGACGGCGGCACCGCCGGCGGTTTCCTGCGGTTCGTGGCCGACTGCGTGGAACAGCCCGCGGTGTTGCTTCGGGCGCTGTGACGGCAGGGAGGCCGGCGACACGGTGCGGCCGGTGAGTCCCGTGGCAGCCGCTACGGGTGGGAGAAGAGCGCAGCCCCACCCGTGGCGGTTGTGTGCGCTGTGGCGGAGCTGACATCGGCCGCAGTTCCGGCAGCGGTGTGATCCCGTTCTCCCCGGCGATACTCAAGACGTGGACGACCTCACCGACTACGACACCATCGTGCTGGCCGGAGGCGCGGCCCGGCGGCTCGGCGGGGCGGACAAGCCCTCCCTGTCCGTCGGCGGCCGTCCCCTCTTGGACCGGGTGCTCGCCGCCTGCCCCGATGCGGCGATCACCGTCGTCGTCGGCCCGCGGCGCCCGGCCACCCGCGCCGTCGTCCACGCCCTGGAGAACCCGCCGGGCGGCGGTCCGCTCGCCGCACTGGACGCCGGCCTGCGGCACACCACCGCCCCGACCGTGCTCGTCCTCTCCGCCGACCTCCCGTTCCTGACCGCAGCGACCGTACAGAGCCTCCTGGAAGCGGCGACGCGAACGGACGGCGCCGCCGCGCCGGGCGGCGGTTCTGTGCCTCATGAGGGCCGTGTGCCTCACGAGGGCCGTGCGCCCCGCGACGGCCGTGCGCCTCACGCGGGCCCCGCACCCCGCGACGGCCGCACCCCCCGCGACGGCGCGATGCTCCAGGACGCCTCGGGGCGGGACCAGCCGCTGGTGGCCGCCTATCGGGCCGAGCCGCTGCGCCGTGAGCTGGCGCGGGTGCGGGCCGAGCACGGCACCCTGGCCGGTCTGCCGCTGCGTGCCCTGATGGCCGGGTTGCTGCTCGAACGGGTCCCGGACGCCACGACCACGGCATCCTTCGACTGCGACACCTGGGAAGACATCAGCGCGGCACGCGCCCGTATCAGGGAGCATGGAAACGTGTTGGACGAATGGATCACCGCAGTCAAGGCCGAACTGGGCATCGAGCTCGATGTCGACACGGCGGCGCTTCTCGATCTCGCGCGGGACGCGGCGCACGGCGTGGCCCGGCCGGCCGCGCCGCTGACCACCTTCCTGATCGGCTATGCGGCGGGCCAACAGGGCCGTGACGTGCAGGAACTGACCGACCGGGCCTCCGCGCTGGCCAACCGCTGGGCGGCCGAGGGCGCGGCGGACGCCGACGCCACGGGTGCCGAAACGAAGCCCGCGGAATGACCGACGGCGAGTTCGACGGCGAGTACGACGGCGCGTTCGGCGGGGAGCCCGGCGGCACGGCCGGTACGGCGGGCCCGACCTGGGGCGAGCCGGCGGGCGAGGGACGTGGCGATCCGTTCGACGAGGCACTCGCGCTGGCCAACGCGGCCGCACCGGTGCGCGTCCGGCCCGAGACCGGGGCCGGGGCCGATCCCACGACCGTGCGGGTGCCGCACGCCACCGGTGAGACGGCGGCACCCCGCTCCTCCACCCCCGGAGGCGGCGGCGACGTCCCCTACACGCCGGACGACCCCTTCTCCCTGGACGACCCCGCAGCCTGCGGGAACAGCAACTCCAGCACCTCTCGCTCCTCCAGCGCCTCCAGGCCTCCCGGGCACTCCGGCCCCTCCGCCCCTTCCGGCCCCGAAGACCCACCGGCCCCCACCGCCTCCGGTCCCCGACCCACCCCTGCCGCCCTCCCCTGGCACATCGCCCGGGACATCGCCGAGCGCGCCGTACCTGGCCCGCCCGCGCCCGAGACCTCGGCGCTCGGCGACGCGCTCGGCCGAACGCTCGCCGCGCCCCTCACCGCGCTCACCGACCTGCCGTCGTTCGACACCTCGGCGATGGACGGCTGGGCGGTGTCCGGCCCAGGCCCCTGGCGGCTCGACCACCCCGCCGGTGCGCCCGAGGCCGGCCCCCCGCCCGGCATCCTTGCCGGTCATGCGCCTACCGAGGTGCTGCACGACGGCCATGCCCTCCCCATCGCCACCGGCGCGCGCATCCCGCCCGGCGCCACCGCCGTGCTGCGCAGCGAGCACGGCGAGGTCCGTGAGCTGAGCGACGGCGGCCGTCGCCTGTACGCACCGCAGCCCGCGCCGCCCGGCCAGGACATCCGGCCGCGGGGCCAGGAGTGCCGCCGCGGCGACCAACTGCTGCCCGCCGGCGCCTTGGTGACCCCCGCCGTTCTCGGCCTGGCCGCCGCGGCCGGCTACGACGAGCTGACCGCCTACCGCCGGCCTCGTGCCGAAGTTCTGGTCCTGGGCGATGAGTTGCTGGACCACGGCCTGCCCCAGGACGGCCGGATCCGGGACGCGCTCGGCCCGATGCTCGCCCCCTGGCTGCATGCGCTGGGCGTCGAGGCGGCCGCGCCGCGCCATCTCGCCGACGACGCCGACACCCTGTACGCCGCCGTCGCGGAGTCCACCGCCGACGTGGTGATCACCACCGGCGGCACGGCGTCGGGCCCGGTCGACCATGTGCACCCGACCCTGCGCCGGCTGGGCGCCGAGGTGCTGGTGGACGGCGTGGCGGTACGCCCCGGGCATCCCATGCTGCTCGCCCGGCTGGCCCCGCACCGGCATCTCGTCGGCCTGCCCGGCAACCCCCTCGCCGCCGTCTCCGGCCTGGTCACGCTCGCCGAACCGCTGCTCCGTACGCTCGCCGCCCGCCCTCCTGCCGCGCCGTACCGTACGCCGCTGGCCGCCCCCGTCCACGGGCATCCGCAGGACACCCGGCTCGTTCCGGTGGCGTACCGCGAGGACGAACGGCAGGGTCTGACGGCGGCGCCGCTGCACTTCCACGGCCCTGCCATGCTGCGCGGGATCGCCGCCGCCGATGCGCTGGCCGTCGTCCCGCCCGGTGGCGCGGAGCGCGGCACCGAGCTTGAACTTCTGGAACTGCCCTGGTCAGCGGGCTGGTCACCGGTTTCGTCGACGGGCTGGACCGCCCCCGGGGGCGCGTAGGACGACCCCGTGCGCCAGGCGGCCGCCCGCCCCTCAGCCGGCGGTCCGCCAGGCGTTCCCGTCCGCTGCTCCCCCGTCAGCTGCTCGGTACCGCCTGCCTGATGGTGATCACACGGTCGGTGAGTTCGAGCGTGGCGGCCTGCGGGTCGGTGTAGTTCAGCACCCGGTGACCCCGTACGACCGCCACCACCAGATCCTCCAGCTCGCGGGGGGAGCGGCCCGCCTCGCTCCTCGTCACCGGCCGCTCGTCGAGATCCAGACCGTTCCCGTAGGTCAGCAGATCCTCCAGGATCGTGCCGACGTTCGGGCTGGCCATGGACATACCGAGCAGCCGGCCCGCCGCGCTCGAACTCGTGATGACCAGGTCGGCGCCGCTCTGCTTCAGCAGCGGTACGTTCTCGTCCTCCCGTACCGCCACCACGATGGAGGCGTGCTTGTTGAGCTGCCGTGCCGTCAGGGTGACCAGGGCGGCGGTGTCGTCGCGCTGGGTCGCCACGACCACGCGCGCGGCGCGCTGCAACTCGGCTCGGGTGAGCGTGTCGGAGCGGGTGGCGTCTCCGTGCACGCCCACGAAGCCGTCGCTGCTGGCGGCGTCCACGACCGTCTGCTGGGGGTCGACGATGACGATCTTCTCTTTGGAGATGCCCTGGACGATCAGGGTCTCGATGGCGTGGCGGCCCTTCGTCCCGTAGCCG
Organism: Streptomyces sp. MCA2; assembly: GCF_023544705.1. Classification (NCBI taxonomy): domain Bacteria; kingdom Bacillati; phylum Actinomycetota; class Actinomycetes; order Kitasatosporales; family Streptomycetaceae; genus Streptomyces; species Streptomyces sp. MCA2. Next base: position 250,500 of record NZ_JAMJFM010000001.1, read on the forward strand.
ATGACGACGACGTGATCTCGCATACGGGATCTCCAACGGTGAATGCGTACCTGGTGCCGGGTGCGTGCGGTGAGGACTTCGAGCGTGGTGCCGACCAAGATGATCAGGAACAGTACGCGGAGCGGTGTGATGACCAGGATGTTGATCAGCCGTGCGCTGTCGCTGACCGGGGTGATGTCGCCGTAGCCGGTGGTCGAGAGGGTGACGGTCGCGTAGTAGGCCGCGCCGAGAAAATCGACCTGCTGATGGGCGTTGTCGCGGTATCCGTCGCGGTCGAACCAGACGAGCAGCGTCGTGACGGCCAGTACCCCGAGCGCCATGACCAGCCGTCGCAGGACCTGTTGGAGCGGCGGTGCCATGCCCTGGGCGGGCAGGACGATGGAGCGGCCGGCCTCGGTGTCGTCCTTGGCCTCGGTCCGTGTGCGGGACCAGAGGGAGCGGAGGACCGAGAATCTGCCGGTCTCGCGGCGCGGTTGCTGCGCGTCACTCATCCGGCCGACCCTCCCGGAACGGTGTGCGCTGCGGCGGTCTGCGTAGGGGACATGCCTCCCATGCTCCGGCATGCCGGCGCCCGTGCGCCCGCAGTCGCGGCAGGAATCGGCGACCGGCGGCAGGGCTCTGCCGCACCGGCGAAGATGCGAACGGACGTCTTGACCATGGAGCGTTGATACCGCCGGCGGGGGAGCCGTGGTGGGGCAATGCCGGAGTGCTCACCCGGTGGAGTGGCACGTGGTGGCGGAGCGACGAGATGCCCTGCCCGAAGCACCGCACCGGCCCGCGGACCCCGTGCACCGCGGCATGTCCAGCACCCGCCGCGGACCCCCGATTCCTCCGCGGCGGCGTCGCCCCGGAGGGCGGACGGCCGGATAACCGCACTTCATGCGGGGTCCGGTGGCCGACCCGGCGGTAGTCGTCGGCCCCCGCACCGTCGCCCCGTGCGCGGACGGCGAGTAGCCTCGCGCCCATGCGAGCGATCACTATCCCCGAGCCCGGTGGCCCCGAAGCACTTGTCTGGGCGGACGTGCCCGATCCGACGCCCGCCGAGGGCGAGGTCCTGATCGAGGTCGCGGCCAGCGCTGTGAACCGCGCCGACCTGCTCCAGCGCCAGGGCTTCTACGATCCGCCGCCCGGGTCCTCCCTCTACCCGGGGCTGGAGTGCTCGGGGCGGATCATCGAGCTCGGACCCGGTGTGCACGGCTGGGCCGTCGGTGACGAGGTGTGCGCGCTGCTGTCGGGCGGCGGATACGCGGAGAAGGTGGCCGTCCCGGCCGGGCAGCTGCTGCCGGTGCCGGACGGCCTGGACCTGGTCTCTGCCGCCGCGCTGCCCGAGGTGACCTGCACGGTCTGGTCGAACGTCTTCATGATCGCGCACCTGCGCCCCGGCGAGACGCTCCTGGTCCACGGCGGCGCCAGCGGTATCGGCACCATGGCGATCCAGCTCGCCAAGGCGGTCGGCGCGCGGGTGGCGGTCACCGCGGGCGGACCCGAGAAGCTGGCCCGCTGTGCCGAGCTGGGCGCGGACATCCTCATCGACTACCGCGAGCAGGACTTCGTCCAGGAGATCCGCAAGGCCACCGACGGCAAGGGCGCGGACGTCATCCTCGACATCATCGGCGCGAAGTATCTCCAGCGGAACGTCAAGGCGCTGGCGGTCAGCGGACGACTGGCGATCATCGGGCTTCAGGGCGGGGTGAAGGCGGAGCTGAATCTCGCCGCCCTGATGGCCAAGCGCGCCGCGATCACCGGCGCCGGGCTGCGCGCCCGCCCGCTGAACGAGAAGGCGGCCATCGTCGCCGCCGTACGGGAGCACGTCTGGCCGCTGATCAGCAACGGTCAGGTGCGGCCGATCGTGGACCGTACGCTCCCGCTGGCGGAGGCCGCCGAGGCGCATCGCATCGTGGAGGCGAGTACGCATATCGGCAAGGTCGTACTGACGGTCTGAGCCCCCCCCGGCCGCCCCGCCCCGTAGCCCGCGCCGCCCGCGCCCGCCCCTCCCGCGTTCCCGTCGAGTAACCCGGGCGATATGCCCGAGATGCCGTGAATCTCATCACATGTGACGCTGGGGTGGTCACTCGACGGCTCGGCACGGGAGGGGCACTGTGGTCGCTCCAGGTTTCCGTTCGCGCATTGCCACCGGTCTGTTGGTGGCCGCCGTCGTGCTGCCCGTACCGATAGGAGCCGCCTCCGCGGCGGCTGCGGATCGGCGGGCCACACCGGTCGACCGCCCTCCGCAGCTCGCCCGGCCGGGCGATCAGCCGGAGGACTATGCGCAGGAAGAGGCCGGGCCCGGCGGCGACGACTTCGACGGCTACGGCTCCGACGACTATGCGGACCCCCGCGCGGGCGACGGGCGGGGCGCCGGAGGGCGCCGGGGCCACCATGGTCACTCCGGCCATCCGGGGGCCCCGGGGCACCTCCCGGAGCTGCCGCCCCGCTTCCCCGGCCTGCCGGACGCCGTTCCGGGCTTCCCGCATGGGCCTTCGCACCACCACTTCGGCGGGCTTCGTGGGCCCGGGCGCTGGTACCACCGCCCGCATCACCCGTTCGACCCTTCCTTCATCGGGCCGGACGCGTCGCGGTACCCCTTCCCGGGGCGCGACGACGACGTGTACCACCCGAGGCCGGGCCATCACGGGCCGTCCGCCGGGGCGAGCTCTCCCGACGCCGACCGTGCGCACCCCCGGCCTGGCCGGCGTGCCCCGTCACCGAAGCACCACAAGCCCTCGGCGCCCACACCCCATGCGAGAGACGGGGCCCCGGCACGGCCGTCCCCCTCGCACCGCTTCCAGGCCGCTGACCGGCTCATCCAGCACCCGTACGAGGCGTTGCCGCCGCTCCCGACCCCTGCCGTCCCGACGGAGGAGGCGCGCTCTGCACCGGACAGTACGGATGGCGAATCGGCCGCAACGGCGAGTCCCTATGCCATGGAAGCCCCGAGCGCACCGGTCGAGCGGGTCCTTCCGATGGGCGCCGGCCTTGCTCTGACGGGTCTGGGTCTGGCCTTCTTCGCCCTTCGGCTGCGTCGGAGCTGATTTTTCGGTGGTTTCACGTGAAACGGTGGGAATCCGTTGTTTCACGTGAAACCACGGCAGCCGGGGCCGCCCAGAAGGGTGGATCACCTTCTCTCAGGGGCACCACCCTTCATGACCCCTCGTACGAGAGAATGGCGGCATGGATATGCCGATGAATGAACGGTCGCAGGAGAATTCGCACGTCCTGGTCGTCGGTCCGGACGGTATGGCACTCGGCAGCACCGGCTCCGGTGGCGGGGACGACGACAACGAGTCCCGCGAGACCCCCGTGACGGACATGGTCGAACAGCCTGCGAAGGTCATGCGCATCGGCAGCATGATCAAGCAGCTGTTGGAGGAGGTGAAGTCCGCTCCTCTGGACGAGGCGAGCCGGGTCCGGCTCAAGGAGATCCACTCCAGCTCGGTCAAGGAGCTGGAGGACGGGCTGGCGCCCGAGCTGGTCGAAGAGCTGGAGCGGCTGTCGCTGCCGTTCACCGATGAATCGGTGCCGACGGATGCGGAGCTGCGGATCGCCCAGGCCCAGCTGGTGGGCTGGCTGGAGGGCCTCTTCCACGGCATCCAGACGGCGCTGTTCGCCCAGCAGATGGCCGCCCGCGCCCAGCTGGAATCGATGCGCCGTGCCCTTCCGCCCGGCGCCGTTCCGATGGATGCCGAGGAGGGGCACCCGGGTCAGGGCGGCGCCCGCTCGGGCCCGTACCTCTAGCCCGTACCTCCAGGGAGACACCCCTGGCGTTGTCCCCGGGGCATGCACCGTCGAGCCGGCGCATCCGCGCGCGGGTACGGCACCAGCTGACAAAGACGGAAGGGGCCGGCACGCATTCCGCGTGCCGGCCCCTTCCGCTGTCCACGGGAGGCCCGTGGGCCGTATGGCGTCAGCCGCTGCGGCCGGTCGAGACGGTCAGCTCGATGGTGTCGGACTTGCTCGGGTACCACCAGCTGATGGCGGCCGGGGTCTGATTCGTGACGGTGTTCTTACCCCAGATCGAGCTGTCCTCCTGCCCGACGACCTTGTACTTCCAGCCCGCGGCCTCGATGCACTTCTTCACCGAGTCGAGGTTCTTGAAGCGGAACGACGGGATGAGGATCTTGCCCTTGTCGCTGTAGCTCTTGGTGGGGTTGGTGCACTCGGACGCCAGGATCGTCGCCGACTTGTCCTCGGGCCGGACGCTCTCGGTGGGCGACGGCGTCGAGGTGTCGGAGTACGCCGACGTCGGGGTGACATCCCCGCCGTTGTCGTCGCTGGAGCCGGCGCTCAGACCGATGCCGATCGCGATCGCGGTGACCACGACCACGCCGACTATCGCCGAGACGACGATCACCGCGGTGTTGCTCTTCCGCGGGCCGGGGCCACCGGCCGACGGCATCGAGGCCGTCACGGGCGGCGGGGTGTAGGCCGGCGGGGGCTGGAAGCCGCCCGAGTTGAACGGTGCCGGGCCCGGGATGGGACCCGGTGCCGGCGTCGGGTAGGCGTTGTTCGGCGCCGGCGTCGGGTAGGCGTTGTTCGGCGGCGGGGGCGTCGAGGGGCCAAAGCCGACTGCCTGCGTCGGCTGATACGGCTGCTGCACGCTCGGCGGGGCCGGGGTCTGAAGGTTGCCGGAGGCGGTGGGGAACACCGCGGACGAGACCGACGCGCCGCTGGTGCGCGCCTTCGGGCCCTCGCCGATGATCAGCGGCGTAGCACCGGACTGCCCGGACCCGACGATCCGCAGGCACTCGTCCCGCATCGCCTCGGAGGTGGGGAACCGCTCGTTGGGATTCTTCTTCAGCGCCCGGGCCACCAGCGCGTCCACGGCCGGCGGCAGCGAGCTGTTGATGCTCGACGGGACCGGGGGCTCTTCCTGGACATGGGCGTAGGCGATGGCGAGCGGCGAGTCCGCGTCGAACGGCAGCTGACCGGTCAGCAGCTCGAAGAGCATGATGCCGACGGAGTAGAGGTCGGAGCGGGCGTCCACAGCGCGGCCCAGGGCCTGCTCGGGCGACAGGTACTGCGGAGTGCCGACGACCATGCCGGTCTGCGTCATCGACGTCACACCGGACTGCATGGCGCGGGCGATGCCGAAGTCCATGACCTTGACGACGCCACGCTTGTTCAGCATGACGTTCCCGGGCTTGATGTCGCGGTGGACCAGGCCCATTTCATGGCTGACCTCGAGCGCGGCCAGGACATCGGCCGTGATCTTCAAGGCCTTTTCCGTCGGCATCGCGCCAATCTGCGCAATGTCGTTGTCCAGATCGGAGCGCAGCGGCTGGCCCGCGACATACTCCATGACGATGTACGGCACCATGCCGCCGTCGAGCTCGTCCTCACCGGAGTCGTAGACCGAGACGATATTGGTGTGCGTGAGTTTCGCCACGGACTGGGCCTCGCGGCGGAAGCGCTCACGGAAGGCCTGCTCGCGACCGAGCTCGGTGTGCAGGGTCTTGATCGCGACCTCGCGGTCGAGCACGCTGTCGTAGGCGAGGTGCACGGAGGCCATGCCACCGGCGCCCAGAAGATCACGAAGCTGGTAACGTCCTCCGCCGACCGAACGGCCCTCGAATTGGCCTTGAGTGCCGTCCTGACTCATCGTTCCGCTTCCCCCTAGGCGCACTACATACGTAGAGCGATCAAAATCTGGAATTCCGCAGCCAAGTCTGCCCCAGGCCTCGGACACGTCAAGCTGTGTGCCCGTTCCGTGACCAGATGTGCAAGATCCCGTCACGGCCATGAGACTTTTGCGCGCCCGATCACCCCTGGTGAACTTGCGACTCTTGGCTCTCGGCAGGTTCGATGGCCGGTCCACGACGGACCGGCGGGTGCCGCGGAACCTGTAGCGTGCTCTAGCGAAGACCGATGACCCTACCGCTCTCATGCGGATCGATTCGACGGCGAGGACCGATGGCACCGACGCAGAGCCCACAGGGCCCGTCCGATCCTGACGCCACCGGCTCCAATATCCCCGACGCACCGGAGATGTGGGGCAATGGCGGGCTGGTCGGCGATGGCCGCTACCGGCTCACGCATCGGCTCGGCCGCGGTGGCATGGCGGAGGTGTTCGCGGCCGAGGACGTACGTCTCGGCCGGACCGTCGCCGTGAAGCTGCTGCGCGCCGACCTGGCCGAGGACCCGGTCTCCAAGGCCCGCTTCACGCGTGAGGCACAGTCCGTGGCCGGGCTGAACCACCACGCGGTGGTGGCGGTCTACGACTCCGGCGAGGACCTGGTCGGCGGCAACACCGTGCCGTACATCGTGATGGAGCTGGTCGAGGGCCACACCATCCGCGATCTGCTGCTCAACGCCGATGCCCCGCCGCCGGACCAGGCGCTGATCATCGTCTCCGGTGTGCTGGAGGCGCTGGCCTACAGCCACCAGCACGGCATCGTGCACCGTGACATCAAGCCCGCGAACGTGATCATCACGAACAGCGGCGCCGTCAAGGTCATGGACTTCGGTATCGCCCGCGCCCTGCACGGCGCCGCGTCCACCATGACCCAGACCGGCATGGTCATGGGCACCCCTCAGTACCTCTCCCCGGAGCAGGCGCTCGGCAAGACCGTCGACACCCGCTCCGACCTGTACGCCACCGGCTGTCTGCTCTACGAACTCCTCACGCTGCGGCCGCCGTTCACCGGCGAGACCCCGCTGTCCGTCGTCTACCAGCACGTCCAGGACATGCCGGTGGCGCCGTCCGGGGTCGCCAATGCGGTGCCGCCGGAGCTGGACGGCCTGGTCATGCGGTCGCTGGCCAAGGACCCCGACGACCGGTTCCAGTCCGCCGAGGAGATGCGCGGCCTGGTCCAGTACTCGCTCCAGATGCTGCACGAGCAGGGTGGCCACACCGGCACCTGGAACACCGGCCCGGTCGCCCTGCACGAGGGCGGTCACAGCCCCATGGGCACCGCGGCCACCACCGCGCTGCCGCACTCCGACGCCGGCCGCACGACGGCGCAGCCGATTCTGACGTCCGGAATGCGGGACGACGACGGCGGCTTCGACGGCGGCCCCCGGCCGGCCAAGGGCGGCCGCGGCAAGGTCTGGCTGATCGCGGCGCTCGCGGTGATCGCCATCGCCATGGGTGTGGCCTACGCGATGCAGAACACCGGTGGTCAGGACACAAAGCACGAGACCCCCACGTCGCAGTCGCCGAAGCCGACGAAGGACGACAAGGCGAGCGAGTCGCCTTCGGAGGAGCCCAGCATCCCGGAGACCGACCCCGGCGATACGGGCGAGGACGACAGCACGTACAGCCAGCCGCCGCCCGAGGAGCCCAGCACGCCGGAGACCTCGCAGTCGCCCAGCTCGGAGCCGTCGTCGCCGGAGCCTTCGACGCCTGAGCCGTCCACCGACCCCACCGGTGGGACGACCGACGGCGGTCCCACGGACGGTGGCACCGATGACGGGGGTGCCGCGAACGGTGGCGCCGCCGACGGCGGGACGAGCACCGGCACGGACAGCGGGGCCACCGCCGGCAGCGGCACGGACAGCGGCACCTCACTCGGTACGACCGGCTGACCGGACTCGGTATCACCGGCTGACCGGCGCCCCGCGCGCCGGTTCAGCGGGTGAAGGCGTTCCGTACGGCCCGGTACTCGCGGGTCCACCACACGGCCAGTGCGGCCGCCGCCGGGAACTGCGGATCGGTGCGGCGGTCGCCCAGCTGGTAGCGCCAGGTGAGCATCCAGAAGTCGTTCAGCCGCTCCCACCACACCCGGTGGACGGCTGCCGCGAGCTCATCGGCCCCCGCTCCGCAGGCCCTGCGGTAGGCGCCCGCGTACGCCGCCACCTTCGCCAGGTCCAGCGTGCCGCAGGGGCGGACGAAGAAGATCGCGGCGGCGCGTACCGCCTCCTCGGCGCGGGGCTGGACGCCCAGCCGGTCCCAGTCGACGATCGCGGTCGGCTCCGCGTCGCGGTAGAGCACATTCAGCGGGTGGAAGTCGCCGTGCACCCAGCCCGCCGGGGGCTCCGCGCCCGGGGCCGGGCGATGGTGCGCATGCTGCGCGAGCAGGGCGCGGCGCTCCAGCAGACGGTGTTCGGCGAGTTCGTCGAAGCTGGTGCGCGGGCGGGCGCCGCGGGCCAGCGCCAGCAGCTCGTCGATCATCTCGAAGGTCCGCTCGGGGTCGGCGGCGGCGTCCGCGCACGGTGGCCGGGGCGGATGCGGCTCGTCGGCCATGACCTGTTCCAGCGCGGTGTGGACGAGCCCGAGCAGGGCGCCGAGCTGCCAGGACTGGCCGCGGGTCAGGGCGGCGCCGCCCAGGTGGTGGCCTTCGACCCAGGGGTGCAGGGCGTAGCAGCGGCCGTCGAGGACGGTGACGGTCCGGCCGTCCGCGTCGGCGACGGGCGGGGCGACTGGCAGACCGAGCGCGGCGAGCCGGCGGCCGGCGCGGTGCTGGCGGGTGAGGGCGGCGCGGTCGCCGTCGAGGTGGTGTTTGAGGAAGTAGCGGCCGCGCGTGGTGGCGAGGAAGTAGCCATGGTTGAGCAGGCCCTCGGCGACGGGTTCGCAGGAGAGCGGCGCGCCGGCACCGGTGTAGTGGCGGAGCAGGGATCCGAGCGTGTCTCTGTCGGGCGTCGCCGCCGTCCGGACTACAGATGAGCGCAGCACGCGCCAGATGTTAGATCAACTGCGCCCGTCGGAGTGGGTGTACCGCATGGATTTACGCAGAGTGCGCATAGCGGAAGACCGGCACATCGGTGAGGTAGTGCAGGGTCACGAACTCCGGCTCGATGCGCAGGAACACCGGGTCGAAGGGGACGCCGTCGGCCAGCAGGGGGGTGCGGCCGAAGAGCTCGCGCTCGGCCGGGGTGGGCTCGACGACCTGGGCGGTGCCGGTGAACTGCACCGACCATGTGTCGCGCTCACCGCTGTTGACGTTGTCGGCCTCGTAGGCGACCACGCTGCCGTCCAGGGCCTGGTGGTAGTCGTAGCCGCGGTGCAGCCGCAGCATCAGCCGCCCGTCCAGGATGAGATGGCGGGTGACGGTGGTGAAGGGCAGCGCCCGCCGACTGGCCGAGACGCGCCCGTAGGGCGTGCGGCTCAACAGCTCGATGGCACGGTAGTTGTCGGTGGGCATGTCACCACCTTGCCGGGTGGGTCCGGTCGGCAAGTAGGGGCCGGCAGCCCCGAGGGGCCGGGACGATGGTCCTGAATCGCCATGAGCCGGGCGGAGCGTTACCGGTTCCTCTGTGCCGACCCGCTGTTTCAGTGGCGTTCCGCCTGCATCCGCGCGACATACGCGGCGGCCTGGGAACGGCGCTCCATGCCGAGCTTGGACAGCAGGCTGGAGACATAATTCTTGATCGTTTTCTCGGCGAGATGGAGCCGTTCGCCGATGGCGCGATTGGTCATTCCCTCGCCGATCAGATCGAGGATCCTGCGTTCCTGGTCGGTGAGGCTCGCCAGCCGGTCGTCGCCCTTCGGGGCGTTGCCGTCGCGCAGCCGCTCCAGCACCCGGGCGGTGGCCACGGGGTCGAGCAGCGACTTGCCCGCCGCCACGTCGCGTACCGCGGAGAGCAGTTCGTTGCCCCGAATGGCCTTGAGGACATATCCGGCCGCACCGGCCATGATCGCATCGAAAAGGGCCTCGTCATCCGCGAACGAGGTGAGCATCAGGCATTTGATGTCCTCGTCCTGCGAACGGATCTCGCGGCAGACCTCGACACCGCTCCCATCCGGCAGCCGGACATCGAGCACCGCGACGTCGGGACGCGTCGCCGGGATCCTGACCAGGGCATCTGCGGCGGTACCCGCCTCGCCGATCACCTCGATGTCGTCCTCGACCGAGAGCATTTCGTGGACGCCACGCCGGACCACTTCGTGGTCATCGAGCAGGAATACCGTGATTTTTCCGTCTTCGCGCACCTCACCAGTCTCACACATCAACCCTTCCCGTGCTCCAGGTCAGCGATATAACGTGCCGTTGTCCCGGCGGCCTGCAACGCTGTGACCAGGAGTTGTTCCAAGCCTTAGCGATTTACTTGGAAATCCAAGCAAAATCGCAGGTCAGCGCCGTTTCCACTTCGGCTTTGACAATGGGTAACGTGCAATGAGCAGGCCACTGTCCGGGAGCTTTGTTCCACCCGGATCCGGCCGCGTTCGCACACACCCCGTGCGCCGTATCGGATACCGGGTGAGCCGCAATACGGCCACCGGCGGACCCCGGGGGCCGGACAGACGGAGGAGCAGCACGTGACCGTGGAAGGCACTGCGCAGCGGAAAAACGCCCGCGGCAGCAGCAAGCGCACCACCGCCAAAAAGGCGACGTCGGCCAAGAAGGCGTCCCCGGCCAAGACCCGGAACTCCGGTGGGCCCGAGCAGGCGGAGCAGGACGAGCTCGTACAACTGCTGACCCCCGAAGGCAAGCGGGTCGAGCACCCGGATTACTCGATCGATCTTTCCGCCGACGAGCTGCGCGGGCTCTACCGCGACATGGTGCTGACGCGGAAGTTCGATGCCGAGGCGACCACTCTCCAGCGCCAGGGCGAACTGGGTCTGTGGGCTTCGCTGCTGGGCCAGGAGGCCGCCCAGATCGGCTCCGGCCGTGCGCTGCGCGACGACGACTATGTCTTTCCGACCTACCGCGAGCACGGTGTGGCGTGGTGTCGTGGCGTCGACCCGACGAATCTGCTGGGCATGTTCCGCGGTGTCAATCACGGCGGCTGGGACCCCAACACCAACAACTTCCACCTCTACACGATCGTCATCGGTTCGCAGACACTGCATGCGACCGGCTATGCGATGGGAGTGCAGAAGGACGGCGCGGATTCCGCGGTCATCGCCTATTTCGGTGACGGCGCCTCCAGCCAGGGAGATGTCGCGGAATCCTTCACCTTCTCCGCGGTCTACAACGCCCCGGTCGTGTTCTTCTGCCAGAACAACCAATGGGCGATTTCCGAACCCACCGAGAAGCAGACCCGGGTGCCGCTCTACCAGCGCGCCCGCGGTTACGGATTCCCCGGTGTACGGGTCGACGGCAATGACGTACTGGCCTGTCTGGCGGTGACCAAGGCGGCGCTGGAGCGGGCGCGCACCGGCCAGGGCCCGATGCTCATCGAGGCGTTCACCTACCGCATGGGCGCGCACACCACCTCCGACGACCCGACGAAGTACCGGGCGGACGAGGAGCGGGCGGCCTGGGAGGCCAAGGACCCGATCCTGCGGCTGCGGACGTACCTGGAGGCCGAGGGCCTGGTCGACGAGGCGTATCTCGCCTCGATCGACGAGGAGAGCGAGGCCCTGGGCAAGCGGGTCCGCGACGCCGTCCGTGCCATGCCCGACCCGGACGACATGGCGATCTTCGAGAATGTCTATGCCGACGGGCATGCGCTCGTCGATGAGGAGCGCGCGCAGTTCGCCGCGTACCAGGCGTCGTTCGCCGACGCCGATGCCGTCGCGGAGGGGAACTGACCATGGCCGTCTTCGAGAAGATCACCATTGCCAAGGCGATCAACGAGTCGCTGCGTGCCTCCATGGAGGCCGACCCCAAGGTCCTCGTCATGGGCGAGGACGTCGGCAAGCTCGGCGGCGTCTTCCGTGTCACCGACGGCCTCCAGAAGGACTTCGGCGAGGAGCGGGTGATCGACACCCCGCTGGCCGAGTCCGGCATCGTCGGCACCGCGATCGGTATGGCGCTGCGCGGCTACCGCCCGGTCGTCGAGATCCAGTTCGACGGCTTCGTCTTCCCCGCCTACGACCAGATCGTCACCCAGCTCGCGAAGATGCACGCCCGTGCGCTGGGCAAGGTCAAGGTGCCGGTCGTCATCCGCATCCCGTACGCGGGCGGCATCGGTGCGGTCGAGCACCACTCCGAGTCCCCCGAGGCGCTGTTCGCGCATGTCGCGGGCCTCAAGATCGTCTCTCCCTCGAACTCCTCCGACGCCTACTGGATGCTCCAGCAGGCCATCGCGGGTGACGACCCGGTCATCTACTTCGAGCCCAAGCGCCGCTACCACGACAAGTCGCGGCTGGACACCGAGTCGATCCCCGACCCGCTGCACAAGGCCCGGATCGCCCGGACCGGCTCCGACCTCACGCTGGCCGCCTACGGCCCGATGGTCAAGGTCTGCCAGGACGTCGCCAATGTCGCGGCCGAGGAGGGCAAGTCGCTCGAGGTCGTCGACCTGCGCTCGCTCTCCCCGATCGACTTCGACACCGTGCAGTCGTCGGTGCAGAAGACCGGCCGGCTGGTCGTCGTCCACGAGGCCCCGGTCTTCTTCGGTGCGGGTGCGGAGATCGCCGCCCGGATCACCGAGCGGTGCTTCTACCACCTGGAGGCCCCGGTCCTGCGGGTCGGCGGTTTCCACTCCCCGTATCCGCCCTCCCGTCTGGAGGACGAGTACCTTCCGGGGCTGGACCGGGTGCTCGACGCCGTCGACCGTGCGTTGGCGTACTGAGGGTTTGAGGAGAGTTCGTGACCATGACTGCAAGTACCGCCAATGCTCAGCGCTTCCGCGAGTTCAAGATGCCCGACGTGGGCGAGGGGCTCACCGAGGCCGAGATCCTCAAGTGGTACGTCAAGCCGGGCGACACCGTCACCGATGGCCAGGTCGTCTGTGAGGTCGAGACCGCCAAGGCCGCCGTGGAACTGCCCATCCCCTACGACGGGGTGGTGCATGAGCTGAACTTCGGCGAGGGCGTCACCGTCGATGTCGGCACCGTCATCATCTCCGTGGACACCGATCCCGGAGCCGGGCCCGCAGCGGCGCCTGCGGCACAGCAGGCGCCGCAGCAGGCCGCCGCGTCCGAGGCGGAGGACGCCGAGCCGCAGGGCCGGCAGGCGGTGCTGGTCGGCTACGGCGCCGCGCCGTCCTCGACCAAGCGCCGGGCGCGCAAGCCCCAGGCGGCGGTGCCGGCCCAGCCGGAGCCCGCGAGCGCCGCGCTCCAGGCGGAGCTGAACGGGCGGGCCGCCCCCGCACCGACGGCCGCCCCGGCGATCACTCCCGCCGCACCCGCGGCCGCTCCGGTGGCCCCGGTCGCGAACGGCGCAGGTGCCGGGGTCGCCGGGCGGCCGCTGGCCAAGCCGCCGGTGCGCAAGCTCGCCAAGGACCTCGGCATCGACCTGGCAGCGATCGCCCCCACCGGGCCGGACGGCATCATCACCCGCGAGGACGTCCATGCGGCCGCCGCCCCGGCGGCGGCGCCGTCCCCGGCCGCCACGGCCGAGGCCGTCGCGCCGGTCTCCGCCCCGGCGGCTGCCCCCGAGCCCGGCCTCGTCGATGCGGCCGCCCGCGAGCGGCGGGTGCCGGTCAAGGGCGTACGCAAGGCCACCGCGCAGGCGATGGTCCACAGCGCCTTCACCGCGCCGCATGTCACGGAGTTCATCACCGTCGATGTGACCCGCACGATGAAGCTCGTCCAGGATCTCAAGCAGGATCCGGACATGGCGGGGCTGCGCGTCAACCCGCTGCTGCTCGTCGCCAAGGCCTTCCTGGTCGCCATCAAGCGCCACCCGGAGGTCAACGCTTCCTGGGACGAGGCGCGTCAGGAGATCGTCTACAAGGACTACGTCAACCTCGGGATCGCGGCGGCCACCCCGCGCGGGCTGATCGTCCCGAACATCAAGGACGCCGGAGTCAAGACGCTCCCCCGTCTCGCCGAGGAACTGGGCGAGCTGGTCGCCACCGCCCGCGAGGGCAAGACCTCCCCGGCCGCGATGAGCGGCGGCACGGTCACCCTCACCAATGTCGGCGTCTTCGGCGTCGACACCGGTACGCCGATCCTCAACCCGGGGGAGTCGGCGATCCTCGCCTTCGGTGCGGTCAAGCTCCAGCCCTGGGTCCACAAGGGAAAGGTGAAGGCGCGCCAGGTCACCACCCTCGCGCTGTCCTTCGACCACCGGCTCATCGACGGCGAGCTGGGCTCCAAGCTGCTCGCGGACATCGCGGCCGTGCTGGAACGGCCCAAGCGTCTGATCACCTGGGGATGAGCCAGGATGCGGGGCCGGGCGGTTCGGAGTGGTGTTTCACGTGAAACGCCGCCTCGGGACCGCCCCGGCCTCGTGGACGAGCACCCGCTCGCCCGCCCCGCTCCGCCGCTCCGGCCGTACGTCAGCTCGTACGCCGGATACCGGCAGGCCGGGGTCCCACCGGGGCGGCACCGTGGGCTTCCCTCGCCACGGCTGACCCTGATCTTCACTCTCGACGAGCCGCTCACGCTGGCCGGCCACCCCGACCCCGGGCAGGCCCCCGGCACCTACGGCACCCTCATCGGTGGTCTGCACACCGGCCCCGCACTGATAACCCACCAGGGCCGTCAGTCCGGCATCCAGGTCGGGCTGCATCCGCTGGGCGCCCGCGCCTTGCTGGGGCTGCCCGCCGCAGAGCTGGCAAGCATCGACCTTCCCGCGGATGCGGTGCTCGGGCAGCAGGGCACGGACCTCGGGGAACGGCTGCGGTCGGCCCGCAGCTGGCCGGAGCGGTTCGCGCTGCTGGACACCTATCTGCTGCGCTGCCTGTCGCAGGAACCACGCGGCCCCGGCGCCGGCCCGGTGCCGGAGGTCGTCCGCGCCTGGCGGTTGCTGGCCCGGTCACGGGGCGCCGCACCGGTGGCGACGCTCGCCGAGGACGTCGGCTGGAGCACCCGCCATCTGACCGCCCGTTTCCGGCAGGAAACCGGCCTGACGCCCAAGACCGCCGCGCGGGTCATCCGCTTCGACCGGGCCCGCAGGCTGCTCGGTGACGCTGCCCGCTCGGACACCCCGCCGCTGCTGGCCGATCTGGCCGTGCGCTGCGGCTACTTCGACCAGGCCCATCTCGCCCGGGAGTTCCGCTCGCCGGCCGGCTGCCCGCCCAGCCAATGGCTCGCCGAGGAGTTCCGAAACGTCCAAGCTCCCGGGGATGCCATCGGGGAATGCTGAGGGCAGCGGCTCACCAGGGGTCGCCTGTCCGACCTAGGAGGTCCGGCCACCATGCCCGAGAACCTGTCCGACACCGCCCCCGCACCCCAGGTATGGCCGACGCTGCGGGCCCGCGACGCCCGTGCGCTGATCCGTTTCCTGGTCGACGCGTTCGGCTTCGAGGAGACCGTGGTCTACGGGGAGGGCGAGCGCGTCGAGCACGCCCAGCTCTCCTGGCCGGAAGGCGGCGGGATCATGCTCGGCTCCGTCAAGGACGCGGACGAGGACCGCTGGCCGCTGCGGCCGGGGACGTTCGGGGCCTATGTCGTCACCGAGCACCCCGACGAACTGTGTGCCCGCGCCAGAGCGGCCGGCGCGGAGATCACCGATGAGCTGACCGACACCGAGTACGGTTCGCGGGGCTTCGGCGCCCGCGATCCCGAGGGCAACCTCTGGTCGTTCGGCACCTATCGCGGTGAGCCGCGGAAGGCATAACGGCTGACCGCGGCGCCCGGCGCCCCGGTCAGCCGCGGATGAGCTCCACCGCGCGGCTGAAGTGTGCCACCGGCCCGACCGGGACGGAATCGTCGGGGTGTGAGGCGCCGCGGGTCAGTGCGACGCCTGCCCACAGGCCGGCGACGATCAATGCCAGCACGACGGTGTTCCGCGTACGGCGGCCGGCGTTCGTCCTGGGCTGCATGGTCAACTCCCCTTGGATGTGGGAGCCTCCCCGGCTCCCTGCCTCTATTCACCCATGGGATCCGCGCCGGGCCGTACGCGGCAGGTATGGACTCTTGTCAGACTTGAGGCGGACCCGACATCCCTCTGCGGTCCCCCTTTCGGCAGAGTCCTGGGCCCGGCGCGGAAAGGGTTTGCCGCCCTCGGCCGTGGTGTTTACGGTCGGCGAAATGAGCAGCGAAATGATCATTCGGCGTTATCGGGCCTCCGACCAGGACGTGGTCACCGATCTGTGGTCCCGGGCCGTGCGGCAGGCGCACCCGTTCATCGACGGGGAAGGCGAGGGGGAGCGGGCCCGGATCCTCCGCGAGGTGTACCTCGTCCAGGCGGAGAACTGGGTCGCCGAGCGTGCGGGCAGCGTCATCGGGCTGCTCGGACTGCTGCACGGCGGCCCCGGGGCGGGCGACGGGGGTGGTCCCGGGGCCGAGGTCGGCGGACTGTTCGTGGCACCGGAGGCCCAAGGGGGCGGCGCCGGGCGGGAGTTGCTGGAGCATGCGGCGGCGCTGCACGGGGCGCTGGCCCTGGAGGTCTTCGAGGACAACGGCCGGGCCCGCCGCTTCTACGCGCACCTGGGCTTCACGGAGCGGGGGCGGCGGACGGACGAGGAGACCGGCCATCCGCTGATCGCCCTGGAGCGTGCCGCGCCGCTGAAGTCGGTGAGCTGGCTGCATCTGCGCGACGGGCGGCTGCTGAGCGTACGGACACGGGGGAATGACACGTTCTACCTCCCGGGCGGCAAGTACGAGCCCGGGGAGACCGCACGGGAGGCGCTGTCGCGTGAGCTCCACGAGGAACTCGGCCTGGTGGTGCCCGCCGAGGAGCTGTCGGAGGCGTTCGTCATCCATGACGTCGCCCATGGCAAGGGCGGCCGGCGGCTGCATATGACCTGCTTCACCGGCGGGCCGCAGGACATCGCACCGGCCCCCGGCCGGGAGATCGCCGAGTTCGCCTGGTTCGACCGCCGGGAGGCGCGTGAGCGCTGTGCCCCCGCCCACGCACAGGTCGTGAACCGGTTGATCGCCCAGGGGCGGATGCCGGGCTGAGCACGCGGCCGGGCGGCGGCCGGCCGGGGCCCGCCTCGCCGCCCGGCCGCCGTTCAGCCGTGGGGGCGCCGCCGATAGCGCCCCTACCAGGGCAAATGCCCGCACCGTTGTCCGCATCGCGAAATGGACTGCCGTGTGCATACCTGTTGTATCTATCCTGTGTGCATGCCCTCCGCCGCCACGCCCACCGCTCCTGCCAGAGTGCCCGCCGCCAAGCAGCCGCCCGCCGCCGAGCGGGTCTATGCGCACATCAAGGACGCCGTCCTGGACCGCCGCTACGAGGGCGGGATGCTGCTCACCGAAGGTGAGCTGGCCGACGCCGTGGGGGTGTCGCGGACGCCGGTCCGTGAGGCGCTGCTGCGGCTGGAGGTCGAGGGGCTGATCAAGCTCTACCCGAAGAAGGGCGCGCTGGTCCTGCCGGTCTCCGCGCAGGAGATCGCCGATGTCGTCGAGACCCGGCTGCTGGTGGAGAAGCATGCCGCGGCCAAG
This sequence comes from Streptomyces sp. MCA2, assembly GCF_023544705.1. Classification (NCBI taxonomy): domain Bacteria; kingdom Bacillati; phylum Actinomycetota; class Actinomycetes; order Kitasatosporales; family Streptomycetaceae; genus Streptomyces; species Streptomyces sp. MCA2. The sequence goes on from NZ_JAMJFM010000001.1 coordinate 267,610, forward strand.
GCGGTGCCCGTGAGCGAGGCGCTGACCGGCGAGCTGACCGAGCTGTTGGAGACGATGCGGGAGCAGGCCGCATCCGGTGATCTGGCCGCCGTCTCCGTCACCGACCGCGCCTTCCACGCCGCCATTGTGCGCAGCGCCGGCAATCAGATCCTGGACCGGCTCTACGAGCAGCTGCGCGACCGTCAGTTGAGGATGGGCGTCGCGGTGATGCATGCCCACCCGGACCGGATCGCCAAGAACATCACCGAGCATGCGGAGATCCTCGAAGCCCTGCGCGCAGGGGATGCGGACGCCGCCACCGACGCCGTGCACCGGCACGTCAGCTGGGTCCGTAATCTCGCGCAGGGGGACGTGCGATGAGCGGTGGTCCCGACTGCGCCGGCAGCTCCGGCATAGGCGGCGGCTCCGCCCGGCCGCTGCCCGCCGATCCGCCCGGCGGCCGTAAGGCGATGGCCGTCTGGGGCATCGGCGTTGCGGTCTACTTCGTGGCGATCACCTACCGCACCAGCCTCGGCGTCGCCGGCCTGGACGCCGCTGAGCGCTTCCACATCAACGCCTCGGCGCTGTCGACGTTCTCCATCCTTCAGCTGCTGGTGTACGCGGGGATGCAGATCCCCGTCGGCCTGATGGTCGACCGGCTCGGCCCCAAGAAGGTGCTGACCCTCGGCGTGGTGCTCTACACCGTCGGCCAGTTCGGCTTCGCCCTCTCCTCGTCGTACGCCATGGCGCTCGGCTCGCGGGCACTGCTCGGCTGCGGGGACGCGATGACCTTCATCAGCGTGCTGCGGCTGGGCTCCCGGTGGTTCCCGGCCCGCCGCGGCCCGATGATTGCGCAGATCGCCGCGCTGGTGGGGATGGCGGGCAATCTGATCTCCACGCTCGTCCTCGCCCGCTTCCTGCACACCTTCGGCTGGACTCCGACCTTCGCCTCCAGCGCTGCCGGCGGCATCGTCGTGCTGGTCGTACTGCTGCTCTTCCTCAAGGACCACCCCAAGGGCTTTGAGCCGCCGCCCGCCTCCGCCGAGCACACCGGCGCCGGATTCGTGCGCCGTCAGATCATGGACGCCTGGCGTGAGCCCGGCACCCGGCTGGGCATGTGGGTGCACTTCACCACCCAGTTCCCCGCGATGGTGTTCCTGCTGCTCTGGGGCCTGCCGTTCCTCGTCGAGGCGCAGGGCCTGTCCCGTGGCACCGCTGGTGAACTCCTCACCCTCGTGGTGCTCTCCAACATGGCGGTGGGCCTGGTCTACGGCCAGATCATCGCCCGCCATCACGCGGCCCGTACCCCGCTGGCACTGGGCACCGTCGGCGCCACAGCCCTGATGTGGGCGATGGTGCTGTGCTGGCCGGCCGATCATGCGCCGATGGGGCTGCTGATCGCGCTGTGCGCGGTGCTGGGCGCCTGCGGCCCCGCCTCGATGATCGGCTTCGACTTCGCGCGGCCCGCCAACCCGCCGGAGCGCCAGGGCACCGCCTCCGGCATCGTCAACATGGGCGGCTTCACGGCCTCGATGACGACCCTGCTCGCCGTCGGCGTCCTGCTGGACGCGACCGGCGACAACTACCGGATCGCCTTCGCCTCGGTCTTCGTCCTGGAAGCGACCGGCGTTTCTCAGATTCTGCGGCTGCGTCGGCGCGCGGCACGGCGCGAGCGCGAGCGGCTGGTCGTCAGCCGCGTCGAGGCGGTGCACGTGCCGGCCTGAGGCCCGGGGAGCCGGGGTGGTCGGCGGCCGGTCCGTTTCACGTGGAACGGACAGCGCTGTTTCACGTGAAACGGCTCAACTCCGGGGCCCACTCCGCGTGTGCCGGCCGGCCGAGGGTCAGGGCATCGGGTGGCGTGGCGTCTCGCCGGGACACCGCCGGGCCCTCCCCGCTATGGCGTGATGGCGAAGTTGTCCAGGATCGCCTGGGCCAGCTCATGATCACCGTCGATCTTGACCTGCTCGGCGACGGCCGCCGGACGGACCCGGCCGCAGGCCAGCTGGTGGAAGGTGTCCCAGTCCAGGGCGAGCGTCACGGTCGGGCCGAGCGAGACGCTGCCGTCGATCGTGGCATTGCCCTCGGCGTCGAGGCGGACCGTGCGCAGGAATTCCAGCGGCCCGCTGACGTCGAAGACCACCGCCGAGTCGGCGGGCGCCTGGGCCCTCTTGGCGACGATGCCGGGCAGCACCTTCACCAGCAGATCGCGCGTCACATACGCGCCGGGGGAGTCGAGATTGCCGGGCTTGCCGAGCACCCGGCGCAGGTCCTGCTCATGTACCCAGACGTCGAACGCCCGCTGTTGCAGCACGAATTCCAGCGAACGGTCCTCGCCGAGCGGGCTGCGCACCACGGCGTCCGGCTGGCGGGACTCGTTGCGCAGCTGCCGCGAGCGGCGGATGACGGTGTATTCGAGTTCGCTGATCATCTCCGGCGCGGTGTGGTGCCGGCGGACGTCGACCTGCACCTCCATGCGCCGCGCCGACTCACTGCGTACGTGGTAGAGGTCGCGCGGCAGCGTGTGGATCGGCCGCGGGTCGCCCAGCATTTCGCATTCCAGGCCGATGACATGGGAGACCACATCGCGAACGGACCATCCTGGGAGGCCCGTCGCCCTGTTCCACTCGCCTTCGACGAGCGGAGTGACCAGCTCGGTTATCGCTTCTATGGAGTGAGTCCAGGCATCGATGGAGGACTGAAGGCTGGGATGGACGGTCACGGGACCCCTCGGACGGTTCGTACGCGGGCTGCTGTCTGTGCAGTTAAGTTACGCTGCGCACGGGCACCCCGGCAGTGCTTTCGGATGACCATCGTAGGCCGATGTTTCCGGGCCGCAGAGGGGTGCGGCGTGCGGCCGGGAAGGCCGCTCGTCAGTCGTCCCCGTGCTCCCGCTCCGCCAGCCGGATCACACACACCGCGACGGCGATCAGCAGCGGCGGGTCCGCGTCGTCCCGTACGACATTGACCGCATAGGTGTCGCGCACGGTCAGCCAGCGCCGCGAGATCTCCGCGAGCAGTTCGCCGTCGTACTCGACCGCGAACTCCCGGTCCAGGATCTTTCCGCTGACATCCAGCTCGGTGCCGTCCACCAGCTCGACGCGGTAGTGGTTGCGCAGCAGCGAGAGCCGCTTGCGCTTGATCGTGGCCAGCGGCTGGTCGTCCCGCTCGATGGTCATCGTGTCGCGCAGGCTGAGCATCTTCTTGCGGATGGTGATCAGCACCCGCCGCTCGGTGTCCTTCAGCTCGAAGGTCTCCCGCAGCCGCAGCGCCTTCGCGTCCACGAGGAAGGCGTGCCGCCCGTGCTCGTCGTCGATCCAGTAGTCGTCGCCGATGCCGAAGATGCGGTCGCGCACCACGTACTTGCCCGAGTGCGGGGGCGGCCCCCCGGGAGATTGCTGCATGGCTGACGTGTTCCCGCGGGGACCTGCGGAATGCGCACGCACCGGAGTGACGTTGAATGTGCACATGGCTTCACGTGCACGCGTCCGCGCCCCCGAGCTGATCGGCAAGGGCGGCTGGCTGAACACCGGCAACAAGGATCTCACCCTCTCTGACCTGCGAGGACGCATCGTCGTCGGTCGTGATGCCTACCTCGCTGCTGTGACCGGACGATGGGAGGGCGGAGCATGAGGCTGGCCACGCCGGAGATTGCCCCGGAGCTTCTGCCGTCGCTGACGCTCAAGGACGGCACGGACGTGGACCGGGCTAAGTTCCTTGCTGACCAGGTCGCTGGCCGGCTGATCTACGTGGAGGGGCCGGGCTGGTACGCGTGGGACGGTCGGGTCTGGGTCAACGACTCCACCCGCGACTCGGTGGCCCGCAGCATGGTCCATGAGGTGTCGGACCGTCTCCTGGCCTACGCCGCCAGCGGTGGCGCCGACGCCTACATCGACGCGGCGCGTGCCCTGCGCACCTCGCGCTGCATCACGGCGGCGCTGACCGAACTTCAGTCGATGCCAGGCATCCGGCGACGCGTGGACGAGTTGGACGCCCATCCGAACGTGATGGCCTTCCGCAACGTTGCGGTGAACCTGACCACCGGTGAGTGGTACCACCACGACCCGACGCTGTTGGTGACACGGCTGGTCGCAGTGGACTATCAACCCGATGCGCCGTGCCCGCAATGGGAGGCGTTCTTGGAGTCCAGCCACCCGGACGATCCGCAGATGCACACCTTCCTGCAACGCCTGGCCGGGTACGCGATCAGCGGATACACGCGGGAGGAGTGCCTGGCGTTCTTCTACGGCTCCGGCCGCAATGGCAAGGGTGTGTTCACCGAGACCCTGGGCAAGGTATTCGCGGCGATCACCACGGCGCAGGAAGCGGAGTTCTGGGAGAAGCAGCGCCACGGCCGGAACGGCTCCCTGGTCGCCAAGCTCCATGGGGCTCGTCTGGTGCTGTCCAGCGAGATGACGGACGCGCGCCTAGACGAGGCGTTCATCAAGCTGTTCACGGCCGCTGACCGGATGACCGCGAACCAGAAGTACAAGCCCGCCTACGACTTCACACCCACCGGCCTGCTGATCATGTCCGGGAATGACAAGCCGACGATCCGGGGCACTGATGACGGGATTTGGCGGCGCTTTCGCTGCGTCCCGTGGGACGAGTCGTTCGTGGGCCGTGAGGACCCGGGACTGAAGGAACGCCTGGCGCAGGAGGCCGAGGGCATCGCCGCATGGGTGGTGCGCGGGGCGGTGGACTGGTGGCACCACGGGCTCAACGAGTCGGAGCGGGTCACCCTGGCCACCGACGAGTACCGCCAGGAGTCCGACCCCTTCTCCGACTGGGTGGAAGCCAACTTCCAGGCCGAGGCTGGCGGGTTTGTGACAAGCGCGGCGATCAAGCAGCGTGGCGAGGCCCAGCAGCCCCGGCTACCAGGTCGCCCGCAGGCGTGGTCCAAGGCGATTGCCCGCCACTTCAACGCGGAGACCGGCAAGCAGGGCGGCAAGCGAGGCGTGGTCGGCGTGAGCGCCAAGAAGGCCGACATCTTCGGTCAGCCCGCGTAACTCCTGCACCCCCGCAGCGGCGGCGCAGCCCAGAACGCCAGGACTCATGGACACCTCAAGTGTCCATTTCCCAGACCTTCCCCATACGCGTGTTGGGAGAGGTTTCGGCACTCGGCGCCGAAGGCGCCCAGGGCGTCCACCCCGCTGCTGCGACAACCCCATATCGACCTCAAGGCTCGCTGATCCCTGGCGGGCCTTTCGCATGCCCTGGAGGAAACCCGTGGCGATCGTGCCACCCAAGCTGTACGCGGCCCTGGCCCGCCAGGCAGAACAGGAATACGGCGTCCCGCTGATCGCGGACGGCCACGAACATCGCTACGACCCAACGTCACAGGAGGATGCCATGGCGCATCTGGCGTGGACCGGTGTCGGCGACGAGGGCGCGGCGGAGATACGGGCCGACCACCGGGCCGTGTCCGCACGCGGAGACGACCTGCACGGTGCCGCCTTCCACCCGCTCAGGGGCACCGCACCCAACCCCGCGCAGGGCAAGAGAGGGGAGAAGATCCGCCGAGCGGGACGGCGCCTGGACTTCGCCCAGCCCTATCCCGAGGTGACCGTGGACCGCATGGACCCCCGCCTGCACGTGGCCCTGCTGCGGCAGCGGGAGGTACGCCTCCGCGCCGACACGGAACCGCGTCGCTACGAGACAGCCGGCGGCACAGTGACTCTGGCCGGAGGCGTCAAGCACTACACGGCCGATTGCCTGGAGTGCGGGCAGGAGTTCACCGTGCGGCGTCCGGCCTCGCAGCGCCGAAAGTGGCCCACCGTGTGCGATGGGTGCAAGACCGAGCGCAGGCGTCGTCTCGCCGCCGAGCGGGCCCGCCGCTACCGCCAGCGCCGCGCCGACACCGGGGATCAGGCCGCGTAACGCCGTACCTACAGGGGTGGAGCGGACCATGCGCCGTGCATCGGCACCGCACCCGCTCCACCCTGATCCGGCATCTGAAAGGAGCTCCTTTGGACACGCACGAGATCCGCAACCGCATCAACCTGTCCCGCTGCTACATCGCCGCCCTGTCCGACCTGGTCTGGTCGGCAGCTGAGATCCGCGACGCCACAACGCTGCGCTACTACGCCGACAAGCGCCAGCAGGCCGCGCAGGACCTCAAGGCCCGCACCATCTGCGGGCAGCGCGATGGACTGCTCACCGCCGAGGATGCCGAGAGCGCACTGTCCCCGATCAGCGGCCTGGAGGACGCCCTTGTCTTCACCGACTGAGGCCACGCCGAGCCCCGCGATGGAGTCGGAAGTCCCGCCCCGCGGCGCCCCGGAAACCAACCCGCCGCAGGCCACCCAGGACACAGGCACCGCCCCGGACGCCCACCTCGCCGAACTCACCGCGCGTATTGCTGAGTTGGAGCAGGAGCAGGCGGCACGGGAGCGGGAGGGCACAATCCAGGATCTTGCCCGCCGCTATCCCTACATGACCCTCGAAATCCTGCGCACCTTCGGCAACGTCCCCACGGCGGAGCTGGAGGAACGCGCCCGCGTTCTAAGCGTCGCGCTACACGAGCGGGGCACAAGCCCGGCGCCCGGACACGTTCACCTCGGCCGGGGCGGGCTCAGCCCGAACGAGAGCCCACGCCCGACCAGCTGGGCGGACGCGTTCCGGCGGGCCCGTGAGCAGCGCCGCAACGGCCGCCACTACGGCGAACTCTGAGGAACGGAAACCTAGTTGAGCATGTTCACCACTGCCCCCGGTGCCGGAGGCATCACCCCCGATCAGTACGCGGCGCTGATCGTTCAGCCCGTGCAGGCCGGATCGGTGGCGTTCCAGGTCGCTACCCAGCTGACCACGGACGCTACCCGCACCCACCTGCCGATCGTGAAGGAGGACGCGGGCGCCGCCTGGACTCGCGAGGGCGACGACATCCCCGTTGAGGACGCCACCCTTGGGGAAGAGATCGTCACTCCCGCCAAGGTCGCCGGACTGACGGTTGTCTCCTCGGAGCTGGCGGAGGACTCCAACCCGCAGGCCGCGCAGATCGTCGGGGACGGCCTGGCCCGCTCGATTGCCCGCCAGGTGGACGCCGCGTTCTTCGGCAGCCTGCCCGCCCCTGCGCCGCGTGGCCTGGAGGACGTGCCTGGCGCCACCATCGTGACCGGAGGCAAGAAGTGGGCCAGCCTGGACCCGTTCCTTGAGGCCATTGCCCAGGCCGAGACCGTTGGCGCCACGCTGACCAGCTTCACCGCACACCCCACGGACGCGCTGGCCCTGGCCCAGCTCAAGGAGCAGACGGGCAGCAACCGGCCGTTGCTCGGTTCGGATCCGACCACGCCGACCCGCCGCGTCATCGCAGGCGTACCCGTGTACGTGTCCCAGGCGGTCACCCAGGGCACCGTGTGGGGCCTGCCCAAGGACCGCGCGTTCGTCGTGCTGCGTCGTGACGTGAAGGTGGACCTGAGCGCGGACGCGTACTTCCAGTCCGACCAGGTCGCCGTACGCGGCACGATGCGTGTCGGCTTCGGCTACCCGCACCCCGCAGCGATCACGAAGGTCACGCTCACGGCGTAGCCCCTGGGGGTGCCCCCCCTCATGGCGTCACGCTGGACCGCAAGCGTATAGCAGCCCGGATGGTGTACGGGTTTGAAGGTCGTCAGTGGCCAGTGTTCCGGCTGGTCATTGGCCGACGACCGGTGACGGACCCATGTGGAGCCCCCCTTTATTCCCAGTCGTCGGGCTGGCAAAGGATAGTGGGGTTGGGAATGCCAATGGGTTCAGGGGCTGGGAAATCACCGTACTTTGCGCATTTGTGACAGCAGAGCAGTGGCAAATCTTCATACTTTCGATGGTTGAAAACCTCGCTGGGTTCGCAGTCAAGAAGCCTACTGATCATGAATGTGGCCTTATTGAGGGGGACTCCTAGCTCGTTCAGGACGCCTGTCAGCCACTTGCCACCTCCCCGGAGGCAGAGGAGTGTGTCAGTAGGTCGCTCACAGATGGTGCAGGTTGGTTGCATGGCTCAGCCTCCAAGACTTCAAATCTCCACGCTGCGGTTGTCCCTCTCACAGGCGTTGATCAGCAGGGAATGAGTCGTCGCCACTCGCCCACCACTCCAATACGCTTACTGGCTACCTCTGCCACCAGGGGACCTTCTTCTTAACGACGGGTTCAGTTGCTCTGTAGCGAGCAGCAAACCCCTGGGTTCCGCCGCTTTCTTCCGCCGCCATGAAGTCCGTGAATACCCCTTGGGCTTGGGAGATATAGGATGGCGGCGCCCCGAGCGTAACCCTCTCCATCAACTTACACATCGGAGCTACCAGGGGCGCGTACTGGGCGCAAGGAAATCCGATAACCTCAAGGGCTACTGCCGCCATGCCTCGCCCCAAATGGTATGCACATAGGTGTTCCGAAGGAAGTGTCTGGCAAAGAAGTCGCTGGACGTTGAAGGCGTTGCCGTGGGTATGATCGTCGATACCCTTCCACTCATTCAAGTCATACTGATTCCAGGTCAATTCAATGGCGTCGTCAAACGGCCGGTAATCAACTAGCCGGATCTTTGGGTGGTTTGGGCAACGCGCCTCATTGTCCCGATCTACTATGAGATTTAGGGGTATGAAGTCGGTCTCTCCCCATTCGGGATAAGGCATTTTCCTTCTCCCTGCGGACGGATACGGCGCCTGTCTCCTTGACCTACGACCGCAAGGGGAAGGTGTAGCCTCGCGAGGCGTCTAGCTCTCGCAGCTAGGCACTTGCGTGATTTCTTCATGTCACGATCCCCAACCGGACGCGAAGACACCTAACTCAAGTCTGCGCCCGGTTTCGACCCATGTCGAGTTGAGGTCCCGTAGGCGCTTAGCTCGGCCCCCACCGGCTCTGACGGCCCCGTAACGGAGTGGGAACGGCTCACCTTTCCCGCTCTGTTGGAGGTGGTACATGCCCGGCCCTGTCCCGAAGCGCAGTGACCAGCGCCGTCGGCGCAACACGAGCGACGGGCCGGAGCTGGTGAAGGCCCAGGATCAAGGGCTTTCGCCTGCACGCCTAACCGAGATAGGGCGTTGATCGCTGCTCCAGAAAGTGCTGAATCCGAAGTTGCTGAGTGTGGTGCATGGGGAGGGCGTTCAGCTCGCCGGGCTCCACGAAACGGATTTCCGTGCTCTCATCGGAGATGGCCAGCGCTCCACCCACGACGCGAGCCGTAAAGCACACATTGAACTGTCGGCGTACCTCCCCGTTGCTGTAGGCAATGACGTGCTTTGGGTCGGTATAGGTGCCGACGAGTCCTGTGATCTCTACGTCGAGTCCGGTTTCTTCCTTGACCTCCCGGACGGCGCATCCGGGCAAGCTGTCGCCCATGTCCATGCCTCCCCCTGGCAAGGCCCATAGGTTGTTGTCCCGCCGTCGCTGGAGCAGAATGCGCCCCGCTTCGTCGGTGACAACGGCGGAGGCCGCAACGACGAGGCTGTTGGGCTCGGGCGCATCGGGATCGTCGTAGAACTCGGTCCGTGCCATGGGCTCAGCCTTCCACGGGCCGGGCGGTCTCCCATACGGCGCTGAAGCTGTCCGTGTAGGTGTCGAACATGCCTCCGTCGGTGTGGCGCCGTAGGTGCCATACGGGTGCCCCGTACGCGTTTACACCCCACACATGGGCGTTGACCAAGACCTGGTCGTCTGCGCGGTACAGGCTGTTGTAGAGCGTCGTTCCATGGGTCCGCACTTCGATGCCGGCCACCCCGAGCAAGGGCCGGTAATGCATGAGTGCGAGTCGGCACCGGGACTCGATTCCGTGCCCGAACTTCTCTTCCGCGCCTCGCTGCTGAACGTTCGTGCTGTCGGCGTCGCCGAGGGCGATACGGACAGCGCAGCCTTCTGCGGCGCGCTCCCGGAGAAGGTCGTTCAGCCGGGGGTATGCCTCGTGTAGGAACACGGCGGCGTACACCAGGACGTCGATGCGTTCCCGCGCTTCTGCGAGGAGATCTACAAAGACGGATACGGGGAGGTCTGCGCGCTTGTCGTACAGCGCGACCAGCTCAGGGCTCACCGCTCGCGCCGCTCGTGCCTGTCGCAGGGATGGCCACAGTGCGTGCACGTCTTCCCCCAAGGTTTCAGCGGCTTTCAGCGCCGTTACTCGCCTTGGGGTGCGTCCGAGGTTGACCCAGCGCTCAACTGACTTGGGATCTACCCCGGTTACTTCGGCGAGCCTGGTATGTGTCCACCCGCCCGCCGCCATGACAGCCCGTAGACGTTCGTTCGGCATGGTCAGTGTCACCCCGCATTGCTGGACGTCGCTAGGGACGTTCTAGCACCCGTGGGACGTCCCAAAGTGGGAAACGTACGAGGTTCCTGCGTCCCGGTGAGCGGCGAGACGATCACTCCCCCAAGACGTGCGAGGGGACGACCCCATGACCAACCCAACCACCTCTTCCAGTCCACCCGTTGAACTCCCGCTGAGACTGGAAGCCTGCCCGGAACCGGTGCCCGACTGTGACGTGTGCAGCGCGCTGGCCAGCGAGCGCAACGAGGCGCATGCCCGGCGAGACATGTCCAAGGTCTCAGACGTGAATGTCGAGATCCGGCGGCACCCGCACAAGAAGGGGCGACGCTCGTGATGCCCATGGCCGGGTACAAGAGCGCCCGTGCGGAGGCGGAGCACATCGCGGCACTACTGCGAGCTGCCCTTATGCGTGCCGGAATCCCGGAGACGCAGGTGGCACAGGTGCGCCCCCAGGTGACCGCTGCGGGACGTGCGTACGTGCATCTGGGAGCCTTCCGGATCGGCGACGCGGGCAAGCTGCTGGATGCCCTGCCACTGGACACCAGGCCGACTGACGATGCCGACGGCCCCACCCTCACCACAGAGAGTTTCAGGTGAGATAGAACCCCGGTCCGCTGACGGATGCCAAGCGACACGGCTCAGCGAACCGGACTGGCGACGCCTCCGACCGGACAAGCCCCGAGCGCGGGCAGACGTGCCCGGACTGAGTGGACGCGCTCAGGCTCCCGCCCCGGTCCGCCCCTTAGCTGGGGTGCCGTTCTCACGGAGCGGTGAGGGCGTAGCCAACCGCCCCTGTCATGCGCTGCCTCGTGGCGCGTGACAGGGGCTTCCTTGCATGTCGTGGCGGTCACACCCGCCCGCGTCCGTCCCTCGAAGACACCCGGTGCATCCTGGATCCTATGAGTAACCAGGAACAGCCGACGCCCCGCCGGGCCCGCGTCCGCGCCCCTGAGCTGGTCGGCAAGGGCGGCTGGCTGAACACGGGCGGAAAGAACCTCACGCTTGCCGATCTTCGAGGTCGCTGCGTCGTGCTAGATTTCTGGACTTTTTGCTGTGTGAATTGTCTGCATGTCCTGGACGAGCTGCGGGAGCTGGAGGAGCGGCACCGCGACACGGTCGTGATCATCGGTGTGCACTCCCCGAAGTTTGTGCACGAGGCCGAGCACCAGGCGGTCGTGGACGCCGTGGAGCGCTACGGCGTCGAGCACCCGGTCCTGGACGATCCCGAGCTCGCCACGTGGAAGCAGTACGCGGTACGCGCCTGGCCCACGCTCGTGGTGATCGACCCCGAGGGGTATGTCGTCGCGCAGCACGCCGGCGAGGGCCATGCGCACGCCATCGAGAAGCTCGTCGAAGAGCTGGAGGCCGAGCACGGCGCGAAGGGGACGCTGCGGCGCGGTGACGGCCCGTACGTGCCGCCGGAGCCCGTCGCCACCGATCTGCGCTTTCCCGGCAAGGCTGTCCGGCTGCCGGGCGGCAGCTTCCTCGTCTCGGACACCACCCGGCATCAGCTGGTGGAGCTGGCGGCGGACGGCGAGCAGGTGCTGCGCCGCATCGGTACCGGCGAGCGCGGGCTGACCGCGGACTCCTTCAACGAGCCGCAGGGCCTGGCGCTGCTGCCCGACGGCCGGGTGGCCGTCGCGGACACCGTCAACCACGCCGTGCGCGTCTTCGATCCGGAAACCGGCGTGCTGGAGACGGTGGCCGGCACCGGCAAGCAGTGGTGGCAGGGCTCGCCGACCTCCGGACCGGCGCGTGCGGTGGACCTCTCCTCGCCGTGGGACATCGCCTGGTGGCGGGACCGGCTGTGGATCGCGATGGCCGGGGTGCACCAGCTGTGGACCTACGACCCGGCCGCCGGCACGGTGGAGGTCGCGGCCGGCACGACCAACGAGGGCCTGGTGGACGGCCCGGCCGCGGAGGCGTGGTTCGCCCAGCCGTCCGGGCTCGCGGCGGCCGGCGACCGGCTGTGGATCGCGGACTCGGAGACCAGCGCGGTCCGTTGGGTGGAGCCCGCCGAGGAAGGCGACGGATACGTCGTCCGTACGGCCGTCGGCACCGGTCTCTTCGACTTCGGTCACCGCGACGGCGCCGCCGGCCAGGCGCTGCTCCAGCACCCGCTGGGCGTGACCGCCCTGCCCGACGGCTCGGTCGCCATCGCGGACACCTACAACCACGCACTGCGCCGCTTCGACCCCGCGAGCGGCGAGGTGACGACGCTGGCGACGGATCTGCGCGAGCCGTCCGACGCGGTGCTCGTCGACGACGACATCGTGGTGGTGGAGTCGGCGCGGCACCGGCTGACCCGGCTGCGGCTGCCCGAGGAGGCGATCCGCGTCGAGTCGGTGGCGCACCGCACCCAGCGCGCGGCCACCGAGGTCGCCCCGGGCGCGCTAAGGCTCGATGTGGTCTTCCAGGCCCCGGCGGGCCAGAAGCTCGACACCCGCTACGGCCCCTCCACGCGACTGCTGGTCAGCGCGACGCCGCCGGAGCTGCTCGCCGACGGCGCGGGCGCGGGCACCGATCTCGCACGGGATCTGCTCCTCGCGGACGGCGTGACCGAGGGCGTGCTGCATGTCTCGGCGATGGCCGCGTCCTGCGACGACGACCCGGACATCGAGTACCCGGCCTGCCATGTGCACCAGCAGGACTGGGGCGTGCCGGTCGAGATCGCCGAGGGCGGGGTGGCCCGGCTGGGGCTCGTCCTGGCAGGGCTGGACGCCGAGTAGGAGCGGGACCCCGGGCCCGTCGGCCGGGCCCGGGACGAGTTCGCCCGGTGGGCGGGGCGAGGCGTCGGCGGGTTAGTTTCCGACGCCGCCCGCCAACTGGGCCCCGTGAATACTCGAGCTCCAGTTGGTGACCTTGCTCTTGCCGACGGAGATGTGCAGCCGCTTCTCCGCGAAGTTGACGGTGACCGGACCGTGCGTGACGGAGCTCGCCGAGATGCCCATGAAGTCGATGGTCACCGACTTCTGTTCGGCGCCCTTGGTGGCCGCGGTGTTGGTCGGGATGACCGCGTAGGCGTATCCGTGGGCGGGCACCGTGATGCGGGTGCCGTCGAGGTGGCCGGGCGTGCCCTGGAGGAGGGGCAGCGGGGTCTTGGCGTTGTTGAAGCGCAGCAGCGGCGCGTTGTAGAGCTTGCAGTCGCGGCTGGTGGAGTTCTTGAACTTCACCGCCACATGGCTCTTCGGGCCGGTCTGCTGGGAGAACGTGACCTTGTACGTGCTGGGGTAGCAGTCGGGGACCCGCCGCGACGCCGTGCCCGCTCCCGCCGCGGCCGCGCCGCCACCGATGATCCTGCGCTTCTTGCTCTTCGAGGACGACGAGGAGGACATCTTCGACTTCGACGAGGAGGACTTCTTCGACTTCTTCGACGAGTGGCTGTTGCAGCCGGTCAGGGCGAGCGAACCGGCAAGTCCGAGGGCCAGCGCGGCGTACGCGGCGGATCGGCTGCGGGAGCGGCGTGCGGTCATGGGTGGTTCCCCCCGTGGGTTGCTGCAATCAGCGTGGCGTGGCTGTCATGGCACGGCCACGATATCCATTGCCGGGCAATGCGCCAGGGCGGGTCCGCCGCGCCTTGGCCCGATGGCGCGTCATCGCAGGTCAGAGGGGGTATGCAGGGTCGAAAACGGCCCGTGGAGAGGGCGTGAAGATCAGCTTTTGGGCGGGTCGGGACCGTTCCGCGACAGCCGTCGAAGATCAGTCCGGGCAGCTGGGCAGCTCGGTGTTCTCCAGCTGTTCCGGGCGAATGCGGATGCCCGGCACCCACACCTGCGTGCCGTCGTGATCGACCCGGAACCACATGCTGCTGTGCCCGCCCACCTCGTCGGTGACCGTGACTCCGTCGGCGATCCGGCAGACGGCGTGCAGCACGTCGCCGTGCCGGACATGGCCCACGATGTTGGAGCGGCGGTAGGGCCGGTACGGGTCGCCGGCCAGGCCGAGTGCGCAGTTCTCGGTGCGCCGGTGCTGGCAGTTCCGTTCGACGTTGTGGACGGTGATCCGGGCGGAACCGGTAGCCGGGGCCTCGGCCTGCGAGCCTTGCGCCCGGCGGTCGCCGTCGTCCGTCGCCCCGTCCGCGCCGGTCAGCGCCGGTACGGCCAGCGCCGCTGCGGCGATCACCACGGCGGCCCCGAGCGCGGCGAGCACCGGCCGCACCCGACGCCTCCCGGCCGTCGACCCGGCCCCGGCTTCCGCGTCGGCCCCGTCCCCGGCCCCGTCCCCGTCCCCGGCCCCGGTGTCGGACCCGTCCCCGGCGTCGGCCCGCGGCACCTCCGCGGACGCAGCGTCCCGCTCCGTCGCCTCGTCCGCCGCTCCCCGCTCGCCCGCATCCGCCGCCTCCAGGGCGCGATGCAGCAGTTCGACCAGGGCGGGCAGCCGGTCCTCACCGGTGAAGGAGAGCTTGCACCACTGCACCAACAACCGTTCGTCCGGCAGGCTCTGACCGCGCAGATAGCGCGAGAGGGACGAGCGGCTGGCGGGCAGCCGGCCCTCCAGCTCCTTGAGGCTGTAGCCGAGTTCGCCATGCATACGGCGCAGAGCGGCGACGAAGTCCCGCATCGGGCCGGAGAGTTCGTCGGGCAGAGGGGCTAACGGCTTACGGCGGACACGAGCGCCGTGGTTCTGATTGCCAGGCACGTCTCGCATTTCAGCACAGCGGACATGCGCGCGCGAGGGGCACCTCCGCTCCCCTGTGGCGGAAGTGCCCCTCGTGACACGATCCGGATCGGGCCCGGACCAGACGGTGACGTTTCACGTGAAACAGCGTGAGATCCTCCGTCGGATCTCGTGTCCCGGACCGGGTCAGTCGCCGAACTTCACGGGACGGTAGGGCTTGAACTCGGCGTCGCCGCCGGGCAGACCGTAGGTCAGCGTCCGGTGGTCGGTGCCGTGGTCGCCACGCTGCTCGTAGGCGGTGTACGAGGAGTGCGCGTCGTTGTTCCACTTCTCGAAGATCACGACATGCCGGGTGTTGTTGTCGCCGGCCGCGTCGATGAGCAGGTCACCAGGCTTGAGCTCGCCCAGTGAGAGGGGCCGGGTGAGGTTGCGGTTGGTGGCCAGGCCCACGGTGTTGGTTCCGGGCGTCGGCAGCCCGAGCGCCATCGACGCATAGCCCGAGCAGTCCTGGCGGTATCCGTCCTTCCAGACCTTGGACTGGCTGTACGGCACCTGAGCACCGTTGTTGGCGGTCAGCCAGGTGGCGGCGCGGTGGAGCATCTCCTGACGCGAGCCACCGGGCTGCGGCTGCCCGCCGCCGCCCTGGACCGGTACACCCGGCAGCCGGTCCTGCGGGATGTCCACCGCGACCACGCTGAGGAAGCCGGACACCGGCCCGGTGAGGTGCGCCATGAACGTAGAGCAGGTATTGCCCTCGCACACCTTGTGTCCGGTGTCGACCTGGTAGTCGGCAGTGATCCGGTCCTGTCCCGGCGCCGTCTTGTTGATCATTCCGACGGCTGGGGAGTTGGCGTCCGCGGTGGCGTGCACTGTCCAACGGGTGCCCCATGTCCGGAAGTCCGCAGCCGCGGCCTGCTTCACGGAACCGGTGCGGGCGGTGAGAGCGGAGCCGGTGGCGGAGGAGTCGCGGGAGAGCTTGGCGGCGGTCGCGGAGTGCCCGCCGGCGGCCGCCGCGGAGCCTGCCTCACTGCCGTGGGCGGGCCCCGCGAACCCGGCGACGCCGAGGCCGGCGGCGGCGACCGCGGGCAGGAACGTCCGCAGGACGGTCCTGCGGAACGGGGAATTCTTCTGGCGCGTGGGTGCTGCGCGGTGCGCGGGGGGCGTGGTGTCCGCCGGGTGCGTGCTGCTGTGCTCGTACATGCCGATTCCCCTCCGTAGGCGGCCGGTTGGCCGATGGCTGAGCCGCCGGATGGTCTGGTCGCGGCGACGGAATCCATCGTCGAGCGGGGATCGGGCGTCGGCCGGAGGTTCCTCGTCCCATGAGATGTCCCGACCCGTCGAACGGCTGCGACCTGCGGAGATACGAGAATGCCGGGACAGAGCGGGCCGCTGTGCGAGACATGACGGGACGCCGGACAGGGGAAAGGGCGCCCGCTGGGGGATGCGGGCGCCCTGGTTCAGGGTGGATCTCCGTCGACGGCATCGGACGGCGTCGTGGGATCGGACGGCATCGGACGGCGTGGGACGGGATCGGTGGGTGACGGTCTGCCAGGAGGACGCTCGGCAGGTGTCAGTCGCTCAGTTGCTGTCAGTCGGCCGGACGGCGGAGCACCGGGCGCGGCTCACCAGGCCGCTGCCTCGCTCGCGTCCGACTGCCAGTAGGTCACCCAGGCGCTGTCGTCGAGGTACACCGAGCCGAGGGGAAGCGCCACCGCCGCCGAGCCGCCGATGCTGCCCTTGCCGTCACGGCCGGGGAGGCTGACCGACAGCGAGGTCACGGTGCGGCCGTTGCGGCCGGAGCCGTCGGCGGACGAGGTCAGCACGCCGGCGTAGCCGGACTCGCCGGGGGCGAGGGTGACCACGGCCTGGGGCTTGCTGTCCGGCAGCTCGGGGAGCGGGGACTGCGCCGCGTCGAACCGCAGATACGGTGCGAAGTAGAGGTCGCAGGTGGCGCCGGAGGTGTTGGTGGCCTTCACCAGCAGGTGGTTGACCGGCCGGTTCAGCGGCGCGGCGACGATGCGGATCTTCGCGGCGTCGCAGGCGCGGTGCCGGACGCCGGGGGCGTCGGCGGACTTGCCCGCGCCGTTCGTGCTCGCCTCAGTGGCCCTCGTCCCCACGTCCGCCCGGGTGCCGTTGCCGCCGTGTCCCGCGGCGAGCTGTTCCGTCCGGCCACCGCCGGTCCGTGCGCCGTCCGGGGCGGCACCCTCAACCCTCGCGGCCGGGGCGTCGGAGTCCCGGTGCACCGGGTGGAACGGCTTGGCCGCGCTGGTCTGGAGGGGGTTGTCCTGGCCGCCGCAGGCGGTGAGGCCGAGGGCGGCGACGGCGGTGAGTCCGGCCGCGGCGATCCGCAGCGTCCGGCGGCGGACGGTACGGGGAGGAACACCGGTGGCGGTGCCGGCGCCCGTCTCGACGACGGCCTCGGAGCGGGTATGGCTGCGCGGCATGTCCGGTCTCCCCCGGTCGGTGGTCCGTGCCGCGGCTGCGGTACGTCCTGCGGTCCGGCCGGTGAGTTGTCCTCCGGCCTGACCACCAGGTTGCCGCCCGCCGCTGCCGTGCCACTAACGTGCGCCTAACGTTCCCCCGCGCCGGGAGGGGTAGGCCGGCCACGGCTCAGCCGCGGCCGCCACTCCCCCAGGGCCTGATCCGAACGACAGGCCCAGACCCTAGCTCCCGTCGCCCGTTCCGCCCGTGTCGCTCTCGCCGCCTTCACCGCGCTCGTCCCGTGCGAACAGCTGCGTCAGCGTGCTGATCGTGTAGACGTCGGTGGCCTCTTCGTCCACCAGGTGCATCTCCGTGAGCCGGTCCAGACCGTCCTGGGTGCGCTCCGGGTCGTACCCGGCGAGCGCCGCCGCCAGCGACGCGTTGAGGTGCCCGTCCGCGCTGGTGGCCAGCGCGCTGAGCAGCCGTGCGTCGTCCGCGGACAGCCGGGCGACGGACATCCGCAGCGCCGCCGCGATGCCGGTGTCCTCCGCCGACAGCAGCGCCAGCCGCCGCCGTTCGTCGCGCAGCGCGGCCGCCAGCCGGGCCAGCCGCCAGCGCGGCCGGGCGGTCAGCTGGGCCGCCGCGGCCCGCAGCGCCAGCGGCAGACCGTCGCACAGGTCGACCAGTTCCCGCGCGGCGGCCGGGTCCTCGGCGACCCGGTCCGGGCCGAGCATGGCGCCGAGCAGCGCCGCGCCCTCCTCGTGGCCGAGCGTCTGGAGACCGACGGGCCGGGCCCAGTCGGTGGCGACCAGGCCGTCGAGACGGCTGCGGCTGGTGACGACCGTGGCGCAGTGCGGACCGCCGGGCAGCAATGGCCGTACCTGGGCCGAGCTGCGCGCATTGTCGAGGACGACCAGCAGTCGGCGCTCCGCGACCAGCGACCTGAACAGCGCCGATGCGGCCTGCGCCGAACTCGGCACCCGCTCCGGTGGAGTGCCGAGCGCCAGCAGGAAGTCGCCCAGGATCTCGGCCGGCGCCGCCTCGTCGCCCTCGCCGAAGCCGCGCAGATCGGCGAAGAGCTGCCCGTCGGGGAAGGATCCGGCATACAGATGTGCCCACTGAACGGCGCAGGCGGTCTTGCCGACGCCGGCCGGTCCGGCCACCACCGCGAGCGGGCTCTCGCCGGTCGTACCGTCTGTCAGCACCGTGGTCAGCGCGGCGAGTTGGTCCTCCCGGCCCAGGAAGCGGGCCGGCGGGCGGGGCAGCAGCCGCGGCGATGCACCGGTCCGCCCGGAGCCGGACCCGCCACGGCCGCCGGCCGGTGTTCCTTGCCTCGTCCCGTCGGAATCTGGTGCACCCGCATCACCGCGCGCACCGTCCGTGCCGGCACTCCCCTGTACGGCCGCCCGAGCCGTACCGTCAACGGGCCGTGCTCCACTGCCCGTTGCGGAACGACCGTCTCCGGAAGTTCCGGACCGGCCGTCTCCGGAAGACGTCCCACTGGAAGACGCCCCACCGGAAGGGCCGCCCGTTCCGCGCGTCCCGCCCGCAGGCTTCGCCGCGCCCGTCCGTCCCCCGCCGGCCGCCTCCGCCCGCAGAATCTCCTCGTAGGCGCCCCGCAGCCGCTCGCCGGGGTCGACACCCAGCTCCTCGTTGAGCAGCCGCCGGGTGCGGTGGAACCACTCCAGCGCGTCGGACTGCCGCCCCGTATGGAACAGCGCGCGCATCAGCCCGGCGATCAGCCCCTCCCGCAAGGGGTGGTTGACGGCCGCGGAGTAGAGGATGGCCGCGGCCTGTTCGTGCTCGCCGAGCGTGCCGTGCGCCCGCCCCAGCGCCTCGACGGCCGTCAGCCGGCGCTCCTCCAGGGCGTGTGCGGCGGCCGCGAACGGCGGACTGGTGACCGTGCCGGTCAGCGCGGGCCCGCGCCACAGCCCCAGCGCCTCGCGCAGCAGCGGTACGGCATCGGCCGGCGCCGCCTCGGGGCGCGCCAGCGCCACCAGTTCACCGAACCGGTGGGCGTCGATCAGCTCCTCCGGCAGCCGCAGCAGATAGGCCGAGCCATGGGTGGCCAGCTCGATGCCGTACGCCTCCGCGCCGCCCTCGGCGAGCGTGGCGCGCAGCCGCGAGACATGCCCCTGGACGACCGTACGGGCGTGTTCGGGCGGTTCCTCCTCCCACAGGGAGTCGATCAACTGCTCCAGTGGGACGGTGGTGTTGGGCTGCAACAACAGCAGCGCCAGCACACTCCGCCGTTTGGCGGGGCCGAGCGCCAGCTCCGCGGAGCCGGTCGTCACGGCGATCGGACCGAGCAGTGAGAATTCCAACTCAGCCCTCCAGGAAGGCCGTCAGGGCGTTCGCCAGCAGATACGGGTCCTCGGCGCCGCACAGCTCACGTGCCGAGTGCATGGACAGGATGGCAACGCCGATGTCGACGGTGGCGATGCCGTGGCGGGCCGCGGTGATCGGCCCGATGGTGGTGCCGCACGGCATCGAGTTGTTGGACACGAAGCTCTGCCACGGCACCTCGGCACGCTCGCAGGCCGCCGCGAAGACGGCCCGTCCGCTGCCGTCCGTGGCATAGCGCTGATTGACGTTGACCTTGAGGATCGGCCCGCCGTTGGGCATCGGGTGGTGGCCCGGCTCGTGCCGTTCACTGTAGTTGGGGTGGACGGCGTGCCCGGTGTCGGACGACAGGCAGATGGTGCCGGCGAAGGCCCGCGCCCGGTCCTCGTACGAGCCGCCGCGGGCGAAGACCGAGCGCTCCAGCACCGTGCCGAGCAGCGGCCCGTCCGCGCCGGTGTCGGACTGGCTGCCGTTCTCCTCGTGGTCGAAGGCGGCCAGCACCGGAATGCTGGTCAGCTCGCTCCCGGCGGCCGCCGCGGCGGTGAGCGCGGCCGTGCCGGCGTGCACGGACACCAGGTTGTCCATCCGGGGGCCGGCGACCAGCTCGCGGTCGCGGCCCAGGTAGGCGGGCGCCTCGATGCTGTGCATCATCAGGTCCCAGCCCTTGATGTCGTCGGCCGGTATGCCGCTCTCCTCGGCGACGAAGGTGATCAGATCGCCCTCGGCCACCTCGCCCAGGCCCCAGATCGGCGTCATATGGCGCTGCTTGTCCAGCTTCAGGCCGTCGGCGTTCACCGAGCGGTCGAGGTGCACGGCCAGCTGGGGCACTCTCAGCAACGCCCGGTCGACATGGACGAGCCGGTGACTGCCGTCACCGAGCGTCACCCGCCCGCTCAGCCCCAGGTCGCGGTCGAGCCAGGTGTTGAGCAGCGTGCCGCCGTAGATCTCGACGGCGATCTGCCGCCAGCCCCGGGAGCCGGTGTCCGGAATCGGTTTGACGCGCAAATTGGGAGAGTCTGTGTGTGCACCGACAATTCGGTACGAAGTCGAGGCGCTTGCGCCCTCGGGGACGTACCAGGCGATGATCGCGCCGCCGCGCAGCACATACTTTCCGCCGGTCCCGCCGTCCCATTCGTCGACCTCGGCGACCTGCCGGAACCCGGCCTTCTCCAGCCGCTCCGCCGCATTCGCCACCGCGTGGTAGGGGGACGGGCTGGCGGCGAGGAAGGACATGAGGTCGTCGGTGTGGCCGCGATCGAAGCGGGCGGAGTTGGTCATGGATTCAGCATAAGGAGCCGGACGCCGCATTCCCCGTGCGCATGCATCGTGACTCCGCTCCCTTCCGGCCAGGATTTCCGTATTCGGGACGGGAAAGCCCTCTGGAGCGGGGGATTCCGGGATTCCGGGCCGATGTCCCCGGCGTACGTGCCGCGCGGTCATGGCGGCCGGTGCGACCGCGGACCGGACATGACGAAGCCCGCCTCTCCGGGGGAAGAGAGGCGGGCACCATCAGTCTGAACGGCCAATCTGAGAGATGTCTAAGAACGGCCGCCGCGGCGGGGCCGCGGAACATGCTCCTAGAAGGCGGCCTCGTCGAGCTCCATCAGCGACTGGTCGACGGACTCGGCCAGACCGCGCTGGACGCCGACACCCGGCAGCACGTTGTGCGCGAAGAACTTCGCCGCGGCGATCTTTCCGGTGTAGAAGGGCTTGTCCTTCGCCGAGGCGCCGGCCAGCTTCTCGGCGGCCACCGACGCACCCTTGAGCAGGAGGTAGCCGATGACGACATCGCCGGAGGCCATCAGCACGCGGGTGGTGTTCAGGCCGACCTTGTAGATGGACTTGACGTCCTTCTCGGTCGCCGCGAGGTCGGTCAGCATGGCGCCGACGATCGCCTCGAGGTCGGCGGCGGCCTTGGCCAGCTCGCCGCGGGCCTGCTCCAGCTCCTCGCCGCCGGTGTTGTCGGCGAGGAACTTCTTGATCTCGTCGGAGAGGGCGGTGAGCGCCTGGCCCTGGTCGCGGACGATCTTCCGGAAGAAGAAGTCCTGGCCCTGGATCGCGGTGGTGCCCTCGTAGAGGGTGTCGATCTTGGCGTCCCGGATGTACTGCTCGATCGGGTATTCCTGGAGGTAGCCGGAGCCACCGAAGGTCTGGAGCGACTGCGCCAGCTGCTCGTAGGACTTCTCCGAGCCGTAGCCCTTCACGATCGGCAGCAGCAGGTCGTTGAGGCGGATCGCGGCGCTCGCGTCCTCGCCCGCGGCCTCCTTGACGAGGATCTCGTCCTGGACCGTGGCGGTGTAGAGCACCAGGGCGCGCATGCCCTCGGTGTACGCCTTCTGCGTCATCAGCGAGCGGCGCACGTCGGGGTGGTGGGTGATGGTGACGCGCGGGGCGGTCTTGTCGGTGAAGGCCGCCAGGTCCGGGCCCTGCACACGCTCCTTGGCGTACTCCAGTGCGTTGAGGTAGCCGGTGGAGAGGGTGGCGATGGCCTTCGTGCCGACCATCATCCGCGCGAACTCGATGATCTTGAACATCTGGCGGATGCCGTCGTGCTTCTCGCCCAGCAGCCAGCCCTTGGCCGGGTGGTTGGCGCCGAAGGTCATCTCGCAGGTGTTGGAGGCCTTCAGGCCCATCTTGTGCTCGACGTTCGTGGCGTAGGCGCCGTTGCGCTCGCCCAGCTTGCCGGTCTCCCAGTCGAAGTCGTACTTCGGCACGATGAAGAGCGACAGGCCCTTGGTGCCCGGACCGGCACCCTCGGGGCGGGCGAGGACGAAGTGCACGATGTTCTCGGACATGTCGTGCTCACCGGAGGTGATGAAGCGCTTGACGCCCTCGATGTGCCAGGTGCCGTCCGCCTGCTGCACGGCCTTGGTGCGGCCGGCGCCGACGTCCGAACCGGCGTCCGGCTCGGTGAGCACCATCGTGGAGCCCCACTGCTTGTCCACCATCAGCTGGGCTATGCGGTGCTGCTCCTCGGTGCCCTCCTCGTGGAGGACGCCGGCGAAGGCGGGGCCGGACGCGTACATCCACACGGCCGGGTTGGCGCCCAGGATCGTCTCGGCGAAGCCCCACAGGAGGGAGCGGGGCGCGGTGGTGCCGCCGAGCTCCTCCGGGATGCCCAGACGCCACCACTCGGCGTCCATGAAGGCCTGGTAGCTCTTCTTGAAGGTGTCCGGAACCGGCGCGGTGTTGGTGTCCGGGTCGAAGACCGGGGGGTTGCGGTCCGCGTCGGCGAACGACTCGGCCAGCTCGTTCTCGGAAAGCCGGGCGATCTCGGACAGCACGCTCTTGGCGGTGTCGACGTCCATCTCCGCGAACGGTCCGGTGCCGTACACGCTGTCACGGCCGAGCACCTCGAAGAGGTTGAACTCGATGTCGCGGAGATTCGACTTGTAGTGCCCCATGGATACGGCTCCGTAAGGGTTCGGGAGGGAGGACCTCAAACGCAAATACCAGCAAGTAGCAAGTACCTACGATGATGCTACCCACCGGTAATAAGAATCAACCCCTACCGCCCATCTGTGACGAGCGTCCCCCGGCGAATCGCCGACTCAGTACGCTGTGGCGCATGTACGGCTACGACCAGAACGCGGGTGCAGGGCAGCAGCAGTACGGAGCGCCGCCCCCGCCGCAGCAAGCGGCCCCCGGGGGCTACGGCGAACAGCCGCTGTATCCCGAGCCGTCCCCGCCCTCCCTCGCCGACGCGGTGCGCGCCTTCACCACCGGCTCGATGTCGGCCGAGGACTTCCAGGGCATCTTCTCCACGTCCAAGATCTACTGCCCGCGCGGCGACAACCCCGGCTTCCTGGCGCTGCACAACACCCAGCAGCCGGTGATCCCGATGTTCACCTCCCTCAAGGAGCTGCGGCGGTACGCGGGCAAGGAGTCCAAGTACTTCGTGATCACCGGCGCCGAGGTGCTCGACCTGCTGCCGACCGGCTACGGGTTCGTCCTCGACATGGAAGGTGATCACCGGATGGTCTTCGACGCGAAGGCCGTGGAGCAGATGGTCGACTTCGCGATGCGGCGTATGTATGGCTGACCGCCACTGCTGTGCAGATGGCTGATGGCCGCCCCGGCGGCTGATGCGAGGGCCGGTCCCGGACGGGGGCCGGCCCGATGTGTGTGCCGGTCCGGCGCCCGAGCCGGTCCGGGCCAACCCCTTCGACCTGCGGAAATACGCGCGGGAATGCCGCACGCCTTGCAGGTTGTTCACCATTCAACTAAGTTGAGCGAACGACCGAGGAGGCCGTCATGCCCGCAGTGACCGTAGAGAACCCGTTGACCCTGCCGCGTGTGGCGGCGCCCGTCGCGGCACACACCCGTCCCGTGCTGGCCGTTGCCACCGCTCCCAGCGGCTTCGAGGGCGAGGGCTTCCCGGTGCGCCGGGCGTTCGCCGGCATCGACTACAAGCACCTCGACCCGTTCATCATGATGGACCAGATGGGCGAGGTGGAGTACGCGCCCGGAGAGCCCAAGGGCACGCCCTGGCACCCGCACCGCGGCTTCGAGACGGTGACGTATCTGATCGACGGCACCTTCGTGCACCGTGACTCGCACGGCGGCGGCGGCGTCATCAACGACGGCGACACCCAGTGGATGACGGCCGGCTCGGGGCTGCTGCACATCGAGGCGCCGCCGGAGTCGCTCGTCATGTCCGGCGGTCTCTTCCACGGCCTCCAGCTGTGGGTCAACCTGCCGAAGAGCGACAAGATGATGGCCCCTCGCTACCAGGACATCGGTGGCGGCCAGGTCAAGCTGCTGACCTCCGGCGACGGCGGCGCGCTGCTGCGGCTGATCGCCGGTGACATCGACGGCCACAGCGGTCCGGGCATCACGCATACGCCGATCACGATGATGCATGTGACGGTGAACCCGGGCGCCGAGCTCACCCTGCCCTGGCGCAAGGACTTCAACGCCCTCGCCTACGCCCTGGCCGGAAGCGGCTCGGCCGGTGCGGAGGGCCGCCCGTTCCGGATGGGGCAGGCGGTCGTGTTCGGCACCGGAGACTCGATCACGATCCGGGCGGACGAGTCCCAGGAGTCGCGCAGCCCGAACTTCGAGGTGGTGCTGCTGGGCGGGCAGCCGATCCGCGAGCCGATGATGCATTACGGCCCGTTCGTGATGAACACCCATGCCGAACTGGCCCAGGCCTTCGAGGATTTCCAGGCCGGCCGGCTCGGGAAGATCCCCGCGGGCGAGCACTGACGCCGTGTCGGCGGCAAGGGCGGTGTTTCACGTGAAACACCGCCCTTGACCCGTTTCGGGGTCCGCGCCCCGGGCCTTCGGCCGTGGTGGACTGTCCGGGTGCAAAACGACTCGGATGGAAAAGGGCGCGGCGCCGAGCCTGAACGGCCACTGCCCGCACAGCCGTTGCTGCCGGTCCAGGCCCGCCGTGCCGGGGCCTGGTGTCTGCTGGGGCTGCTGATCGCGGCCGTGGTGGCCCTCGTGGTGTGGCTGTGTGTCGAACTGAGCGCGGCGGTCACGCCCGTACTGCTGGCGCTGCTCGGCAGCGGGCTGCTCGGACCGCTCTACCGGCGGCTGGTGGCGATGAAGCTCAATCATTCGCTGGCGGCCGGGCTGACCTGTGCCGTCCTTTTGCTGGTGGTCGGCGGCGCCGGATACATCGTCATCAGTGCGCTGGTCGATACCGGTGACCAGATCGTCTCCTCGCTCCGACAAGCCGCCAAGGACCTCTCCCAGCACTTCGGCGCGGCCGGTGCCTCGCTCGACGATCTCGCCTCCAAGTCCAAGGGGCTGGTCACCAAGTTCGGCGGCACCGCGGCCTCGGGGCTGCTGACCGGTGTCAGTGCGGTCGGCCAGTTCCTCGCCGCCGCGGTCCTGGCCCTGCTGCTGACCTTCTTCTTCCTGCGCGACTCCCACAAGGCCGTGCGCACGTTGAACCGCTGGGCGCCGGGCAGCTCAGCGCCGCAGCTGGAGCGGATGGCCCGCCGTGGCTTCCAGTCCATCGAGGGCTTTATGCGGGGCACCACCTTCATCGCCCTGATCGACGCCATCTGCATCACCGTCGGACTGCTGATCCTTCGGGTGCCGGGCGCCGTCGGGCTGGGTGCGCTGGTCTTCGTCGGCGCCTATATCCCCTACCTCGGCGCCTTCATCTCCGGCGCCGTGGCGGTCCTCGTGGCGCTGGCCGACCGCGGCTTCGTGATCGCGCTCTGGGCGCTCGGCGTCGTCCTGGCCGTGCAGGTGCTGGAGGGGCATGTACTCCAGCCGATGATCCAGAGCCGTACGGTCCATATGCATCCGGCGACGGTGCTGCTGGCGATCACCGCGGGCGCCAGCGTCGCCGGAATCCTCGGCATGCTGCTGTCCGTACCGCTGACCGCCGCCGTCACCGGCGTGCTCCAGGAGCTGCGGGCGTACTACGCCGAGGGCCCGGACTCCGGTGACACCGGACCCGCCGCGTCCCCCGCGTCCTCGTAGAGCTCGAACCACGTCGACTTGCCGTCCCCGCGCGGATCCACGCCCCACGCCCCGGCCAGCAGTTCCAGCAGCAGCAGACCGCGCCCCGACGACGCCAGTTCGCCGGGGCAGCGGCGGTGCGGCAACTCGTCGCTGCTGTCGGCGACATCGACGCGGATGCGCCGGGCGCCTCGCTCGCCGGTGATCTCGGCGACCAGCAGCGCGTCCCCGTCGGTGTGCAGCAGGACGTTGGTGACCATCTCGGAGACCATCAGCACCGCGGAGTCCACCTGGTCCGGGTCGGCCCAGTCGTGCAGCACCTCACGGACCTGACGGCGCGCCTCGGCTATCCGCTCCGGCTCGGCCTGCGCGACGGAGAGCACGGTGCGCCGTACGGGCTGCGGGGCCAGCAGACCGCCGGTGCCGATCCCGCAGCTGTCGCCCTCGCGGCGGAGCAGCAGTACGGCGATGTCGTCCTCGCGGCGGTCCACCAGCGGCCCGGTGGTGTGGTGCGAGGACGGCCCGTGCACGGCCTGGACCAGGGCGTCGGCGAGCCGTTCCAGGCCCTCGTCGTCCTCGCCGGGCTCATGCGCCTCGAGGATGTCGCGCAGGCGCGCCCAGCCGGTCTCCAGATCGTGGCCGCCGGTCTCGATCAGTCCGTCGGTGCACACCATCATGGTCTCGCCGGGCTCCAGGACGAACCGGGTGGTGGGGTAGTCGGTGTCCGGGACGATGCCCAGCGGCAGCCCGCCCGCGGTGGGCCGGACCAGCATCGTGCCGTCGCTCATCCGGATCGCCGGGTCGGGGTGGCCGGCCCGCGCGATGTCCAGCAGTCCCGTCGCCGGATCCACCTCGATGTAGAGGCAGGTCGCAAAGCGCTGGTCCTCGCCGTGGCCGCGGAACTCGGTCTCGTTGATCCCGGCCAGGAACCGGGAGGCGCGGGAGAGCACCGCGTCGGGGTGGTGGCCCTCGGAGGCATAGGCCCGCAGCGCGATCCGCAGCTGTCCCATCAGGCCCGCGGCCCGGACGTCGTGCCCCTGGACATCCCCGATGACCAGCGCGATCCGCCCGGACGGCAGCGGGATCATGTCGTACCAGTCGCCGCCGACCTCCAGCCCGCCGCCGGTCGGGACATAGCGGGCCGCGACCGTCATCCCCGGGATGTCCGGCTGCACGGTCGGCATCATGCTGCGCTGGAGCCCCAGCGCCAGCTCCTGCTGCTCCTCCTGCACACCGGCCCTGGCCAGCGCCTGGGCCAGCATCCGGGCGACGGTGGTCAGCACCGAGCGCTCGTCGGGGGTGAACGCCACCGGCTGGGTGAACGCCGCCATCCAGGCGCCGATCGTCCGGCCCGCGTTCACCAGCGGCAGGAACGCCCAGGACGTACGGCGGAAGCGGGCGGCCAGCGGCCAGGTGGCGGGGTAGCGGCGGCTGTAGTCCTCGGGCGTGGGCAGATAGATGGCCCGGCCGGTGCGGATGACCTCGGCGGCCGGGTACTCGGTCTCCCGCGTCATGGCGACGAACGGCCGCTCGTCGTCGGCATGGTGGCCGTGATGGCCGATCACCGACAGCCGGTCACCCTCGATGCCGAAGACCGCCAGCCCGTCCGGCATGAAGCCGGGCATCGACAGTCCGGCGGCGACCCGCAGTACCTCGGCGGTGGACCGCGCCTCGGCCAGTCCCCGGCCCGCGTCCAGCAGGAACGCCTCGCGCGAACGGCGCCAGTCGCCCGTTATCGGGGTGTGCGCCGCGGAGGTCCCGGGCTGTGGCTCGGGCACCTCCTGAAGGGTGCCGACCAGCTCGAAACCGCCGTCGACGGTCCGGGGGCGGGAGCGGGTGCGGACGATGCGCTGCACCCGCCCGCGCTCGTCCACGATGCGCAGCCGGGCCTCGGCGAGCGTCTTCTCGGCGACCGCGAGCTGCACGATCCCGTTGATCTCGGCGAAGTCGACGGGATGAAAGCGGGAGCGCACCGCGGCCTCGGTCAGCTCCACCGGGGCGGCGGGCAGCCCGAGCAGCCGGGCCGCTTCGGCGTCGAGGGTCACCCGTCCCGATGCGTTGTCCCAGCGCCACAGGCCGGTCGCGATGGCGGCCAGGAGATCCTCGGTGCGCATTGCATCACTTTATGTGCCTTTGGAGGGGCCCGACCAGCGAGCCGGACGTGACCATCGTCCCAGTCGGGAAGCCTCACCCGGCCCCGGGCGACGCTGATGCGTATATGTCAACGAAGACGTGCGGGCCGGGACGGTAACCTGGAGCGGTTATGTCAATCCTGGGGTGGCCTTTCGGGTGATCCACGGGGAGAGCGACCGGGCATCCGAGCCCGTACTCCTTTTCCTCTCCCTCTCCCGACAACTCCTCACCTCGACTCGCGACGACTTGGATGAGCGATGCATCGGTACCGGTCCCATAACTGCGGCGAGCTCCGAGCCGCGGACGTCGACACGGACGTCCGCCTCAGCGGCTGGCTGCACAATCGACGTGACCTGGGCGGCATCCTCTTCATCGATCTGCGCGACCACTACGGTCTCGTTCAGCTCGTCGCCCGCCCCGGCACCCCCGCCAACGAGGCCCTCGGCTCCCTGACCAAGGAGACCGTCGTCCGTATCGACGGCAAGGTCAGCGCGCGTGGCGCCGACAACGTCAACCCCGATCTGCCGACGGGTGAGATCGAGATCGAGGTCTCCGAGGTCGAGGTGCTCGGCGCCGCCGACCAGATCCCCTTCACGATCAACGCGGACGACGGCGTCAACGAAGAGAAGCGTCTCGAGTACCGCTTCCTCGACCTGCGCCGCGAGCGGATGCACCGCAACATCATGCTGCGCACCGCCGTCATCTCCGCCATCCGGCACAAGATGGTGACCCTCGGCTTCAACGAGATGGCGACCCCGATCCTGTCCGCGACCTCCCCCGAGGGCGCCCGCGACTTCCTGGTCCCCTCACGTCTGCACGCCGGCAAGTTCTACGCGCTGCCGCAGGCCCCGCAGCAGTTCAAGCAGCTGCTGATGATCGCCGGCTTCGACCGCTACTTCCAGATCGCGCCCTGCTTCCGCGACGAGGACGCCCGCGCGGACCGCTCGCCGGGCGAGTTCTACCAGCTCGACATCGAGATGAGCTTCGTCGAGCAGGAAGACGTCTTCGGGCCCGTCGAGAAGCTGATGACCGAGCTGTTCACCGAGTTCGGCAACGGCCGCACGGTCACCTCCCCCTTCCCGCGCATCCCGTTCCGCGAGGCGATGCTCAAGTACGGCTCCGACAAGCCGGACCTGCGCGCCGAGCTGGAGCTGGTCGATGTCTCCGACGTCTTCGCGGGCTCCGGCTTCAAGGCCTTCGCCGACAAGCACGTCCGTGCCCTCGCCGTGCCGGACACCGCCGACCAGTCGCGCAAGTTCTTCGACCAGCTGGGTGACTTCGCCGTCCAGCAGGGCGCCAAGGGCCTGGCCTGGGTCCGCGTGGGCGAAGAAAACGCGCTCAGCGGCCCGATCGCCAAGTTCCTCACCGAGGACGACGTCAAGGCGCTGGTCGCCGCCCTGGACCTCAAGCCGGGCCACGCCGTCTTCTTCGGTGCGGGCGAGTTCGACGAGGTCTCCAAGATCATGGGCGCGGTCCGTGTCGAGGCCGCCAAGCGCGTCGGCCGCTTCGTCGAGGACGAGTTCCGCTTCTGCTGGATCGTCGACTTCCCGATGTTCGAGAAGGACGAGGACACCGGCAAGATCGAGTTCTCGCACAACCCCTTCTCCATGCCGCAGGGCGGCCTGAAGGCGCTGGAGACCAAGGACCCGCTGGACATCCTGGCCTGGCAGTACGACATCGTCTGCAACGGCACCGAGCTGTCCTCCGGCGCCATCCGTAACCACGAGCCCGAGGTCATGTACAAGGCCTTCGCGATCGCCGGTTACGACAAGGAGACCGTCGAGGCGGAGTTCGGCGGCATGCTCCGCGCCTTCAAGTTCGGCGCCCCGCCGCACGGCGGCATCGCCCCCGGCGTCGACCGCATCGTCATGCTGCTGGCCGACGAGCCCAACATCCGCGAGACCATCGCCTTCCCGCTCAACGGCAACGCCCAGGACCTGCTGATGGGCGCCCCGAGCGAGGTCGAAGAGGCGCGCCTCAAGGAGCTGCACCTCACTCTGCGCAAGCCGCAGGCGAAGTAGGCACCCAGGGGCGATACCGCCCCACAACGGGCCGGGGCGGCGTTTCACGTGAAACGCCGCCCCGGCCCGTTTGGTGTTGGCCGGACGGCCGCGGGGTGCGCGCCGGAACGGGCCCCGGCACGGCCCGCATGCCCCGACCGCCGCACTCCTGTGGCCGGGCCCCGGCACGGCCCGCACTGTGGTGCCCATGCAGCAAGCCAGTCTCCTCTCCGCCAGGTCCGCCCTGGGGCCGCCGGCCCATGCGACGCGGCCCCTCCCGGCCGGCGATCTGTGGTGGCTCACCGCCGTGGCCGCCGTCTTCACCGCCTGCCTGCTCGCCTCCGCCCTCGTCACCCCCGGCCTGGGATGGGACGAGACGGTGTACGTCAGCCAGGTCGACCCTCATGCGCCGGCCTCGTTCTTCAGCGCCCCGCGCGCCCGCGGCGTCACCCTCCTCCTCGCCCCGGTGGCCGCCCTGACGACCTCGGCCACCGTGCTGCACTGCTACCTGGCGGTGCTCTCCGGCGTCGCGCTCCTGCTCATCCTGTGCATCTGGCGGCGCCTGCTGCCCGCCCCCGTACCGGCCCTGGGCGGTGCGCTGTTCGCCGGTCTGTGGATCACGCTCTTCTACGGTCCGCAGGCGATGCCCAACCTGTGGGTGGCCTACGCCGCGCTCGCCGCCACCGGCTGCTTCCTGCGGGCCGTACGGAAGCCGTCCCGCCAACTGGCCCCGCGCGCCGACCGGGGCGCGGCCGCCGGGCTCGCCGCCGCGGTGGCCGTGGCCGCCCTGATGCGCCCCACCGACGCCGTCTGGCTGGCCGTGCCGCTCTTCGCCGCGGCGTTGTGTGTACCGGCCTGGCGGCGCCCCGCCGTGCTGCTGGCGCTGCCGGCCGGCCTGGCCCTGGGGTGCGCCGAGTGGGCCGTGGAGGCGTCTTTGTCCTACGGCGGCCTTCTGGCGCGGCTGCGGCGGGCCGGCCAGATCCAGGGCGGCCTCGGCTGGCATCTGTCCTTCGACGACCACGCACGGGCACTCCAGGGCAAGACGCTGTGCCGCCCCTGCCATCTGACCTGGGAACATCCGGTGACGGCGGTGTGGTGGCTGGTGCTGCCGCTGGCGGTCGCCGGAGCGGTGCGGGCGGTGCTGCGCGTGCGCGAGCCCCACGGTGCGCTGCACGGGTACGGGCCTGCGGCGCGCAGCGGCGCCTGGCACCCCCTCGGGCTGGCGCCCGTCCGGCCGGGCAGCCTCGTACCGGACCCGGCGGGCGACCCCGGGCCCGCCGACGGGCGGTACGGCTCCGGTCCCGCCTGGTCCGTGGTGCGCCTCCGCGACCCGCGTGGCCCGCTGCACCGGTACGGACCGTCCCCCGTCATCCTCCCGGCGCTGGTCGGTCTCTGCCTCGCCGCCCCTTACCTCCTGACGGTGGACTACGCCGCTCCGCGGTTCCTGCTGCCCGCCTACGCGCTGCTGATGATGCCCGCCGCCTGGTTCCTGTACTGGCTGACCCGTCTGCCGCGCCACGGGCAGGCCTGGGCGGTGGCCCTTCTCGTCCTCGTGCTGACGGGCCACGAGGCCATCCAACTGGCGATCGCGCACAACATGGTGCGGAGCACCGCACGCTCCCAGGCCGGGATCGACCGGATCACCACGTCGCTGCGCGCGGCCGGCGTCCGCCCGCCCTGTGTGGTGAGCGGTGAGGAAGCGGTACGGGTGGCCTATCGGACGGGCTGTGCGTCCCGTCAGCCCGCCGGTCACGACGCCACCATCACCCCCGCGGGCCTGGCCCGGCTGGGCGCGGGCCGCCCGGTCGCCGTCGTCGTGGCAGGCGGCCACAAGCCGCCGGCCTACGCCCGTGGCTGGCGGCGGGTGGCCCTGCCGGCGGTGCCGGACTTCACCTCGCTGAGCGCCTATGTGTCCCGGCCCGACCGGCCGACCAAACCCGCCCGGCGCACCAAACCCGCCCGGCCCACCAAATCCGCCCGGCCCGCCCGGCACTGAGCCAGGACCCGCCCGGCGGCCGTCCGCCGCCGCCCGGACATGCGCGCGCCCGTCCTGCCGCAAGGGCTGGACGGGCGCGCGGGCGGTCCTCAGCTTGTCCGCGCCGCGGTCACGCGCGCGCTCGGACGGGCCTGCCGCTTCGGCTCGGACGGGCCTACCGCTTCGGCTCGGACGGGCCTACCGCTCCGGCGCTCCGGCCGGCAGCGGGGCCCGGGTGGGGCCGGGTCTACTGCTCCGCGCCGCCGAAGCGCTCGCGGTAGGACTCCAGGTCCTCCTCGGTGATCTTCGCGAAGAGCACCGGCGGCACCGTGAAGGGCGTCCCGGCCGGCACCGAGGCCAGCGCCTTCGCCTCCTCCGGGGAGACCCACACCGCGGTGTCGTTCTCCAGGGCGAACGCCCCCCGCATCGCCTTGGCCGAGGCCGGGATGAACGGCTCGGAGAGGACCGCGTACAGATGGATCAGGTTCATCGCCGTACGCAGGGTCAGCGCCGCCGCGTCCTTGTCGGTCTTGATCTCCAGCCACGGGGCCTTCTCCTCCAGGTAGGAGTTGCCCGCGCTCCACAGGGCACGCAGCGAGGCCGACGCCTTGCGGAACTGGAGGGCCTCCATGTGGCCCTCGTACTCCGCCAGCAGTCCGGCGATCTCCTCGCCCAGCTTCTGCTCCGCGGCACCGGCCTCGGCGCCCGCGGGCACCTCGTCACCGAACCGCTTCCGGGAGAACGACAGCACCCGGTTGACGAAGTTGCCGAGGGTGTCCGCCAGGTCCTTGTTGACCGACGCCGAGAACAGCTCCCAGGTGAAGGACGTGTCGTCCGACTCCGGGGCGTTGGCGATCAGGAAGTAACGCCAGTAGTCGGCCGGCAGCAGCTCCAGCGCCGCGTCCGTGAAGATGCCGCGCTGCTGGGAGGTGGAGAACTTCCCGCCGTAGTAGTTCAGCCAGTTGAAGGCCTTGAGGAAGTCGACCTTCTTCCACGGCTCGCGGGTGCCCAGCTGCGTCGCCGGGAACATCACGGAGTGGAACGGCACATTGTCCTTGGCCATGAACTCCGTGTACCGGACGTCATCGGCCTCGTACCACCACGACTTCCAGTCGCGGTTCTCCGGGTCGACGTCCGCCCACTCCTTCGTCGAGCCGATGTACTCGATCGGCGCGTCGAACCATACGTAGAAGACCTTGCCCTCGGCCGACAGCTCCGGCCACACATCGGCCGGCACCGGAACGCCCCAGTCCAGGTCACGGGTGATCGCCCGGTCCTGGAGGCCTTCGGTCAGCCACTTGTGCGCGATGGACGAGGCCAGCGTCGGCCACTCCTTGCTGCCGTTGCCGTCCAGCCAGCCCTCGACCTCGTGCTGGAGCTTCGACTGGAGCAGGAAGAGGTGCTTGGTCTCGCGCACCTCCAGCTCACCGCTCCCGCTGATCGCCGAGCGGGCGTCGATCAGGTCGGTCGGGTCGAGCACCCGGGTGCAGTTCTCGCACTGGTCGCCGCGCGCCTTGTCGTAGCCGCAGTGCGGACACGTACCGACGATGTAGCGGTCCGGCAGGAAGCGGTCGTCGGCGACCGAGAAGACCTGGCGGATCGCCCGCTCCTCGATGAAGCCGTTCTCGTGCAGCTTGCGCGCGAAGTGCTGCGTCAGCTCCACGTTCTCCCGCGACGAGCTCCGCCCGAAGTGGTCGAAGCCGAGGCTGAAGCCCTCGTAGATCGCCTTCTGCTTGTCGTGCTGCTCGGCGCAGAACGCGTCGACCGACTGCCCCGCGTCCTTCGCCGCCAGCTCGGCCGGGGTGCCGTGCTCGTCCGTCGCGCAGATGTAGAGGACATCGTGCCCGCGCTGCCGCATATACCGCGCATACACATCGGCCGGGAGCATGGACCCCACCATGTTGCCCAGGTGCTTGATCCCGTTGATATACGGAAGGGCGCTGGTGATGAGGTGTCGAGCCATTGCCGGCTGCTCCCAAGTCGCTACGGTGAGTGAGGATTTGCTTTACGGAACGTCAATATCGTACTGGACGGGGTGGGGGTGGCTGCGCGTGCTTTCCGGGGGCCACCGCCCCGTACCGCACCCTACGGACCGGGCCGCCGGGGCCCGACTCCCGGGCCTCGCCCGTACGTGCCCGGCCCGTGCCCCGCGCCCCGGAGGCGTGCTCCCGCCCCGCCCTCACACCGCCGCGTCCGCCGACGCCGCACTGTCCGCCGCCGGCGCCTGGCCGCGCTTCGGGGCCCGGCCGTTGACCAGCAGTCCGGCGACGAGAGCGGCCAGCAGCATGATCGCCGACCCCACCCCGATGGCGACGGTGAACCCGTCCACCACCCCGCTCTTCACGATCGCCTCCCGCGCCGCCGGGGTGAGCCCCGAGCCCCCGCTCTTCCGGGCCGCGTCCGCCAGGTGATCCGCGATGTACGCGGCGCTCGTCGAGGTCGCGATCGTGTTCAGCAGCGCCGTACCGATCGAACCGCCCACCTGCTGTGCCGTGTTGACGGTCGCCGAGGTGACGCCGGAGTCGTGCGGTGCCACCCCGGAGGTGGCCGTCGCCATCACCGGCATGAAGGTCAGGCCCATGCCGAGACCGACGAGCAGCATGGCCGGAAGCACATGCGAGACGTAGGCGGGCTCGGCCGTCAGGAACGTCAGCGTGAAGAGCCCCGTGGAGGCGAGCAGGGCGCCCGGGACCATCAGGAACCGCGGTGGGATGCGATGCAGCAGCCGCGCCGATATCTGTGTCGCGCCGACGACGATCGCCACCACCATCGGCAGGAAGGCCACGCCGGTCCTGACCGGTGAATACCCCAGCACGGTCTGTAGGTAGTAGGTCATGAACAGGAACATCCCGAACAGCGCGATGACCGCCAGCGCCATGGTCAGGAAGGCGCCGCCGCGATTGCGGTCCCGCACGATGTGCAACGGCAGCAGGGGATGCCGCGCCCGGGTCTGCCACCACGCAAAGACGCCCAGCAGCACCACACCCCCCACCAGCAACCCGAGGACCAGCCCGTCCCCCCAGCCCCGCGGCTGCGCCTCACTGCACCCGAAGACGATCGCGACCAGACCGCCGCACCCCAGGACCACGCCCGGAGCGTCCAGGTGGACGCGCCCTGGCTCGGGCTTGTCATGCAGAAAGACGGCAGCGCCGATGAGGGCGAGCACGGCGATCGGGATGTTCACATACAGGCACCAGCGCCAGTCCAGGTATTCGGTCAGCAGCCCGCCGGCGATCAGCCCGATCGCCGCGCCCCCGCCCGCGATGGCCCCGTAGACCCCGAAGGCCTTGCTCCGTTCCTTTCCGATGGTGAACGTCGTGGTCAGCAAGGACAGTGCGGACGGCGCCAGCAGCGCCGCAAAGGTGCCCTGTAGCGCCCGCGCCCCGAACAGCAGCCCGGACCCGGTGGCCGCACCGCCCAGCCCGGACGCGATGGCGAAGCCGACCAGCCCGATCATGAAGGTCTTCTTGCGTCCCACCAGGTCGGCGATCCGCCCGCCGAGCAGCAGCAGCCCGCCGAACGCGAGCGTGTACGCGGTGATCACCCACTGCCGGTTCGCGTCCGACATCCCCAGGTCCCGCTGGGCCGACGGCAACGCGATATTCACGATGGTCGCGTCCAGCACCACCATCAACTGCGCAATCGCAATCACCACGAGCCCCCACCAGCGCCGCGGATCCGGCTCCGCCCGCGCGGCCCAACGGGGAGTACGGGAACGGGGAGGGGTAGCGGGGCCTCCCTCTTGGCTCGCGTCACTCATCACGACCCGCCTCGCTCGGCTGGTACGGCCACCCCGGCCCCCCAGCCGCCCACACCGGGAGCAACCGGATCAAACGGAGCGCTTCACCCATTCAGCCTAGGGAGCGGGGCGGGGGCTCGCCTCTTGTGGTGAGGAGGGCGGGGGCCTGTCGCGCGAAGGGGTCTGCGGCTCGCTCCGCGCGTGGCCTGTCGTGTGCGCACACGACACCGGCCGCGGTCGGGCCGCGGGGGCCCGGCCGCGGCCGGTGAGGTGTCGTAACGGGGGTGGAGGAGCGGTCAGTTGTCCTTGATGATGCCCGCGGTGCGGGCCTCGGCGAGCCACTCGGGGAACTCGACCATCAGCTGCTGGTAGAGCTCGTCGTGGGAGAGGCCACGTGGGTCGCGGCCGGCGTGGAAGAATCCGGCGTTGTCGACGACGCGCTTCTCCGGGACGGCCAGGTCGTCGAGCTTGCGGAGGAAGTCGAAGCCCTTGGCGTCCGGGTCGCCGAAGCCGATGAACTGCCAGAAGAGGGGGAGCCCGGCTGCCTCGCAGAGCGCCTTCTCGGCGGCCGGCTTGGAGGTCGGGGCACCGTCGGTCTGGAAGATGACGAAGGCCGGGGCGGTGGAGCCGGACTTCTTGTAGTGCTCGATGACGGCGTTGACGGCCCAGTGGTAGTTCGTACGGCCCATGTGGCCGAGACCGGCGTGCAGTTCCGCG
The DNA here is from genome assembly GCF_023544705.1 of Streptomyces sp. MCA2. Lineage (NCBI taxonomy): Bacteria > Bacillati > Actinomycetota > Actinomycetes > Kitasatosporales > Streptomycetaceae > Streptomyces > Streptomyces sp. MCA2. The sequence goes on from NZ_JAMJFM010000001.1 coordinate 304,182, forward strand.
ATGCGGCCCTCGTAGTTGGTGAGGTCGATCTCGGCGGTGCCGTCGATGTCGGTGGAGAAGAAGACGACGGGGACGGTGGCGTCGTCGTCGAAGTGCGCGGCGAGGCCGAGGGCCTGCTCGGCGAGGTTCTGGACCGTGCCGTCCTTGTAGTAGTTGCGCATCGAGCCGGAGCGGTCGAGGACCAGGTAGACGGCGGCGCGCTGGGTGGCGAGGCCGTGCTTGTCCAGGGTGGCGGCGGCGGACTTGTAGAGGCTGAGGAGCGCGGGGGCCGTGGTGGGGAGGGAGGCCGCGGCCTTGGCGTCGTCCGCTGCCTTGGGCTGGTCTTCTGCCTTGGGCTTCGGCTCGGTCACGGGCTCGGTCACCGGCTCTGCGGTGGGTTCAGCCTTCGCCTCGGCTTCGGCCACGGGCTCGGGGGCGGCCTCCGGCTCGGGGGCGGCCTCCGGCTCGGGGGTGGCCGCCGGCTCTGCAACGGCCTTGGCGTCAGCCTTGGCCTCGGCCACTGCCTTGTCCTCGGGCTCTGCGACGGCCTCCGCCGCGGGCTCGGCCACCGGCTCCGTCACCGGTTCCACCACCGGCTCGGCGACGACCTCAGCCGTCACGTCCGCCTCAGCCGTCACCTTCGCCTCGGCCACCGGCTCCGCCTCGGGCTCCGGCTTCGGCTCCGTGGACTCGGCGGCCGGTTCGGCGGCAGCCGCCGACGCCTGGCCCGGGTTGTCGAAGGCCTGGCTCACGAGGTCGGAGACGGTGTCGGAGGTGGCCGGGGCGGCGACCGTGGAGGCCTCTTCCGCGGGCTCGACCGCCGCGGGCTCGTCCTTGTCGTTGCCGCTGTCCTCGGTCGCCTTGTCCTTGGCGGTGTCCGCGGTGGGCTTCTCGGCAGCTTCGGCAGCTTCGGCCGCTTCGGCCGCTTCGGTCGCCTCGACGGCCGACGGCTCAGCGGCGACCGACTCGGCGGCGACCGGCTCGGCGGCGGACGGCTCGGCGGCGGACGGCTCGGCCGTCGCGGGAGCCTCGGCCGCGGCTTCGTCCGCCCGCGCCGTGGAGGTCTCCGCCGCACGGTCGCCCCGGTCCGCCGGGCCGCCCTGTGCCGGCAGCGTCGCGGTCGTCGGTGCCGGGTCGGTGTCGGGGGTCTCCTTAGGGGCCGTTCGCGCGGCCGGGACCTCGGCTTCCGGGGTGGTGGCGGCCGGGACGGACTCTTCGCGAGCCTCCGGGATGGTCGCGGACTCCGGCTTGTCGGCGCCGCTCGGGGCCGCGCCGGTTTCTTCACGGGTCGCCTTGGAGCGACCGAAAGCGTTGCGCAGCAGACTCCGAATGCCCATCGGCGAACCTCTCTTGCGTGTGGTGGGTGCGGCGTATGTCCGTGAAGCACAGACATGTCCCTGACCAGGACGGATACGTAAGGGTAGCGGCCGACACCGGCCTCATCGTGGGACCCCGCGCCTTGTGTGGTGGGCCATCCGGGGGTGTTGCCGGGGCGGAGGGTTTTGGTTGGCCTGGCCCGGGTGCGTTCGCCCTGCGTACGGCGTTGTGCGGCCGTCCGTACCGCCTCCGCGGCGTCTCAGAACCTCCTCGGCCGTCCGCAAAACCTCCACGGCAGTCCGTACGGCCTACCCCGACGGGACGTGCCCACGGACCGTCCCGTACGCAACGACCGGCCCTGACGGTACGCATCGTGTGCCCCGGACAATACGCACCGACTCCCCGGCTCTCCTCAGGCCCCCTCCCCGGGCCCTCTCCCCGGGCCGTCCTGACCCTCCCCAAGAGCCTGTTGACCGCCCGTACGGTGCCGCGCGGGCCTGTCGTATCCCGGGATTCGCCGGGAGTTCATGTTTGCGTCGTCATACGGCGGGGCGGCCCCCTTAGCGTCACCGCGAATCGCACCTCGCGAATCGCGAACCGGACGCCGTCGTGCGTTCCGCAGCCTTACTGAGGGGGAAGTGTGCGCAAGTTCCTGCCGCTGATCGGCTCGCATCCTGGCGGGCGTTCGGCCATGACGTGCCGGTACCGCTGTGGTGACGCCTGTTTCCATGAGACGCCGAATGTGAGCGGCAACGACTATGTCGGCGATGTCATCGCGGGCGCGCTGTCGCGGCGTTCGATGGTGCGGGCCGCCGCGGTCGTGACGGTCGCGGCGGCGGCCGGCGGCGTGGTGGACGGGGCGGTGGCGCCACCGGCGGTCGCGGCGCAGGGGCGCGGCCGGGAATCCCGCGGCGGGAAGGGCCACCGGGCGGCGCGCGGGCTGCGTTTCGCGACCGTGCCGCCTAATACGGCCGACGCGGTGGTCGTCTCCGAGGGCCATGCCCAGAACGTCGTCATCCGGTGGGGTGACCCGATTCTGCGGGGGGCGCCGGCCTTCGATCCGGACCGGCAGTCGGCGAAGGCGCAGGCGGGGCAGTTCGGTTACAACAACGACTACATGGCCGTGCTGGACGTGCCGGACGAGCGGCACCGGCAGCTGATGGTGATCAACCATGAGTACACGGACGAACAGCTGATGTTCGCCGGATACGACGCGGAGGCGCCGACGCGCGAGCAGGCCGAGATCGGCTGGGCGGCGCACGGGCTGTCCGTACTGGTCGTACAGGAGGAGCAGCGCAGCGGCCGGCTGACGGCGGTGACCCGGCACCGGCTCAACCGGCGGATCACCGGCACCACGCCGTTCGAGGTCAGCGGTCCGGCCGCGGGCAGCGACCTGCTGAAGACGTCCGCCGACCCCGAGGGAACCCGGATCCTCGGGACGCTCAACAACTGCGGTGGCGGCATCACGCCGTGGGGGACGGTGCTCTCCGGCGAGGAGAACTTCAACCAGTACTTCGCCAACGGGGGCAGCGTCACCGAGCCGACGGCGGCCGCCCGGCTCAAGCGGTACGGGATCACCGGCGGGGCGAGCCAGCGCAAGTGGGAGCGGTTCGACCAGCGCTTCGATGTGGCGCGTGAGCCGAATGAGGTGCACCGGTTCGGATGGGTCGTGGAGATCGATCCGTACGACCCGGACGCGACGCCGCGGAAGCTGACGGCGCTGGGACGGTTCAAGCACGAGGCCGCCGAACCGCGGCTGACGGCCGATGGCCGGCCCGTCCTGTACATGGGCGATGACGAGAAGTTCGATTACTTCTACAAGTTCGTCTCCCACAAGCGGATGAAGCGGGGGAATACGCGGGCCGCGCGGGAGCACAACCGGACGTTGCTCGACGAGGGCACGCTGTATGCCGCCAAGTTCAGCGGTGACAGCGCGGGGGAGATCGACGGCTCCGGGAAGCTGCCGGAGGACGGCGCGTTCGACGGGTCGGGGGAGTGGATTCCGCTGGCGAGCGGAGACACCTCGTATGTACCGGGGATGACGGCGGAAGAGGTGTACGTCTTCACCCGGATCGCCGCCGACAAGGTGGGCGCCACGAAGATGGACCGGCCGGAGGATGTCGAGCCCAGCCCGCGCACGGGGCGGGTGTACATCGCGCTGACCAACAACAGCGACCGGGGGAAGACCGGCAAGGCTCCGGCCGACGAGGTCAATCCGCGGAACGGGAACAAGCACGGGCAGATCCTGGAGCTGAGCGAGCGGGGCGACGATCCGGCGGCGGACCGTTTCCGCTGGCGGCTCTTCCTCGTCTGCGGTGATCCGGAGGACCCGGCCACCTATTTCGGCGGATTCCCCAAGGACCAGGTCAGCCCGATTTCCTGCCCGGACAACCTCACCTTTGATGTGCACGGAAATCTGTGGATATCGACGGACGGGAATGCGCTGGGCAGCCATGACGGGCTGTTCGGGGTGGCGACCGCCGGGGAACGGCGGGGCGAGGTCAAGCAGTTCCTGACGGTGCCCACCGGGGCCGAGACCTGTGGGCCGGTCGTGCAGGAGCGGCGGGTGATGGTCGCGGTGCAGCACCCGGGTGAGGTGGACGGGGCGAGTGTGGAGAAGCCCGCGTCGCAATGGCCGGACGGGGAAGGCGAGTTGGTCCGGCCTTCCGTGGTGAGCGTGTGGCGCGAGGACGGACGGGACATCGGGATCTGAGGGACACCGGGGGCTCGTGGGGCGGGGACCGGCTCCCCGTCCCGCGGGCTCTCCGGCCCGTCCACGGTCGTGAGCCCCTTCCCCACATCACGCCGGGGAAACGATGTGGCAAGAGCTGGGTAAGAACTGAGTCGCTCAGGTATCCGTTGCGCAGGTGTGCCCGTCTTCTCCGGTGACCATTGTCCAGAGCCGTCCGTTGTGCCTTAGGCGGCCGTTAAGAAGGCAAGAACCCTTACGAGGGTGACGGGAGATGTGGGCGCATGGGGCTGACCAGTCAGTCGCTCGAGTACACGGTGATCGTGCTGGCGGTGGCCTGTGTCGCCGCCACGGTGTGGCTCTGGCCGCGGCTGTCGCGGCGCGGCGTGCGCCCCGTCCTGGGCAGACTGGGCGCCATCATGGTCACCCAGGTGTCGATCGTGTGCGCGCTCGCCCTCGCCGTGAACACGAACTTCGAGTTCTACGGCAACTGGGACGAGCTGCTGGGCAACAACGACAAGGCCCCGGTGTCCGTGAGTCAGGGCGGCGGGCAGTACGCCTCGGTCGGCAACATCAAGGGCGGACTGGTCCAGCCGGCCGGTCCGCAGGGCCTCGATCGGGTGACCGGGCTGCCCAAGGGACCCGTCGACAAGGTGGGCAAGGTCGAGTCCGTACGGATCGTCGGCCGCCGCTCGCGGGCCATCAACCCGGGCTTCGTCTATCTGCCGCCGCAGTACTTCCAGCAGCAGTTCCGCCGGCAGCGGTTCCCCGTCATGGTCGTGATCAGCGGCTACCCCGGCGGGATCATGAACCTTGCGCAGCACCTCCAGGTGCCGCAGAACGCGGGCAAGCTGATCGCGCAGGGCAGGATGCAGCCGACCGTGATCGTGATGGTCCGGCCGACGATCGCGCCGCCGCGGGACACCGAGTGCGTGGATGTGCCGGGCGGGCCGCAGGCCGAGACGTTCTTCACCAAGGATCTGCCGGACGCCATGAAGTCCGCCTACCGGGTGGGCCACGACCCCAGCGCCTGGGGTGCGTTCGGGTACTCGTCCGGTGGTACGTGCTCGTTGCAGCTGGCGATGCGCAACCCGAAGGCCTACACCTCGGCGGTCTCGCTCTCCGGGGACTACGCGATCAAGGACGATCTGACCACCGGCAGCCTCTTCGGTCCGGGCCCGGAGGGCGCCCAGCGCGAGCGCGAGCACGATCTGCTGTGGCGGCTGAAGAACCTTCCCGTGCCGCAGATCTCCGCGCTGGTCGCCAGCAGCCGTAAGGGCGAGGCGGATTACGGCGAGACCATGAAGTTCCTCCACGCCGCGAAGTCGCCGATGACGGTCGACTCGATCATCCTGCCGCAGGGCAGTCACCAGTTCGCGACCTGGCGGCGCGAGGTCGTGCCGGCCCTGGAGTGGCAGAGCCAGCAGCTGACGTTCCCGCAGGACACCCAGGCCGTCGCCCCGCCGCGCAAGCAGGGACCCGGGGCGGGCAAGGGCGGCGCCCCGGGGCGGACCGGGCCGTCCAAGGCGCCGTCGGCGTCCGACGACAAGGGACGCCGGCGGGTGGAGGCGGAGCGCCCCCAGGGGTGAGCCGCGAGTGAGTCGAGCAGGGGCGCCGGAGCAGTGATCCGGCGCCCCTGCTGTGTGCGGTGCGGCTGGGGCCGGGGCCGCCGGCCGAGGTGGGCACTGCGCACCGTAGGGCTGTGGGCCCGTCCGGCTGCCCGATGCGGTGGGCGGGGTGGCTGCCCCGCGCCTGCCACATGATTCGTCGAACCCCGGGTAACCGAACCTCCCATCGGGCGCACTTGCGCATCTCGCACACCGGGGAGTGACCTCATGGCGCGTACGCAACAGGGCGACGAGGCGGCGTGGTCCCCCGTGGCCGCGCGGGCCCCGCTGGCCGTCCGGATCCTTCTGCTGGTGCTGGCCTTCGCCGCGATGGTGGCGTTCGCGGTGGCGCTGGCGCGGGTCACGCTGACCCCGTCGGCGGCCTCGGTGCCGCTGACCCATCCCAACCTCCGCCCCGGCGACTCGATCCGCAGCTACCTGGGGCAGCCGCACCTGGCCGACACGGTCAAGCAGCTCGGCGGCAACGTCGTGCTGGGGGCGCCGTTCGGGGTGCTGCTGCCGGTGCTGCTGCCCAAGGCGCGGGGGCTGCTCCGGGTCGGGGTGGCGACCGCACTGGTGATGCTGCTGGTGGAGCTGGTGCAGGGGGCGTTGATCACCGGCCGGGCGTTCGACATCGACGATGTGATCCTCAACTGCGCCGGCGCGCTGATCGGCTATCTGCTGCTGGGGTGCCGGCTGGGCCGCGCCGTGCATCCGCGGCGCCGGCACTGGTGGCACCGGCTCAGCGGGAAGGCGCCGGTCGGGCAGGCCGGGGCCTCCAAGGTCCGGGCGGGGTGACGGGGCGCGGATTCCGACGGGCGGAACCGGGCCTCCGTCGTCCGGTTCCGCCCGCCCTGTAGCACCCGCTCCCTCACGTGCCTGTGGCTCCCCGCCCGTAGCCCCGTCTCCCTCCCCTGCCCCTGACTCCCGTCCGGTAGCGCCCGCCCCCCCGTTCGGGCGCCGTGGGCGCTACGGGCGGTAGACCATCCCCGGCTCGGCCTTCGCCGGGGACAGCAGCTGGGAGACCGTGACGACCGTGTAGCCGCGCTTCTTCAGCTCCTTGAGGATGCCGGGGACGGCCGGCACGGTCCCCTTGTAGATGTCGTGCAGCAGGATGATGCCGTCGCGCTCGGTCTGTTCGAGCACCCGCTTGGTGATCAGGGCCGAGTCGTTGGTCTGGTAGTCCTTGGCGGTCACGCTCCACAGGACCTGTGCCAGGCCGAGGTCCTTGCTGATCTTGGAGACCTCTTCATCGGTCCTGCCCTGCGGCGGGCGCATCAGCCGGGGGGTCTTGCCGGTGATCTTGCGGACGGCGTCCTGGACGCGGGACAGCTCGCGCTCGGCCTCTGCGGGCTCGATGTCGGTCAGGATCTGGTGCGACCAGGTGTGGTTGGCCAGTTCATGGCCCTCGGCGTCGATCCGCTTCACCTCGGCGGGGCGCTTGTCGACGTGGTTCTCGCCGAGCATGAAGAAGGTCGCGTGCACCTTCTCCTTCTTGAGGATGTCCAGCAGGCGGGGGGTGTTCTCGCTGGGGCCCGCGTCGAAGGTGAGCGCGACGCACTTGGCCTTGCGGCAGTCGACGTCACCGGCCCCGCCGGGGCCCGTGGCCTGCCCGCCGCCCTGAGAGCCCTTCGCGTCCTCGTTCTTGCCGTCCTCGTTCTTCGCGCCCTTGGCCGCGGCGAGTTGGGCGTCCTTCGCCTGGACGGCGGCCGCCGGTGCGTCGGCGCGGGCGTCGGCAGGGGCGGTGACGTCGTAGGTGGCGCAGCCGCTGAGGGCCAGGGCCAGGGACGTGGCCGCCAGCAGCCCGGCTATGGACGTGCGGCGGGCCGCGGGAGTCTGCTTCGGCATGTGGGGTCTCCTCGGACGCGGGCCATGGATGGTGAGCCCATGACCTGCGGTTTTGCGCATGGCGAAGCCGGCGCGCACGAGGCATCGCCGTGTCGCGCCCACCCTCGGTCACAGCGGTCGAATGGACTCGAGGGAACTATACATAGGGAGTACACACTGCATGTATACGTGAGATGTGTACGCGGCGTGTGTACGTGGCGGTGTACGTGGGGAGGAGGGGGAAAGGGGCGGGCCGGGTGGCTCTCGGCGCAGGCCGTCCGCGGTCACCCCCGATCGGACGCGCCCGCCGCGACACCCCGCCCCCGCCGGGGTGGACTCGTACCGTGACCGCACCGCCGCCGGACGACTGTCTGGCCCGCAACGACTGGATCTGCGGCGATTACCTGAGCACCCGTCGGCAGATCCTGCTCGACGCGACCGGCCAGCACATCCAGCTGACGGTGATCTCGGTGGCGCTCGGGCTGGTGATCGCGGTCCCGTTGGCGCTGCTGGCCCGCCGCAGGCGCTGGACGGTCGGACCGGTGCTCGGCATCACCACGGTCATCTACACCATCCCGTCGCTGGCGATGTTCTCGCTGCTGCTGCCGGTCTACGGGCTGTCGGCCACCCTCGTCGTGGTGGGCCTCGCCCTGTACTCCCTCACCCTGCTCGTACGGAACATCCTGGCGGGGCTGGACGGTGTCCCCGCCGAGGCCAAGGAAGCCGCCCGGGGCATGGGGTACGGGCCGATGCGCCAACTGCTGACCGTCGAGCTGCCGCTGGCCGTACCCGCCGCGATGGCCGGGCTGCGGATCGCCACCGTCTCGGCGGTCGCGCTCACCACCGTCGGTGCGATCGTCGGTTACGGCGGGCTGGGCAACCTCATCTACGCCGGCATGAATTCGTTCTTCAAGGCGCAGGTGCTCACCGCGTCCGTGCTGTGCGTGATCATCGCGATCGTCTTCGATCTGCTGCTGCTCGGCGCGGAACGGCTGCTCACTCCCTGGCGCCGGGCCGGCCGGCGGACACGGGGGCGAAACCGGGCCACGGCGGGAGTGAAGCGGCTGGTCACAGCCCCAGGGCGGCGGACATGAACACCCTGTCGGCGGTGTGGACCTGGCTGACCACCGCCGCCAACTGGTCCGGTGAGAACGGTGTCTGGCACCGCCTCGAACAGCACCTCGTGCTGACCTTCTCCTGCCTGGTGATCAGCGCCCTGATCGCGTTGCCGGTCGCGCTGACCCTCGGCCACCTCGGCCGCGGTGGCGCGCTGGCCGTCAACCTCGCCAACATCGGGCGTGCGGTGCCGACCTTCGCCGTGCTGGTCCTGCTTCTGCTCACCCCCATCGGACGGTACGGCCAGTGGCCGACGATCATCGCGTTGGTGCTGTTCGCCATCCCGCCGCTGCTGACCAACGCGTATGTCGGGATGCGCGAGGTGGACCAGAACGTGGTGCGGGCCGCGCGGGGCATGGGGATGACCGGGACGCAGCTGGTGTGGCGGGTCGAGGTGCCGCTCGCCTTTCCGCTGGTCCTGACCGGCATCCGGATCGCCGCGGTCCAGCTGGTGGCCACCGCCACGCTCGCCGCGCTGGTGGGCGGCGGTGGCCTCGGCCGGATCATCACCGCGGGGTTCAACCTGGCCAGCACCCCCCAGGTGGTCGCCGGTGCGGTGCTGGTCGCGGTGTTCGCGCTGCTGATGGAGGCCGTCTTCGAGCTGGCGCAGCGGTGCGCACCGGACTGGGCGCGGGGACGGATCCGGTGAGGGCGGCGGTGACGGCGGCCCTCACGGTCCTCCTGGCCGTCGCGCTCCCGGCCTGTACCACCGGGCCCTCCCTGGAGACCCGCTCCGCGATCACCGCCTCCCCCGGCGACAGCCACGATCTGGCCATCGGCTCGGCGGGCTTCACGGAGAGCGAGCTGCTCGCCCAGATGTATGCGGCGCTGCTCGACCACGCCGGATACCGGACCCGTGTCCTGACGGTCGGCAACCGCGAGCTCTACGAACCCGCCCTGGAGGCCGGGCAGATCGATGTCGTCCCCGAGTACGCAGCGACCTTCGCGGACTGGCTCAACGCCAAGAAGAAGGGGTCCAAGGCGCCCCCGGTCGCCTCGCCGGACCTCGACGCCACCATGGCCGCGCTGCGCAAGCTCGCCGGTCCCCGCGGCCTGACCGTCCTCCCGGCGGGCCGGGCCGTCGACCAGAACGCCTTCGCGGTGAGCGCCGCCTACGCCCGCACACACCACCTCAAGACCCTCAGCGACCTGGGCCGCGCCAAGCTGCCGGTGCGTCTCGCGGCGGGCGATGAGTGTGTGCAGCGGCCGTTCTGCGCGCCGGGGCTCAAGAAGCGGTACGGGATCAACATCACCGCCATCGACCCGAAGGGCGTCGGCACCACGCCCGCCAAGCAGGCGGTGCAGAACGGGCAGGACCAGATGGTGCTGACCACCAGCACCGATGCCACCCTCGACCAGTTCGGCCTGGTGCTGCTCACCGACGACAAGAAGCTCCAGAACGCTGACTACGTCGTCCCCGTCGTCAATCGCGCCCGCGTGGGCAGCGCACGGGCGGCCGCCGCGCTCAACCGCCTCAACAAGGTCCTGACCACGGCCGACCTGGCGCACCTCAATGAGCAGGTGGACAGCTGGCGGCGGCTCCCGGCGGAGGTGACCCTCAACTACCTCCGGTCCAAAGGGCTGTTGCCGAAGGGCTGACCTCCGCCGGTGCGGGCGGGGTGTTTCACGTGAAACGCCGCGCAGCCAGGCAGGGCGGGCGTTTCACGTGAAACACCCCGCCCCTCCCCGCGAGCTCACTGCGTAGGAACCGAATCCACCTCGGCCCGCTCCCGCGGTACCCCGCGCTCGTCCGAGTCGATGGTGCGGCGCAGGGCCTCATGGAGCGTGGTCGGGGTGAGGACGCCCAGGAACCGGTGACCGTCCAGGACCGCGATCCAGCCGGCGTCGTGTTTGAGCATCTCGCTGAAGGCCGCCTTGAGGGTGCCGGTCACCGGCACCCAGGCCTCCATGCGGCGGGCGTGATCGGCGACCGTGCCCTCCACTCCGGTCAGTTCCTCCGTGCCCACCCAGCCGTGCAGTTCGCCCTCCTCGTCGAGCACCACCGCCCAGCGGGCGCCCTCGGCCCGCAGCCGGGTCGCGGCGCCCGCGGCGGGTTCACCGAGCCGGACGAACGGCGGGCGTTCGAGGTCGTCGCGGTCGATACCGGTGACCGAGAGCTGCTTCAACGCACGGTCGGTGCCGACGAATTCGGCGACGTACGGGGTGGCGGGGGCGCCGAGAACGCTCGCGGGGGTGTCGTACTGCTCGATCCGGCCCTCCCCGTAAACCGCGATCCGGTCGCCGAGCCGGATGGCCTCCTCGATGTCATGAGTGACCAGCAGCACCGTCTTGTGCATGGTGGCCTGAAGCCGCAGGAACTCCTTCTGTAGCCGGTCGCGGACGACCGGGTCGACGGCACCGAACGGCTCGTCCATCAACAGCACCGGCGGGTCGGCGGCCAGGGCACGGGCCACCCCGACCCGCTGACGCTGACCACCGGATAGCTGCTCGGGGTAGCGCGAGCCGTAGACGGCCGGATCCAGGCCGACCAGGTCCAGGAGTTCGGCGGCCCGCTCGCGTGCCCTGGCCTTCTTCCAGCCGGTCAGAACGGGCACGGTCGCGGTGTTGTCGAGGACGGTGCGATGCGGGAAGAGACCGGTCTGCTGGATGACATAGCCGATGCTGCGGCGCAGTTCGACGGGATCGACGCCCGCGACATCCGAGCCGTCGACGTAGATCCGCCCGTGGGTGGGGTCGATCAGCCGGTTGACCATCATCATGGTCGTCGTCTTGCCGCAGCCGGACGGTCCGACCAGGGTCACCAACTCACCCGCACCGACCTCGAAGGAGAGGTCGTCGACGGCGGTGGTCCCGTCGGGGTAACGCTTGGTGACGGAGTCGAACCGGATCATTGCGCCATTGAATCCCGCGGCCCGGGACCGGACCCGTCATGCGGGCAATCGGGTGGGCGGTCGGGCGGGCGGGATGAGTTACGGGCCGTCAGACCGCTCCCGGCCGCACGCCTGCCTCCGACGCGCCGCCCACCCCCGCCTCGCCGCCCGTCCCCGCCCCGTCGCCCAGTCGGTACCCGGCGTCCGGCACGGTCTCGATCACCGGGGGATCGCCGAGCTTGGCGCGCAGCTTGCCGAGCGCGACGCGTACGGCGTTGGTGCGGTAGGTGGTGTGCTCCTCCCAGACCTCCTCGATCAGCTCGTCGCCGCTGACCACCGCGCCCTGGGCGCGCAGCAGCACCTCCAGCACACCGAATTCCGTGCGGGACAGCGCCAGCGGCCGGCCGTCGCGTACCGCCAGCCGGCGTGCGGTGTCGACGGTGACGCCGGCCCGCTCGATGACCTGCGGAAGGGCGGGACGGGCGCGCCGGCCCAGCGCCAGCACCCGGGCGAGCAGCTCCTCGTGGACGAACGGCTTGGCCAGATGGTCGTCGGCGCCCGGCCCCGGGTCCTCGACGCGTGCGCGGGCGGTGCGGGGGGCGGTGAGCATCAACACCCGGGTGGGCAGCCCCTGTTCCGCCATCTGCCGGCAGATCTCGTCGCCGGGCAGGCCGGGCAGATCGCGGTCCAGGACGAGCACGTCGTACGCCCCGAGCCGCAGTGCGGTCGGCGCCGCGCGGCCGTCGTGGACGATGTCCACCGCGATCGCCGCACGCCGCAGTCCCGCGGCGATCATGTCCGCGAGCAACTCCTCGGCCTCCACCACCAGTACGCGCATGGCGTCATATCTACCCGAGGCGGACCTTTCGGTGCCGCAATCCCCCTTCATCGCTCCCCGCGGACGAGGGAATTCACCACGCTGGAGCCGGCCGGCGTCCGGAGCGGGGCGAAACGGGGCACGGGACGCCGACGGCGCGGACCGCCGGGCCGGGCCGGGTGCCCGTACGGCCGCACCGTGCCGAACGGAGGGCCGGACAGCCCCGGGGTGAGGGGCCGTACGAGTTGCTTCCGCCGCACCGCCTCTCCTCCTGCCGCGTCCGGCCCCACCGGCGTGCTTACGATCCACTTCGGCCACCGGTCGGAAGGGTGGAAGGGAACGCCACGATGAGAGCCGTAGCAGTCAGCGCATTCGGTGAAAAGCCGCAGCTCATGGATCTGCCACAGCCCGAACCAGGGCCCGGTGAGGTTCTGGTGCGGCTGTCCGCCGCCGGACTCAACCCCGTCGACTGGAAGATCGCCGATGGCATGTTCGGGGATGCCATGCCGGTCGGCTTCCCCCTCGTCCTCGGGTCGGACGGGGCGGGCGAGGTACTCGCGATCGGGGACGGTGTACGGCGGTTCACCGTCGGCGACGCGGTGTTCGGCCAGTTCCAGCGGCCGGAGCAGGGCGGCGGCTCGTACTGCGAACTCGCCGTCACCGACGAGAGCCGCCTCGCGCACGCCGCCCGCAGCGTCACCTACGCCACCTCCGCGGCGCTGCCGACGGCCGGCATGACCGCATACAACCTGGTCGAGGAGACCCGGGTCACCGAGGGCACGCGGGTACTGATCGTCGGCGCGACCGGCGGCGTCGGCACCTTCGCCACCCAGCTGGCGGCCGGCCGCGGCGCCGAGGTGATCGCCACCGCGCGCCCGGCCAAGGCGGAGCTGATGCGCACGCTGGGCGCCGCGGAGACCGTCGACCACACCGCGGGTCCGCTCGCCGACCAGGTGCTCGCGGCCCATCCGGACGGTGTCGATGTGCTGATCGACATGATCGGCGGCCCCGCTGAGTTCGCCGGGCTGACCCGGACCGTACGCGACGGGGGGACGGCCGTCTCGCTCATCGGCTCGGCCGACGCCGACGAGCTGACCGAGCACAACCTGCGCGGCTTCAACTTCGTCAACCGTCCCTCCCCACAGCTGCTGGAGATCCTCGCCGGCCATGTCGACGCGGGCCGTCTGACGGTCCTCGTAGGACGCGAGGTCGGCCTGGAAGAGGCGCCGGAGGCCCTGGAGGCCAGCCGCACCGGCCGGGCACAGGGCAAGACGGTCCTGGCGGTCTGAGCGGGTCCGAGCGGCCGTCGGGGCCCGAACCGGGGCCTGGAGCCAGGGCCCTGGGTCAAGGGCCGTCGGCGGCGCGGGCGAACCGTCGTAGGAGCAGTGCCCGCGCCGTCGGCGGCCCCGCGGCGGCCAGCGCCGCGGTCAGGGCGCCCGCGCAGGCCACCAGCCAGACCCCGGTGCGCAACGGACCGGTCAGCGCATCGGCGTAGGCGCCCGCGGCGGGCCGGGAGATCACCGCGGGCAGCGCGTCCAGGGCACGGCTGCGGACCAGCGCGAGCGCAACGGCCAGCAGGGCGGCGGCCGCCGCGCACCCCAGCCCCGTACAGATCAGCGCCCGCCGCCGCTGCCGCACCAGCAGCAGCCCGCCGGCCAGGCAAAGCGCCGCGGCGGGCGGCAACAGCAGCGCACCGGTGTGAACGACCTTGTAGACGGCCCGGATCCGCGGCACGTCCGGGCCCTTCAGCAGCACGATCTCCACCCCGGCCCGCGGCACCCGGCGCAGGATGTCGAGCCCCATCCCGTTGCGGGACAGCTGGTGGGTGACCCGCTCCACGACCGGTGTGAGATCGAGGGTGACCGCGGAGCGGCCGGACGCGGTCAGGCTCCCGTCCAGGGTCCGGTGGGCGGTCCGGTGCACCCCGTTCCACATCGAGGGGAAGTGGCGGCCGGTGACGACCTGCCGCACCTGCTTGTCCACGAATTCGCGGATACCGCGGGTGAAGTGCTTCCGCAGCGCGGGGCGCTCGGCGCGCGGTACGGCACGCAGCAGCCCGTCGAGCCGGACATGGGCCATCACCCCGTTCGTCACATCGTCGACGACCGCGTCCTGGACGGCGGCATTCCCGGCCAGCGGCGCCACCGTCGCCACATAGCTGTCGGTCTCGGTCAGCTCGGCCCGCGCCCAGGTGGCGGCCAGACTCAACGGCAGCAGCAACGCCCCCATCAGCAGCAGCACCCCGCCGGCCACCGCGCGCCCACGCCGCCGCGGCGACCGCTCCCGCTCCGTCATCCGCCCGTCCTGGCATACGGGGGCGCTCGCTGCCATCGCGTCTGGTCCCTCCTGCCCGGCGGCGGACTGCGGCGCGTCCCATGGCTCGGCCGGGCCCGGGGAGACCCACAAGACGTGCGCCCTACGGCCATCTCCCAGGCAAGTGCGAACCCCGGCCGCCCGCGAGCGGGGCCGGTGCCAATGGGTGACCGGGCATGCCCACCACGGACGGGCGCGCGGCTCCGGGCGTGCGCACCGGGAACGGGCGCGCGGCTCCGGGCGTGGGCATGGGTGACCGGGCGCCGCGGTTCCGGACCGTGCCCACGGGTGACCGGGCACGGTCCGGCTCCGGCTCCGGCTCCGGCTCCGGCGGCGGCCGACCGACCCCGCGCCCGCCGCCCTCAGTGCGGCTGCGCGGCGCGCCGCCGCCGTACCGCCCGCACCACTCCCGGTCCGAACAGGGCAGCGGTCGCGGCGGCCCCCGCCCACCACATCCAGCCGTCGCCGCCCCCGGCCTCGGCGTGTGTCTCCGGCAAGTCGTCCAGATCGCCCGAGCAGGCCGTGGGGGTGTAGGAATCGCCCACGTAGACACAGACCGTGGCGGCGGCGCGCAGGGTGCCGGGGGCCGCGGTGGCGGTGGGTCCGGTGCGGGCGCCGAGTACGGCCGAGGCGGTGAACACCTGGATGTCGTGCGCGGGCAGATCTGCGCGCCAGACCACCTTCTGCTCACCCACCTCATGCCCTTCGACGGTGCCGCCGGGCGCGGTGGCGGAGGTGGTGGTGGCCGGCATGTCCTGTTCGATGCGGGCCCCGCGGACCTCGGTGGGGCCCATGTTGTGCACGGTGATGCGGTAGTCGAGACGTTTGCCCGACTCGGCGTCGTCCCGGCCGTCGGTGACGGCCACCGTGACCGAGACGGCGGGCGGGGCCTGCGGGGCGGACGCGGCGGCGGACGGAGCGGGGAGCGTGGCGGCGCACAGCAGCGCGCAGACAACGGCGGTTCTCATGCCGTCATCCGAGCACCGCGGCCCCCGTCACCGGCGGCAGGCGGGCTCCTCCCCGGCCGGGTTCACCCGAGTGAGGGCGGGCGGCCCCGTCCCTCAACGCCGATGCGGCCCCGACCGGTGCACCGGGCCATGGGCGTCCTCGCAATGGCCGGTCTGCTCCTCCGGGCCGGTGCCGGGGCCGGTGTCGGGCCGCGGGCCCAGCGTCAGGACGTCGTCGGGCGAGCCCTGTTCGCCGACGTGGTCGACCTGGAGGGTGGCGTGGCCGATGCCGTACTCGCCGCTCAGCAGCTCCTGGAGACTGCGGCGGACCTTGTGGCAGTCGCCGCCGGGCGCCACGAGGATGTGCGCGGACAGCGCAGGCTGCCCCGAGGTGATCAGCCAGATGTGCAGATCGTGCACCTCGACGACCTCGTCCGTGGCGGCCAGCCGCTCGCCCAGGGCGTCCGGGTCGACGCCCGTCGGCGCGGCCTCCATGAAGATCCGTCCGGACTCGCGCACCAGCCCCGTACCGGCCCGCAGCATCAGCGCGACGACCACGAGCGAGGCGATCGCGTCCGCCCGCTCGAAGCCCGTCGTCAGCACGATCAGACCGGCGACGGCGGTGGCGACGAACCCGAACAGGTCGGTGAGGATGTGCTGGTAGGCGCCCTCGACGTTCAGGCTGGAGCGGTTGGCCTTCGACAGCAGCCAGGTGCAGATCAGATTCACCACGATCCCGGCCAGCGCGGTGACCAGCACCAGCCCGCCGGTCACCTTCGGCGGCGAGATCAGCCGCTCGACCGCCTCGTACGCCAGCCAGACCGACAGCAGCAGCAAGGTGATGCCGTTGGCCTGCGCGGAGAGGATCTCGGCGCGCTTGAGCCCGTAGGTGTAGCCGCCGCGCGCCGGCCGCGCGGCCAGCCGCATCGCGACCAGGGCCAGCACGATCGAGACCGCGTCGGTGAGCATGTGGGCGGCGTCCGAGATCAGTGCCAGGGACTGCGCCACCACACCGATGACGACCTCGACCGCCATGTACGCGGTGAGCAGGATGAGCGCGCTGCGCAGCCAGCGCCGGTCGGCGTCCGGTGCGACCCCGTGCGCATGGCTGTGGCTGTGCCCGTGGCTGTGCCCGTGGCTGTGGGCGTGCTCGGTCATGGGCGCGCTCCTTCCTGGCTCCTCGTGCGAAGCAAACCGCACTTCGGGCAAAGATCCAAAGGCTGCATCGGTGACCGTTGTCATTACCGTCAAACGGCCTATCGTCCCTGGTCAGAGCGGTGCGGAAGCGGAGCGGAGTTGGCGCGGGAAACGGAGCTGGGATGTCCGCTTCCGGCTGGCGTGGGAAGCCGTCGAGGCCCCCGCGCCCGGGTAGCATCCGGCGCTATGAGTGCTACGGGCGAGACCGCGCGGCCCGCACCCGGCAAGGGCCAGATCCTGGCGGTGCTCGGCCTGCTGGCCGCCGTCGCCCTCCTGTCCACCCACCACGAGGGCCTCCCCTTCTGGCTGGGCGCGCTGACCGGCGTGGTCGCCGTCCTCGGCTACCTGGTCTGCTTCGACTCCCCGCGCGGCATCTGGCAGTGGTTCCCGGCGGGCGTGGGCTTCTGCGCGGCGTTTCTGTTCGCGGGGCAGTTCCTGATCGCGCTGCTGGCGTGAGCGCGCGCGGCAGGTGACGGGGTCCGGCCCGGTCCGGGCGGCCGCCTGCCTGCGGTTCGTGGGGGGCAGCGGGACCGTGCGATCCGACCGGTCAGTAAAGTTCGGCTCCCGTCCCCCGGACCGGCGCCCCTTCCCGGGACCGGCCCCTCCCGACCTCTGAGGTACTCGGCAGTGAGCCCCGCACCACCCGCCCCGGCCGCTCCTGAACCCCTTTCCGTCGTCGGCATCGGGGCCGACGGCTGGGACGGACTGCCCGCCGCCTCCCAGCAGGCCCTGTGGACCGCCGAGGTGCTGATCGGCGGCCCCCGCCAGCTCGCGCTGCTGCCCGAGGAGTGCGCCGGTGAGCGCGTCCCGTGGCCCGCGCCCCTGCGCCCCGCCGTCCCCGGACTGCTGGCCGCGCACGCCGGGCGCCGGGTCTGCGTGCTGGCCAGCGGCGACCCGATGTTCTACGGGATCGGGCGGACCCTGACCGAGGTGCTGGCGGAAGAGCCGGCGGCCGCCCAGGGGGAGCCTCGGCTCCGCATCCTCCCCCACCCCTCCTCCGTCTCCTACGCCTGCGCCCGGCTCGGCTGGCCGCTGGAGGACACCGAGGTCATCACGCTCGTCGGACGGCCCACCGAGAACCTGGCCCGCGCGCTGTACGACGGCCACCGCCTGCTGGTGCTGTCCGCCGGGGCCGGCACCCCCGCCGAGGTCGCCGCCCTGCTGCGCGCCCACGGCTTCGGCCCGACCCGTATGCGCGTACTGGAGCAGCTCGGCGGCGACCGTGAACGGACGGCCGAGGGCACCGCCGACGGCTGGGACGCCCCGCCCGCCGACCCCCTCAACGTCATCGCCCTCGACTGCCGCCGCGCGCCCGGCACCCCGCCCCTGTCCACCGTCCCGGGCCTCCCCGACGCCGCCTACGAACACGACGGCCAGCTCACCAAGCGCCATGTCCGCGCCGCCACCCTCGCCGCGCTGGCGCCCGCCCCCGGTGAACTCCTGTGGGACATCGGCGGCGGCTCCGGCTCCATCGCCATCGAGTGGCTGCGGGCGCACCGCAGCTGCCGCGCCGTCAGCGTCGAGCGGGACGCCGTACGGGCCGAGCGGATCGGCCGTAACGCGGCCTCGCTCGGCGTAACGGCGCTGCGCATCGTCCACGGTCCCGCGCCCGCCGCGCTGGAGGGTCTGCCGACGCCGGACGCGGTGTTCATCGGCGGCGGGCTGACCGCCCCCGGTCTGCTGGCCGCGTGCTGGGAGGCGCTGCCGGCGGGCGGCCGGATCGTCGCGAACACCGTGACGCTGGAGTCCGAGGCGCTGCTCGCCGACCACTACCGGCAGTACGGCGGCGAACTGGTCCGGCTCGCGGTCGCCCATGCGGTGCCGGTCGGCGGCTTCACGGGCTGGCGGCAGGCGATGCCGGTCACCCAGTGGTCGGCCGTGAAGCCGCAGACCGTCTCCCCGTCCCCGTCCTCCCTCCCCCAGGAGACCGAGCAACCATGACCGTCCACTTCATCGGCGCAGGTCCCGGCGCCGCCGACCTGATCACCGTGCGCGGTGCCCGTACGCTCGCCTCCTGCGGGGTCTGCCTCTACGCGGGCAGCCTGGTGCCGCGCGAGCTGCTCGCCGAGTGCCCGCCCGGCGCCCGGCTCGTCGACACCGCTCAGCTGGACCTCGACACGATCACCGCCGAGATGGTGCGCGCCCACGAGGAGGGCCACGACGTCGCCCGGCTGCACTCCGGCGACCCGTCCGTCTTCAGCGCAGTCGCCGAGCAGATGCGCCGGCTGGACGCGGCCGGGGTGCCGTACGAGGTGGTGCCGGGCGTCCCCGCGTTCGCCGCCGCGGCCGCCGCCCTCAAGCGCGAGCTGACCGTCCCCACCGTCGGCCAGACCGTCATCCTCACCCGCGTCGCCCAGCGCGCCACCCCCATGCCCGAGGGCGAGGACCTCGCCACGCTGGGCAGCAGCGGCGCGCTGCTGGTCCTCCACCTGGCCGCCATGTACGTCGACCGGGTCGTCGCCGAACTCCTGCCGCACTACGGCGCCGACTGCCCGGCCGCCGTCGTCGCCATGGCCTCCCGCCCCGATGAACTCGTGCTGCGCGGCACCCTCGCCGACATCGCCGGCCAGGTGAAGGCCGCGGGCGTGGTCCGTACGGCCGTCATCATGGTCGGCCGCACCCTGGGCGCCGAGCAGTTCCGCGACAGCCATCTCTATTCGGCGGACCGCGAGCGGCCGCACGGCGGGTGCGGTGTGCAGGACCCCGCGCCCGCGGACACTCCCTGAGTCCGGACGCACCAAAGCCCCGGGACGGGAGGTCCCGGGGTTCCGGTGCGTCCTGCTCGTGGGCGGCCGCGCCGCCGGGGGAGCAGGTTCCCCTTCGGTCTCAGCTCTCAGAGACCGCTGGTCTGCACCGAGGCCAGGGCGGAGCCGGAGAGCTGCGCGCTGACGCCCTCGGGGGAGATCGACGCGCCGCCGCCGACGAAGCCGCCGACGTTCAGGTTGGCGCCGTGCCCGGCGATCTCGGCGCCCGCGTTGGCACCGGCGCCGGCGATGCCACCGGCGATGTTCTCCAGCTCGCTGTCGGAAATCTCCGTGGCGGCAGGGGTGAAGCCGTTGCGCATGATGTGACCTTCCCGTAAAAGCTGTGGATTTTTTCAACCAACGCAGGCCGAATTGTGGCTGGGTAATCCGGCCGCAACACGGTCGCCCGGCACCGGGAATGTGACACCCGTAATGGCGTCCGTGTGTTCATGAAATGCAATCACGGCACGTGGTTTCGCGGCAACTTATCGCCAGATTTTTCACCGGCCTGAAATGTGCCGCAACGGCCGCCCTGACGTGCGGCTTTGCCCGATTCCTGTGGACGGCCCCCTTGCGTGGCAGCTGCGGGACAACGGTCATGGAATGGGCCGTCATGCCCCCTTGGGGTCCTCGGGTGAATCCGCGGACCGGGTGCGCCGAGTGCCCACCGCCGAGCGTGATGGCAGGAGATGTCTGCATTTTCCGCGTAACGCGGGTCATAGATTTATGCCGAGCCCTGAAACATCCTTTAGGCCGCCAGAAGCGAATGAATTCCCCTGCGTCCGTGCTTTCGGTGGAGTCCCGTACCGGAAGGCGCTGCTTCCGCTACGCGCGCCCCATCGCCCGTCCGTAGGCCTCCCGGGACCGTCCGTATGACTGTATGACCGCATCGGGGTGAATGTCCGTTACTCGGCTCCCGGGGGCCGGTAAGGAAGCTGCGACACCCAAGGGGGGCCGAAGCAAAGGAGTACGCCACGATGCGTACCAGACTGGCCGCCGGTGCGGTCGGCGCCGCAGTCCTGCTGACGCTCTTCGGCGGCAATGTCGCCGGTGCCGACGGCAGGGAGCATGTCGCGCAGGCGACGGACACCCCGGGACAGCGGCACGACAGCTCGCCGTGGATGCACAACAGCCCGGGCCGGATGACCGACCAGCCGAGCCGGATGAGCGAGCGCCGGGAAGGCCGCTCCAGCCGCCCCGGGTTCCGCGACAACCCGCTCCGGCTGACCACCTGTGCCCTCGGCACGGTGCTGGGCAGACTCACCGGCCGCGGCAACGACTGTGCGGCGAACCGGTACGGGTTGCGCACCTGACAGGTGCGGAGGTGGGGGAGCCCTTCAACGGAGAGGGCTTCCCTGGCCGGTGTCCCCCGGCCCCCGCGGCTCCGCCCGTCCCACCACCATCCCCGCCCGGTCGATACAGATGACATCGACCGCGACGGGCGCGCCCCGCAGCACGGCCAGCGACTCGTCACGCGCCGTCGCCGCCACCAGATCCCCCAGCGGGACGCCCGCCGCGGCGCACAACTGGAGCGCCGCCAGGCCCGTGTTGGCCTCCGCCACCGCCCCCGCCAGCGCCTCGTCCGCCCCGCCCCGCCGGGCGAGTTCCGCGAGGAACCCCTTGTCGACCTGGGACCGCGCGGAGTGCAGATCCAGATGCCCGGCCGCCAGCTTGGACAGCTTGGCGAACCCGCCGCAGATGGTGAGCCGCTCCACGGGATGGCGCCGGATGTACTTCAGCACCGCCCCCGCGAAGTCGCCCATGTCCAGCAGCGCGTCCTCGGGCAGGTGGTGCAGGGCGACGGCGACCTTCTCCGACGTCGATCCCGTACACCCGGCCACATGCCGCCGTCCGGCCGCCCGCGCCACATCCACGCCCCGCCGGATGGAGTCGATCCAGGCCGAGCAGGAATACGGCACGACGATCCCGGTGGTCCCCAGGATCGACAGCCCGCCCAGAATCCCCAGCCGCGGATTCCAGGTGCTCCGGGCGATCTCCTCCCCGTGATCGACGGAGATCTCCACCTCGACGTCGGCCGTCGCCCCCGGCCCGCCGCCGTGGCGCCGGGCGACCTCCGCGAGATGCTCCCGCATCATCTGCCGCGGTACGGGATTGACCGCCGGCTCACCGACGTCCAGCGGCAGGCCGGGCCGGGTCACGGTCCCGACCCCCGGACCGGCCTTGAAGACGACCCCCGATCCGGCGGGCAGCGCCCGCACGGTGGCCCGGACGAGCGCCCCGTGCGTCACATCCGGATCGTCGCCCGCGTCCTTCACCACCCCCGCCATGGCGGCCGTCCGCCCCGGCGCGAGCTCCTCCACCGCCAGCGCGAAGGCCGGGGTCTGCCCCTTCGGCAGCGTGATCGTCACCGGATCCGGGAACTCGCCGCCGAGCAGCGCCGTGTACGCGGCCGTGCTCGCCGCCGTCGCACAGGCACCGGTCGTCCAGCCGTGCCGCAGCCCGGTGTGCGCGAGCTGCGCGCTACGCCCTCCGGCGGCCTTGCCCGTACCCTGCGGTTGCGCTTCAGCCACGGAGGAACCCACATCCCATGCCCGACGCAGCCCGCCCGCCGCGCCACGTACTGATCCTCGGCGGTACGACGGAGGCCCGCCGCCTGGCCGCCGGCCTGGCACCGGAGCCGTCCCTGCGCGTGACGACCTCGCTCGCCGGCCGGGTCGCCGCGCCCCGGCTGCCCGCCGGGGAGGTACGCATCGGAGGGTTCGGCGGCCCCGAGGGCCTCACCCGCTGGCTGCGCGAGCACGCGGTGGACGCGCTCATCGACGCCACCCATCCTTTCGCCGACACGATCAGTTGCAGTGCGGCCCAGGCCGCCGCCACCGCCCATGTTCCCCTGCTCGCCGTCCGCAGGCCCGGCTGGGTGCCGGGACCCGGCGACACATGGCACCAGGTCACCTCCCTGGACGAGGCCGCCGCCGCCCTCCCCGCCCTCGGCACCCGCATCTTCCTCACCACCGGCCGGATGGGCCTCTCCCACTTCGCCCACCTCACCGACCTCTGGTTCCTCGTCCGCTCGGTCGACGCCCCCGAGCCCCCGTACCCGCCCCGGATGACCACCCTCCTGGACCGCGGCCCCTTCACCCTGGACGGCGAACGGGAGCTGCTCCGCGCCCACCGCATCGACGTCCTCGTCACGAAGGACAGCGGTGCCGCCGCGACCGCCGCCAAGCTGACGGCGGCGCGGGAGGCGGGGGTGCCGGTGGTGGTCGTACAGCGGCCGCCGGTGCCGGAGGGGGTGCCGGTGGTGGCAGGTCCGGACGAGGCCGCCAACTGGGTCCACCGCATTTTCAGCGAGGCCAATTCACGCTGAGGTAATTGGCCTCGCGGACCCTTTCGGCTAATTCTCCGCGGCTTCGGCTCATTCTCGGCGGCGTTACGGATTCCTCTGGCGCGTCGTTCGGCTCGTCGTCGCCGCTCGGATCACGGACGGTCGTGGAATCACCCTTCTCCCCCTTCTCCTTGTCCTCGCTCATGGGGCGCACGTCCGCACCGCGTCCGCGAGCCGGCGTGCGACTTCGGGGGTGCAGCGGCCCAGCTCCACGAGCGGCCGCGGAAAGTGCTCCGCCAGCGAGACCACGTCCACGGCCAGCGACGGCAGGGTGATGTCTGCCGCCTTCAGCGCCGTCCGCAGCTCGCCGCACGCCTGCTCCGCGTCCCTGATCTTCCCGGCCGCCGGACTGCGCTCCGCCATTCCCATTCCTCTTCTCCGTTCGAGTCCTGACTGGGCTGCCAAAGCCCTTTCGCAGTTCTAGAGTCGTCACAACAAGCCGCCTCCGACAGGGAGTTGGCGTTGCCGTCGGAACGGGACAACAGGGGGATGGGGGAATTGGCGAATGGTCGAAAAGAATTCCGAGGACGAGGGCTCGGCCCGTTGGGTCCTTGCATGTGAACTCCGCCGGTTACGGGAGTCGTCCGGCAGGTCGCTGGCCCGGCTGGCCGACGAGATCAAGTACGACCGCACCTACTTGCACCGCCTGGAAACCGGCGAACGACTCTCGAAGCTGCCGGTCATGCAGGCCCTGGACCGGACGTACGGCACGGGCGGGCTGCTGGTGCGGTTGTGGGGGCTGGCACGGCTGGATGCGTTCAAGGACAAGTACCGGGAGTTCATGCAGCTGGAGGCGAAGGCGACGATCCTGCATACATACGCGAGCGCCATCCCTGGGTTGCTGCAAACCGAGGACTTCGCCCGAGTGGTGCTGTCGTCGGTGACAACGCCCATAAGCCCCGACGAGATCGAAGAGAACGTCGCTGCCCGACTGGGCAGACAGGAGTTGCTGCAACGTCACCGACCGCCGAACGTTCGGGTCATCCTCGACGAGTCGGCGCTTCGACGGCCGGTGCGCGACCCTGTCATCTGGCATGACCAGCTGGTGCGGATCTTGGAGGCTGCCAGGTCCCCGCACATGACCATTCAGATCCTTCCGTTCTCTGCCGGAGTGCATAGCCTGGTGGGTGGTTCGCTCTGGCTGTTGTGGATGGCGGACGGTGGGGCCGTTGCCTACCTCGAAGGCAACAGCTCGGGTGAACTGATCGAAGAGCCAGAGGAGGTTGAGCCATATCGCCTGGCCTACGATCGGCTCCGCGACGAGGCCCTCTCGCCGTCTGAATCAGCAGCGTTCATCGAGCAGTTGGTGGAGGACAGCAGACCATGAAGACAGCCAGCGACCTGGTCGACGCCGTGTGGCGTAAGAGCAGCTACAGCGATGGCGGAGCCGACAACTGTGTTGAGGTCTCCGATGGTTTCCCCGGTGCAGTCCCGGTCCGCGACAGCAAGAACCCGACCGGCGGTGTGCTGTTTTTCCCGGCCGCAGCTTGGTCGGCCTTCATAGGTGGCGTGACGGCTGACCAGTTCCACTGAGGCGAGTGGAGGACAGCAGACCATGAAGACGATCCCCAACCTGGCAAGCGTTGCCTGGCGTAAGAGCAGCTACAGCGATGGCGGAGCCGACAACTGTGTTGAGGTCTCCGATGGTTTCCCCGGCGTCGTCCCGGTCCGTGACAGTAAGAACCCGACCGGTGGTGTGCTGCTCTTCCCAGTCGCTGCCTGGTCAGGCTTCATAGGCGGCGTGAAGGACGGCCGGCTCGGTTGACCGGCCGCACCCTCCTCTTGATCACGTCGCCCCGCCGGGCAACGTGATCAAGAGGAGTCCCGTGGTCGGCAGGCCGGTCGAAGGCCAGGCCGAGCTCACGGCGAGAGTCTGACAACAACTGCCGTGAGATATCCGCCAGTTGAATCGTCTCCATGTGCACGGTCTGCCCCTGTCGCCGGGCCGCTTCGGTGCGAGGAATCCCGCGCGGTGGGCGCAACAAGAGAAGGTCTGTCTATTCATGCTTGACTTGACGTGTCTAGTTTCATTGGACTTACACTTATGAAGTACAGGGACCTGATCAAAAAGATCAGGGACGCAGCCAAACCCCGAGGCGTCGCCTTCGACCTGGTTCGCCAGAAGGGCAGCCACCAAACCTGGGTGTGCGGCAGCACGCGCGTCGTGATCCCCAAGCACACCGAAATCAACGAACTCACCGGCCAGGGAATCTGTAAGGCGCTCGAACCGGAGCTCGGAGAAGGGTGGTGGAGATGACCGCCTACCGCGTCACAGCGCGCCGCGCGGGTGATTGGTGGGCCTTGGAGGTCCCTGACCTCCCGGGGGTGTTCAGCCAGGCCAAACGCCTCGACAAGGCCGATGAGGCAGCCCGTGAAGCCATTGCCGTCATGCTTGATGTCGAGATCGAGGATGTCGAGGTAGAGATCGAGCCGGTGCTGCCCAAGGAGGCAGTGCAGGCTCTCAAGGCTGCGGAGAAGGCCGAAAAGGACGCCGAGGACGCCAGGAAAGCCGCGCAGAAGGCCATGCAGGAAGCCGCGGCCACCTTGACCGAGTCACTGAGCCAACGGGACGCCGGTCGTGTCCTCGGTGTCTCCTTCCAACGGGTATCGCAGCTCCTGAAGGCCCGGCCGGTCGCGCCGACGCCGAAGACTGCGGTCAAGGCAGTCAAGGCGGGGCGAGTCCGGGCCGGCCACGAAGAGCGTTCGGGCAAGCAGGGGCGTCAGCCGCGGGAGAGGAAACTGTCCCGGTAACGCATTCGAAGGTCCGGCCCCGCCTCGCCGCACGGCAGGCACGGGAACTGCCCGACCTTCGACAGGTTCGGGCAGTACCTCAGGTGTCTGGACTAAGCGCGGACTGGGCAGCCGTCCGGCTCACTTCTCCGGGTACCTCCGCGGTGTCCACACGATCTCCGTGCCGTCGTCGCGCCGTACCGCCTGGGTCTGGGACGAGCCGACGATCAGGAGGGTGCGCATGTCGACCTGGAGCGGGTCCAGGTCGGCCAGGCGGACGGTGCGGACGGATTCCTCGGGGCCGCCGATGTCGCGGGCGAGGATGACCGGGGTGTCGGGGGCGCGGTGTTCCAGGAGGAGTTCGCGGGTCTTGCCGACCTGCCAGGTGCGGCTGCGGGAGCCGGGGTTGTAGAGGGCGAGGGCCAGGTCGGCGGAGGCCGCCGCGTGGAGGCGTTCGGCGATGACTTCCCAGGGCTTGAGGCGGTCGGAGAGGGAGATGACCGCGTAGTCGTGGCCGAGCGGGGCGCCGGCGCGGGCGGCGGCGGCGTTGGCGGCGGTGACGCCCGGCAGGACGCGTACGGGGATGGCGCGGTACGGGTCCTGGGAGGCGACCTCCAGGACGGCGGTGGCCATGGCGAAGATGCCGGGGTCGCCGCCGGAGACCACGGCCACCCGACGGCCGCGCCGGGCGAGGTCGAGGGCGAGTTCGGCGCGTTCGGACTCGACCTTGTTGTCGGAGGCGTGGCGGCGCTGGCCGGGGCGCAGCGGGACGCGGTCCAGGTAGGTGGTGTAGCCGACGAGGTCTTCGGCGGCGGCGAGGGCGCCGCGGGATTCGGGGGTCAGCCAGAGGGGGCCGGCGGGGCCGGTGCCGACGACCACCACCTGACCGGCCACCGCTTCACCGGCCACCGCTTCATCGACCACCAATTCACCGCGGCCGTCGGGCGATGCGGCCGGCTTGCCCGTCCCGTCCGGTGCGGCGAGCAGCTCGTCGGTGTCGTCGGGCGGGGTGGCGGCCTCTCCGCTGACGGGCGAGGTGATCGTCGCGGGTGGCAGGTCGGCGATGCGGCTGGGGACGACGGTGACGGAGAAGTACGGGACCGTCTCGGCGTCGATGTCCGTCAGCATCTGCGTGCGTTCGCCGGGCATGGTGGCACGTTCGACGTAGTGGGCCTCCGGCAGGCGGCCGGAGCGTTCCATGGCGCGGCGGACGGTGGGGAAGGTGCGGCCGAGCTTCATGACGACGGCGGTGTCGGTCGAGGCCAGACGGGCGGTGAGTTCTTCCTCCGGGAGCGTGCCGGGGAGGATCGTCAGGACCTCGTCGGCCTCGGCGAGCGGCTTGCCCAGGCGGGCCGCGGCGGCGCTGATGGAGGTGACGCCGGGGATGACCTCGGTCGGGTAGCGGTGGGCCAGCCGCTTGTGCATGTGCTGGTAGGAGCCGTAGAAGAGCGGGTCGCCCTCGGAGATGACGGCGACGGTGCGGCCGGCGTCGAGGTGGGCGGCGAGGCGGGCCGCCGCGGACTCGTAGAACTCGTCCAGGGCGCCCCGGTAGCCGCCGGGGTGGTCGGTCGACTCGGTGGTGACCGGGTAGACCAGCGCCTCCTCGATGTGGTCGGCGCGCAGGTGCTCGGCGGCGATGGAGCGCGCGATCGAGCGTCCGTGGCGGGCGCTGTGGTAGGCGATGACATCGGCCCGGTCGATCACCTGGACGGCCCGGACCGTCATGAGGGACGGGTCGCCGGGGCCGAGGCCGACCCCGTAGAGGCGGCCAGGGCCGGCCGTGTTCGCGACGCTGCCGTCACCGGTTGCCTGCTGCTCGCTCACGCTTACTCTTCCTCGCTTGCCATGGCGTTGATCGCGGCCGCGGCCATGGCGCTGCCGCCACGACGGCCGCGCACCACGATGTGGTCCAGCTTCGACGGGTGGGCGATCAGCGCGTCCTTGGACTCCGCGGCGCCGATGAAGCCGACGGGTATGCCGATCACGACGGCCGGGCGGGGCGCGCCCTCCTCGATCATTTCGAGGAACCGGAAGAGGGCGGTGGGGGCGTTGCCGAACGCGACCACGGCGCCTTCCATACGGTCCCGCCACAGCTCCAGGGCCGCGGCGCTGCGGGTCGTCCCCATCCGGGCGGCCAGGTCGGCGACGGAGGGGTCGGCGAGCGTGCACAGCACGTCGTTGTTCGCCGGCAGCCGCTTACGGGTGACGCCGCTGGCGACCATGTTGGCGTCGCAGAGGATCGGCGCACCGGCGTGCAGCGCCTTGCGGGCGGCTGCCACCACGTCGGGGGTGAAGGCCAGATCGCGTACCAGGTCGACCATGCCGCAGGCGTGGATCATCCGGACCGCTACCTGGCTGACGTCGGCGGGCAGCCCGGCGAGATCCGCCTCGGCGCGGATGGTGGCGAAGGACTGGCGGTAGATCGCCGCACCGTCCTTCTCGTAGTCGAACGCGGTCACTCTGGCCTCGGGGGTGTCGGGTGCGGGAGGGCTCGGTGGTTCACATGAATCGGGTGGATCGGCTGGATCGGGTAATTCAGGTGGTTCGCATGGCTCGGGTGGTTCGCATAGCTCGGGTGGCTCGGGTGGCTCGGGTGGCTCGGGTGGTTCATGGGCCAGGGCATGGGGCTTTGGGGTTGCTGTGGTTCATGGGGCCGGGGCCGGGGCCGGAGCCGTGGGCGGGGGTGCCGCGGTGCGTGCGGCGGTCGGTGCGGTGTCCGGTGCGGTGTCCGGTCCCACCAGTGCTACCCGGTAGCCCTCCGCCGTGGCCAGTACGTCGATCCAGGTGCCGTGCGGGTGACCGCAGCGGCGTGCGCAGCCGGACCAGTACACGGGGAGGCCCTCGGGGGCGGGGCCGGTGGGCAGTCCGTCCGGGACGGCCGCGCCGGCGGCGAGCGCGGCCGTCGCGTCGGCGCGTACGTCGGTGAGGGACTTGGCGCAGCCGGGGCGGCCCGTACAGGCGCCGAGCCGGTGCCAGGGAGAGGCCGGGTCGGTGATCAGTCCGGCGGTGGTCAGCTCCGCCAGCCGGCGGGGTGCCGCGGCGGCCGGCAGTCCGGGCAGGACGACGCCGCGCCACGGGGTGAGGCGCAGCGCCCCCGAGCCGTCGCCGGCGGCGATCGCGGTCAGCAGCCGCCATTGGGTCACCGACAGCCGGCCCAGCGGCGCCAGGACCGAGAGCGCGCGGTCGTCGTCGGGGCCCTCGACGATGCCGGGGGCGGCGGAGTCCGCGTACGGCGGGGAGGTGCGGGTGCCGGGTGCGGGAGCCTCGGGCACAAAAGCGGCCCGGATGCCCGCCGACCGCAGTGCCGCCGCCACGTCCCGGGCCGTCAGGCCGTGTCCGTCGGGGAGTTCGCGGACCCGCCAGGCGCCGCTGCCGCTCGCCGCGGCGGCGGTCAGGAAGGCCTCGGCGGCGGCGAGCGCGGCACGCGGAGCGTCCGGTCCTGCGATCCGCAGCGCCGCCGGATCGTCGCCGACCCGCAGCAGGGCGCCGCCCGCCGGGCCGGACCGGTCCCCGGCCGCTCCCGGTTCTGCGTCTGCTTCTGCTTCTGCGAGCAAGCTCACATCTCCGCCGAGCGCCGCCACATCGCCCCGCCCGTCGTCCAGCACGAACAGGAAACGGCCCGAGAGGGCGGTCGCGGACTCGCTCGCACAGAGCAGCGCGTCCAGCTCACGGGCCCACCGTCGCACGTCAGAAGGGGTGTGGCGGTCCAGTCCGGCCAGCGGGGAAGCGAGGATGTTGCGGATGCGTTCATGGCGTTCGGAGGGCAGCAGGCCGGCGTCGCGCAGCAGCGCGGCGAGCCGGCCGCCGCAGCCCTCCGCGAGGCCGCGGAGCTCGACGTTGCCGCGGGAGGTGAGGGAGAGATGGCCGTCGCCGAGCAGGTCCGCGGCATCGGCCAGGGCAGCAGCCTGACGAACCGTCAGATCTCCGGCGGGCAGCCGGATTCGGGCGAGATGGCCGTCGGCGGCCCGGTGCAGCCGCAGCGCTCCCGGGCAGGCGTCACCGCGGTCGCGCAGCGGCGGTGCGGCGGCCTGGGGCCGTGTCGAGGGGGAGGGCGGCATGGCCGCGAGCATACCCACGGGGGCGGGCGCCGATCCGGGCCGGATCCGGCCAGGCGCCCGGCCCGCGGCGTGCGCGCCCCCGCACCGGTCCGGCCTGCCCGGAGGCCCGCTTACCTCGGCCGTCCACAGCCCTTACTATGCAGGTCGGTGGGTCGGCTGGCCCACCGACGCCAGCGACGGCGCAGGGTCCTACGGCCCTAGGGAGGAAGCCCGGTGAGAATCCGGCGCGGTCCCGCCACTGTGAACCCGGAAACCGCCGGGCGAGCCAGGAACTCCCGCCGTCCTTACGACCACCCGGGGCGCGGACACCCCGAGGAAGGCCTGCGCTCGCATGCTTCTGCTGCTGTCGACCTCCGACACCGACCTGCTCAGCGCCCGCGCGGCCACGGGTCCCGTGCCGTACCGGCTCGCCAACCCCGCCCGGCTCGATGTCGCCGAACTGCCCGCGCTGCTGGAGGGCTGTGACCTCGTCGTCGTACGCCTCCTCGGCGGCATCCGTGCCTGGGAGGAGGGCCTGGAGGTGCTGCTCGCCGAGGACCAGCACCGGCCGGTCGTCGTGCTCACCGGTGAACAGGCCCCCGACGCCCAGCTCATGGAGCAGTCGACGGTCCCGGTCGGCATCGCGGCCGAGGCGCACGCCTACCTCGCGCACGGCGGGCCCGCCAACCTCGACCAGCTCGCCCGCTTCCTCTCCGACACGGTGCTGCTGACCGGCCACGGCTTCGACCCGCCGGCCCCGGCGCCGTCCTGGGGCCCGCTGGAGTGGGAAGCCCGCAACGAGACCGGCCCGCTGGTCGCCGTGCTCTACTACCGCGCCCACCACATGAGCGGCAACACCGGCTTCGTACGGACCCTGTGCGAGCAGATCGAGGCGGCGGGCGGCCGCGCCCGGCCCCTGTTCGTCGCCTCCCTCCGCGCCCCCGAGCCGGAGCTGATCGAGGAGCTGCGGGCCGCCGACGCCCTGGTCACCACGGTTCTCGCCGCGGGCGGCACCAAGCCCGCCGAGGCCTCCGCCGGCGGCGACGACGAGTCCTGGGACGCGGGCGCGCTGGCCGCCCTCGACGTACCGATCCTCCAGGCCCTGTGCCTGACCGGGCCGCGCAGCGCCTGGGAGGAGAACGACGAGGGGCTGTCGCCGCTGGACGCCGCCTCGCAGATCGCGGTCCCCGAGTTCGACGGCCGGCTGATCACCGTCCCGTTCTCCTTCAAGGAGGTCGACGAGGACGGTCTGCCGATGTACGTCGCCGACCCCGAGCGCGCCGCCCGGGTCGCCGGCATCGCCGTCCGGCACGCCCGGCTGCGGCACATCCCGGCCGCCGAGAAGCGCCTCGCGCTGGTGCTGTCCGCGTACCCGACCAAGCACTCCCGGATCGGCAACGCGGTCGGCCTGGACACCCCGGCCAGTGCCGTCGCCCTGCTGCGCCGCCTTCAGGCCGACGGCTACGACTTCGGCACCGAAGAGGTTCCCGGCCTGGTGTCCGGCGACGGTGACGAGCTGATCTACGCCCTCATCGAGGCCGGCGGCCACGACCAGGAGTGGCTCACCGAGGAGCAGCTCGCCCGTAACCCCGTCCGTATCCCGGCCGCCGACTACAAGCGCTGGTACGCCACGCTCCCGCAGGAGCTCCGGGACTCCGTCGAGGAGCACTGGGGGCCGCCGCCCGGCGAGATGTTCGTCGACCGCAGCAGCAACCCCGACGGCGACATCGTGCTGGCCGCCCTGCGCCGCGGCAATCTCCTCATCCTCATCCAGCCGCCGCGCGGCTTCGGCGAGAACCCGATCGCGATCTACCACGACCCCGATCTGCCGCCCTCGCACCACTACTTGGCGGCGTACCGCTGGATCGCGGCCTCCGCGGACGACGGCGGTTTTGGCGCGGACGCCATGGTCCACCTGGGCAAGCACGGCAACCTGGAGTGGCTGCCCGGCAAGAACGCGGGCCTGTCCGCGGCCTGCGGCCCGGACGCCGCCCTCGGTGACCTCCCGCTCGTCTACCCCTTCCTGGTCAACGACCCCGGCGAGGGCACCCAGGCCAAGCGCCGGGTGCACGCCACCCTCGTCGACCACCTCGTGCCGCCGATGGCCCGCGCCGAGTCCTACGGCGACATCGCGCGCCTGGAGCAGCTGCTCGACGAGTATGCGGCGATCTCCGCCATGGACCCGGCCAAGCTGCCCGCGATCCGCGCCCAGATCTGGACGCTGATCCAGGCCGCCAAGCTCGACCACGACCTGGGCCTGGAGGCCCGCCCGGACGACGACGGCTTCGACGACTTCCTGCTGCACGTCGACGGCTGGCTGTGCGAGGTCAAGGACGCCCAGATCCGCGACGGTCTGCATGTCCTGGGCGGCGCCCCGGCCGGTGAGGCCCGCGTCAACCTCGTCCTGTCCATCCTCCGCGCCCGCCAGATCTGGGGCGGTACGTCCGCCCTGCCCGGTCTGCGCGAGGCACTCGGTCTCGACGAGTCCGCCGCGACCCGTACGACGGCCGACGAGGCCG
Source organism: Streptomyces sp. MCA2 (assembly GCF_023544705.1). Taxonomy (NCBI): domain Bacteria; kingdom Bacillati; phylum Actinomycetota; class Actinomycetes; order Kitasatosporales; family Streptomycetaceae; genus Streptomyces; species Streptomyces sp. MCA2. The sequence continues at coordinate 336,198 of NZ_JAMJFM010000001.1, forward strand.
AGGCCACCGCCCGCGGCCTGGTCCAGGCGATGGAGGACGCGGACTGGGACCCGGCGGCGGTGTCCGCTGTCGCCGAGGGGCACTCGTCCGCGGTCGCCGACATCCTCGACTTCGCCGCCCGCCAGGTCGTCCCGCGCCTCGCCGCCACCACCGACGAGATCGACCACGCCGTGCACGCGCTGAACGGCGGCTTCGTCCCGGCGGGCCCCTCGGGATCCCCGCTCCGTGGCCTGGTCAACGTTCTGCCGACGGGCCGTAACTTCTACTCCGTCGACCCCAAGGCCGTTCCCTCCCGTCTGGCCTGGGAGACCGGTCAGGCCCTCGCCGACTCGCTCCTGGAGCGCTACCGCTCCGACAACGGCGACTGGCCGCAGTCGGTCGGGCTGTCCCTGTGGGGCACGAGCGCGATGCGGACCAGCGGCGACGACGTGGCAGAGGCCCTCGCCCTGCTGGGCGTCCGCCCCGTATGGGACGACGCCTCGCGCCGGGTCAACGGACTGGAGCCGATCCCGCTCGCCGAGCTCGGCCGCCCCCGTGTCGACGTCACGCTGCGCATCTCGGGCTTCTTCCGGGACGCGTTCCCGCACGTCATCGGCCTGCTCGACGACGCCGTACGGCTGGTCGCCGGCCTGGACGAGCCCGCGGAGTCCAACTTCGTGCGCGCCCACTCCCAGGCCGACCTGGCCGAGCACGGCGACGAGCGGCGCGCCACCACCCGCATCTTCGGCTCTCGCCCGGGGACGTACGGCGCGGGTCTGCTCCAGCTGATCGACTCCCGCGACTGGCGCACCGACGCCGACCTCGCCGAGGTCTACACCGTCTGGGGCGGCTACGCCTACGGCCGCGGTCTGGAGGGCCGCCCGGCCCGGGACGAGATGGAGACCGCCTACAAGCGCATCGCGGTCGCCGCCAAGAACACCGACACCCGCGAGCACGACATCGCGGACTCCGACGACTACTTCCAGTACCACGGTGGCATGGTCGCCACGGTCAAGGCGCTCAAGGGCAAGGCCCCCGAGGCGTACATCGGCGACTCCACCCGTCCCGAGACGGTCCGCACCCGCACCCTCGTCGAGGAGACCTCCCGGGTCTTCCGCGCCCGGGTGGTCAACCCCCGCTGGATCGAGGCGATGCGCCGCCACGGCTACAAGGGCGCCTTCGAACTCGCCGCGACCGTGGACTACTTGTTCGGCTACGACGCCACCACGGGCGTGGTCGCCGACTGGATGTACGACAAGCTCGCCCAGACCTACGTGCTCGACCCCGAGAACCGCGACTTCCTCCAGCAGGCCAACCCCTGGGCGCTGCACGGCATCGCCGAGCGCCTCCTGGAGGCCGAGTCCCGCGGCATGTGGGAGAAGCCGGACGCGGAGACGCTGGCGGCGCTGCGCCAGGCGTTCCTGGAGACCGAAGGGGAGCTGGAGGGGGAGGACTGACGCAGGGGCCGCGCCGCCCCGGCCGGGGCGGGATGCCGTCCTGGTCAGCGCTCTCCCGGGCCCGTGTGATGCCGCGGCATCACACGGGCTTTGCGGTGATGTCCCCGTTGCTGGTGGTCAGGTCCAGCTGGAAGCGTCCCGCCGGGTCCTGGGCGATGCCCAGGTGTTTGTCGCCGTTGCTGGTCTGGGCGGCGACGCGGTACGGGCCCTTCGGCAGTTGCAGGGTGATGGTGCCGTTGGACGTCCGCGCCCGGATGTTCTGGGCGACGGCCGGGGTCAGATCGATCTCCCCGTTGGAGGTCTGCGCCGTGATGCGCCTGCCCGACAGGCCGCGTCCGGTGATCTGGCCGTCGGAGGTCCGTGCGTCGACCGCGCCGGCGACCCCGTCCAGGTCGATGTCCCCGGAGCTGGTGGTCACCTTCACCGGGCCCACCCCGCTCAGATCCACCGCCCCGGACGAGGTCTCACCGCTGACCGGGATGCCCTTCGGCACCTCGACCGTGTAGTTCACCGAGCAGTCCTCGCCACAGCCGCCGAGCACCAGCACCCCGTCCTCGATCCGGTGTGTGTCCCCTTCGGGCCGTTCGCCGTGGTACCGCACCGAGCGGTGGACCGAGACCCTGCCGCCGCCCTTGCCGCCGTGCACCGTGAGGCCGCCGGAGGTGCTGTCCAGCCGGATGGCCGTGATCTTCTTCGACACCTCGGCGTCGTCCTTCAAGGTCTTGCCGGGCAGCACTCCGCAGGCGCTGATGCCGCATGCCCCGACGGCGGCCATCGCGAGGACCCCGATGTAGCGGACGCGCTTGCGCATGAATTCCCCCGGAAAGCTCGGTAGTTGGTGCGGCGAGGGGGCTCCCCCGCCCGCTTCCCCGCCACGACGAGGCTAGGGCGGCGGGTACGGCCCCACCATGGGGAAATCCCCCGGACCGAGGTGTGGTGTGCCCCAGGTGCGGGCCGCGGAGGCCGGTGCGAGGATTTTTGTGGGGGCGGTACATGGGCTGCTTATGGGGGCGGACGAGGAGGCTTCCGGTGACTGCCACGAAGACATGGAACGCCGAGATCAGCATCACCGAGACCGACAGCGAGGTCCGGGCCGAGGCCAGGCTGCGCGGCAAGGACGGCGGACAGATGGTCGGCGAGGGAGCGGCACGCTGCAACCCCGCCGACGAGAACGTCCCGGCCATCGGGGACGAGCTGGCGGTGGCGCGGGCGATGTCCGACCTCAGCCACCAGCTGCTGCAACGGGCCGCGCACGACATCGAGGTGCACACGGCCCGGCCGGTGGAACGGCTGCGCGTCTGAGGGACGTCGGCGCAGCGGCCGCCGTCCGGCGGGCGGGCTCGTGAAGGGCGTCGTGCCCGTCTCGCGCGGGCCGTCCGCTGAGCCCGGTCCGTGCCGCAGATGTAATGGTTGAATGTATTTGACCCATGACCGCACCCTGGCGGACATGGCGCGAATCCCAGATCTGCCGGGTGAATCGTGGTGGTGTCCCGCATGTGGCCTCTCCTCCGATTCCTGCCGGCCGGTATCAGAACACTCCACATCCGAGGGCATGGTGCGGTACCTGTGGTGCCACACCAGGGGCTGGTTCGTTGCCCGCTCCGACATTCAGCTGATCCAGGTGAGCCCGGGGGGACATCGCCTGCCCGCGCACCGAGGGGTCGCGTAACGCCGGAGAAGGCCACGTGAAGCAGAACGATTACGGGCGTCTCGGGGCCGTGCTGTCGGCCGATTTGATCAATCTTCCCGAGATGAGCGCCACGAGCATTCAGCAGCTGTTCGAGGCGCACGGGATTCGTCACCCGGAAGTCGTCGCGGCCGATGTGGACGGCTTTCGACGCTGGCGAGACCAATTGGCCCGCGCTTTTGGTTCCGGCGACCCCGCCGAGCAGTGCTCAGCGGTGAACGACCTGCTGGCGGCGGCGACGATTCGCCCATGGGTGACCACCCATGACGGGCTTCAGCCCCATCTTCACTTCGTGCCCGACTCGGCCGATCTGCTCTCCCGGGTCAAGGCGGTCACCGCCGGCGGCCTTGCCTTCGTCCTGTGCTGGGAAGGGGGAGCGAGGCTCGGCCGATGCCTGCGCTCCGGGTGCTCCCGGGCCTATGTGGACACGTCCAGGAACGGGCAACGGCGGTATTGCACAGCACGCTGCGGGAACACCGAAGCAGTGATGCGCCATCGTTCCCGCACTCGGCCCGCAAGCCTTAGAGGACCTTTCTAAGGCATGTCCGCCGGGAAATCCGGCCCGATCGTCAGCGTCACCGCGCCCGGTGCCGCCCCGGCCGACTCCGTGGCCTTGGTGCCGGGGAGACGGGAGGCGAGGACCGCGCTCTGTGTCTTGAGCGCCGCCGGGTAGGTGACGGTGGTCCTGTCCGTCGCCGGGGCGTTGCCGGTGGCGACGACCGTGAAGCCGAGCTTGCGCAGCTGGTCGGCGGCGGAGGCGGCCCGGCCGGGTGCACCGGTTCCGTTGAGGACGCGGACCTGTACGGAGCGGGCGGTCACCGGGTTCTTGGCGGCCTCGGCGAGCTTCTTCTTTCCGGCGGCGCCGATCTCGTGGTCGTGCGCGAGGTCGCTGAAGAGCTGACCGGCCTGCGGATACTGCCAGACCACATTGGCCTTGTCGGTGGGGACGTCGGCCTCGCGGTAGTAGTTGGGGACGGTCAGGAAGGTGAGGCGGTCGGTGGGGATGTCCTTGACGGTCGCGGCCAGGTCGTAGAGCGGCTTGACGCCGGCCAGGGCGTTGTCGGTGGTGATGGACTTGGTGGCCGAGTCCAGGAAGTCGTAGAGCTCGCCGGGGCTGGTGAGCTTGGACTGGGCCTTGGCGCCCAGCGCCTTCATGAACTCCTGCTGGCGGCCGATGCGGCCGAGGTCGGAGCCGTCGCCGACGCTGTAGCGGGTGCGGACGTAGCCGAGCGCCTTCTCGTCCCGGACGTTCTGGCAGCCCGCGTCCATGTCCAGATGGGCCTTCTTGTCGTGGATGGCGTGCTGAGGGCAGACCTCTATGCCGCCCAGCGCGTTGACCATGCCCTTGAAGCCCTGGAAGTCGACCGAGGTGAAGTGGTCGATGCGCAGCCCGGTGTTCTTCTCGACGGTCTTGATGGTGCAGGCCGCGGCCTTGCGGATGCTGCCGGAGTCACCGCCGATCGAGAACGCCTCGTTGATCTTGAAGTGGTGCGGGGACGACTTCGAGCCGTTGCCGCGGGTGCAGGCCGGGATCTGCACCCAGGAGTCGCGGGGGAAGGACAGCGCGGTCGCCCATTTACGGTCGGCGGCGATGTGCAGCACCATCAGCGTGTCCGACTGCATGGTGGTGAGGTTCCTGCCGTACTTGGCGTTGGCACCCGCGCGGCTGTCGGAGCCGACGACCAGGATGTTCTTGGAGCCGGGGCTGAGGTTGACCGGCCGGGCGCCGTCGACCCCGATGTCCACACCGCGGATATTGCCGTCCAGGTGCTGGTAGACCCACGCCCCGACGCCGGCCGTGCCGAGCAGCAGCACGCCGAGCGTGCCGCCGGTCCAGGCGAGGATGCGGCCGCGGCGGGTCATCCGCAGCTTGCCCGTACCGCCTGTCCCGCCCGTACCGCCCGTCCGGCCGGAGCCGGAGCCGTTGCCGTCGCCGGATCCGCGGGAGCCGCCGGACGGTTTGCGGCGCGAGCGGGTGCCGGACTCGCGGGAGGCGTCGCCGGTGGCGCGGGACGCTCCGGGTGTCTCGCCGGTGCCCCGCCGGGCCGTCTGCTGGTGCGTCTGCCTGTCATGCACGCCGATGGCCCTTCTGGTCCTTCTGATGCTGGTGATGCGCGTGCTGCTCTACGAGGGAGGGCGCGGCAGCGGCGGCCGGCGGTGCCGGCCGGAGGCGGCGGGTCAGGTGCCGGTGCTGGTCAGCAGCAGGATGGACTCGGGGTCGTAACGCAGCCACTGCGCACACGCACCGCCGGGCAACGTGCGCAGCCGGCACCACAGTTCGCCCGCGCCGTCCGTCCACCAGGCGTTGATCCGGCCCAACCGCCATCCGCCGTCCGGGTATTGGACCTCCACCGGCTGATAGACCCATCGCACCTCCGCCTCTGGAGGCGGGCAGTCCCAGGTCAGGAGTCCGCACCTCGTCGCCATCTCCCCCTTTGGCCGCGCCTGTTGCGCCTGTGCGCGCCACTCTACCGGGAAGTTCTACAGTGTTGTAGAAGTTGCCTGGTACGGACGGCACACAGCGCGGTGCGCCGCGCAGGCCCGGTGAGGGTCAAGGGTCAGTGTGCCCCTAGAGCGGCGTTGCTGCCTTCAGAACAACGAACAGCGCTACCGCCGCGTTGAGCGCGGAGAGTGCGGAGGCGGCCGTGCCCGCCGCGGCGACCAGGGCCGCCAGTCCGGCCGGGGTCAGGGCCGGCGGCCAGTGACGGGCCGGTGGTACGGGCCCGAGCAGCGCCGCCACCCGGCGCGGCACAGGCCCCGGTTCGGGCCCCGCGAAGTGCGCCAGCCCCGGTTGCGGCGCGGGCCGCGCGACCAGCGCCGCCTTGCCCACCGCGCGGGCGGTCAGCCGCCGGTCGCCGACCACCTGCGCCGCCTCCTCGTCCGCCCAGCGCTCGGTGGCGAAGGCCACCGCGGAACGCAGCGGCAGCAGCAGCGGGTTGACGCAGCCGGCCAGGCGGACGGCGAGCAGATAGCGGTGGTGGCGGCAGTGCAGATGCGCGCGCTCATGAGCGAACAGCGCCTGCCGCTCGGCACCGTCCAGACAGCGCAGCATGCCGCGGGAGACCGCGATCCGGCCGGGCCTGGCGGGGCGTCCGGGGCGGGCCGGGGTGCCGGGCACGGCGTAGGCGTAGGGATCGTCGTCCGGCAGCACCGCGGGGTCGGCGCCGGCCGGCAGCACGTCCAGCGCGCGGTGGGCACGGGACCGGATGCGGCGGTGGCGGCGCACTGCGGCGCCGCAGGCGTGGAGCGCGGCGGCCAGCAAGGGGATCGCGGCGACACCGGCGACCTCGGCGAACGGGACCGCGGCCCGCACTTCCGGGTCCGACCAGCCGTCGGGCAGCGGATTGCCGGGCAGTTGGGCGGTGCCGACGACCACCAGCAGGCCCAGGCAGAGCGTGCTGCACAGGCCGAGGACGGCGGCGAGCAGGGTCAGCAGGCGGGTGGTGGCCCGCGGGTGGAGGTGCTGCTCCGCGAGCCGGGCGATCGGCAGCGCGGTGAGCGGCAGGACGAGCGGCAGGAACACGAAGACGCCCACCGGTCAGCCTCCGCGTGCTTCGTCCGAGGGGTGGTGCCGGCCGGGGGCCGGGGCCGGGTGGGGCTCCTCGGCGGCGGCCGGGGCGTCGGAGGCCGGGAGGCTTCCGGCCGGGCCGGGGCCGTCGGCGGTCGGGAGGTTTTCGGCCGCACCGGGGCCGTCGGCCGCGTCGCGGTCGAGGAGGGTGCGGAGCAACTGCTCGTCGTGCGCGGAGAGCGCGGAGACGAAGCTGGTCAGTACGGCGTCCCGGTCCGGTTCGCCGTCCAGGACGCGGCGCATCCGCAGCGCGGCGAGCCCGGCCTCGTCGGCGGCCGGGGTCCAGACGTAGGCGCGGCCGGAGCGCTCGCGGGTGACGGCCTGCTTGGCGTGCAGCCGGGACAGGATCGTCATCACGGTCGTGTACGCGAGGTCGCCGCCGAGCCGTTCCTGCACCCAGGCGGCGGTGGCCGGTACCGGCGAGTGGTGCAGCGCGGCCAGGACCTGGGCTTCCAGCTGGCCCTGCCCCCGCCTGCGGGCGCGTTCCCGTCCGGAACCGCCGAAGTTCCCGAAGGCCTTCGCGCCCATACCGTCGCCTCCCGTCGCGCCGGGTGTCCCGCGGGCCGGGACGTCGGGGCATCTTACTGAGTGGCCGGATCCGGGCGGTGGTCCGCTCGGGCGTAGCCGGACGCCGCAGATTCCCGGCACCTTACTTCTACACTCCTGTAGTTTTTGAGGCTCACCCGGAATGCAGGCAACACCTGGAGGGAAGCCATGGGAGTCTCGCTGGCCAAGGGCGGCAACGTCTCGCTGTCGAAGGAAGCGCCCGGACTGACCGCGGTCACGGTCGGCCTCGGCTGGGACGTACGGACGACGACGGGCGCGGACTACGACCTGGATGCCAGCGCGCTGCTGTGCACCGAGGCGGGCAAGGTCGTCTCGGACGCCCACTTCGTCTTCTACAACAACCTCACCAGCCCCGACGGCTCGGTGCAGCACACCGGCGACAACCTGACCGGCGAGGGTGAGGGGGATGACGAGGCCATCGATGTCACGCTGACCGGAGTGCCCGCCGAGATCGCAAAGATCGCCTTCCCGGTCTCCATCCATGACGCGGAGAGCCGGGGACAGAGTTTCGGCCAGGTCCGCAATGCCTTCATCCGCGTCGTCAACAAGGCGGACGGGGCGGAGCTGGCCCGCTACGACCTGAGCGAGGACGCCTCGACCGAGACCGCGATGGTCTTCGGTGAGCTCTACCGGCACGGCGAGGAGTGGAAGTTCCGGGCCGTGGGCCAGGGCTATGCGTCCGGCCTGGCGGGCATCGCGGCGGACTTCGGCGTCAACGTCTGAGCGAGGCGCCTTCGGGGGCGGGGGGAGGGGCGCGGGCGGGAGCGGAATCTACAGGTTTGTAGAGTTCGCCCGCTCCCGGCCCTCCCCCTCGGCCTTCTCCCCGGCCTTCCGCCCGGCCCCTCTTCCGGCCTCCCCTCGGTCTCGCCCGCCTCTTCTCCCATAACCGCCCATAACGGTATGTACAGGGCTTCCGCGGGGTACCTTGGAAGCACCGGAACACCGAAGGATGCCCAGGGGTGCCGAGGGACACGAGGTATTCGGTGAGGTGAGCTGCATGCAGACTCTGTTGACCGTGGTCGTGCTGCTGGCGCTGGTCGCGCTGGGCGCGCTCTTCATCGCCCGGGTCAATGCCCAGGGAACCGGCCGGATGGCCACCCACCGGTACACGGACTGGAAGCAGTCGATGCGGCAGCGGAAGCAAAAGCGGCCGCACGATGCCGCCCACTCCGAATCACCGGCGGCCGGCCCACCGCCGCCCCCGGGCAAAGCGGGCGACGAACCGTGACGTCCACGGACCGGGGCATCCCGCCGGCACCGGACTACGACGGCACCTCGCCCTTTCCCGACAGCGGTGCCACACCTCCGCCGGACAGCGGCCGCCGTATGTACGTCACGGTGACCGGCATCATCGTCGTCGCCCCGTTCGTCGGCCTGGGCATCGCGATCCCCCTCCTGTGGGGCAGCGTCGTACACCTCACCGACCTCGTGCTGCTGACCGTCTTCTATGTCATCAGCGGCCTGGGCGTCACCATCGGCTTCCACCGGGGTCTCACCCACGGCAGCTACACCGCCACCCCCGCACTGCGCGTCGCGCTCGCCCTCGCGGGATCGCTCAGCTTCCAGGGCGATGTCATCGACTGGGTCGCCACCCATCGTCGCCACCACGCCTACACCGACCGCCCCGGCGATCCGCACTCCCCCTATCGCTACGGCACCAGCCTGCGCGGTCAGCTGCGCGGACTGGTCCACTCGCACATCGGCTGGCTGTTCGGCAACGACCCCACCTCGCACCGCCGCTTTGCGCCCGATCTGCTCGACGACCCCGGAATCCGCGCGGTGGACCGGGCATTCCCCGTGCTGTGTCTGCTCACGCTCGGCCTGCCGTTCGCGCTGGGCTGGGCGCTCGGCGGCTCCTGGGTCACCGCGCTGACCGCCCTGCTGTGGGCGGGGTTCATCCGGATCGCGCTGCTGCACCACGTCACCTGGAGCGTCAATTCGCTCTGCCATGTCATCGGCGAGCGGCCGTTCCGCACCCGGCGCCACGACCGGGCGACCAATCTGTGGCCGCTGGCTCTGCTGTCGTTCGGCGAGAGCTGGCACAACCTGCACCACGCCGACCCGACCTGCGCCCGGCATGGCGTCGACCGCGGTCAGATCGACGTGTCCGCCGCCGTCATCCGGCTCTTCGAACGCCTCGGCTGGGTCCGGGACGTGCGCTGGCCCGACCCCGCACGGGTGGCGGCCCGCCGTCTCAGGAGCACCGTATGACCACCGCCAGGGGCTCTCCCGGACCGGCCCCTCCCCGGCATCACACGCCACCACCCGTCGCCCGCCTGGCCATCGCCCCGCACACCGATACGGTGCGCTGCATCGACGGTGTCTGGTGGCCCCATTCGGTCGACCTGCTGGCCGAACTCCCCGAGCTGCTGGCCGCATTGCCCTTCGACTGGCCCCGGATCACCCATGCCACGGTGAACGGCGCGGCCTGGTGCGCCCTCCCCGCCCACATCCTCGTCGAGGGCCATGTCGTCCGCCTCCGCAGAACCACCGGCCGCCCGGGCCCGGACACCGTCTGCCTGGTCTCCCCCGGCCACGGCCGCTGGGACCTGCTGATCATCCCGCCCGAGACCCCCGAGCCCGAGGCCGTCCACATGATGGCGGAGATGGCGCGCACGGGAGAGCTGGCACCGGCCTGAGCGGGCAGCGAGCGGGACCGTGGCACCTCAACTGGCAGCCATGTCCGGCTGTTTCACGTGAAACAGCCACGACGGGCCGAGGCGGTGGCTGCCGGACACCGCCCAGGGCCTGTCGTGTGGAACAGGCCCTAGCCGAGAATCCCCCGGTCGTAGGCCACGGCCACCGCCGCGGCCCGGTCCTTCGCGCCCAACTTGCCGTAGATGTGCGTCAGATGGGTCTTGACCGTCGCCTCGCTGATGAACAGCACGGCGGCGATCTCACGGTTCGAGGTGCCCTTGGCGACGAGTGCCAGGACCTCGCGCTCGCGGGCGCTGAGCGGTTCGTTGCCCGGTGACCGGACCCGTGAGACCAGACGCGAGGCGACCGCGGGCGAGAGGACCGTACGGCCCTCGGCCGCCGCACGGACGGCCGTGAACAGTTCCTCGCGAGGGGTGTCCTTGAGGAGGTAGCCGGTGGCGCCTGCCTCGATCGCCGGGAGGGTGTCCGAGTCGGTGTCGTACGTCGTGAGCACCAGCACCTTGCAGCGCGACGCCCGGCGCGCCAGCTCGGTGATGGCCGCCACCCCGCCGCCGCCCGGCATCCGCAGATCCATCAGGACCACATCGGGGTCGAGGCGGGCGGCAAGCTCCACCCCCTCGATGCCGTTGCCGGCCTCACCCAGCACCTCGAAGCCGGGGGCGGAGGAGAACATGCCGCGCAGACCGTCCCGGACGACGGGGTGGTCGTCGACGATGAGGACGCTGACGGTGGTCCGCTCGGTCCGCTCCGTGTGCTCAGCCATGGCGGACCAACGGTACGCGAGCGGAGACAGCCGTTCCCCGGCCCGGTTCGGACTCGATGCCGACGGCGCCCGCGATCCGTTCGGCACGCGCCCGCATCCCGCCGAGGCCGAAGCCGCCGGTGCGTTCGCGGGGCGGCAGCGTCGCCGGGTCGAAGCCACGGCCGTCGTCGCGGACGTCCAGGGTCACCTCGTCCCCCATGTACGAGAGGGTGACGCCGACCCGCGAAGCGGCCGCGTGGCGACGGGTGTTGGCCAGGCCCTCCTGGGCGATCCGCAGCAGGGTCGCCTCGACCTCGTCGTGCAGCGGCTCGGCGGTCCCGGTGACGGTGAACTCGGCACGTACGCCCGCCACCGCCGACCATTCCTCGACGGTCCGGCGCAGGGCGTCCGGCAGCGCGGCATGCTCCAGCACTCCGGGGCCCAGGTCGTGCACGGAACGACGGGCCTCGCCGAGGCTCTCGCGGGCCAGCGCCACGGCGCGCCGGGCGTGTCCGCGGGCGGCCACCGGATCGCTGCTCTCGGTGGCGGCCTCCAGCTGCGTGATGATGCCGGCCAGGCCCTGCGCGAGCGTGTCATGGATCTCCGCGGCCAGCCGGCGGCGCTCATCGGCGATACCCGCCTCCCGCGCCTGGACGAGCAGCTGGGCGTGGAGACCTACGTTCTCCTCCAGCGCCGCCTCCAGCCGGGCGTTGGTGCGCTCCAGCTCGGCGATGGTGGCGGCATTCGCCGCGGCGTGTTCGGCTTCCTGGACGGCGATCCGGCTGAAGACCAGTACCAGCGGGGCGTTGAGGACGTACAGCAGCCCGAAGGCCACCCAGTTCACGGCGCTCGCCGGGGGCAGCCCCCCGGACTGCGAGCCGGCCATGATCACCGCGGTGGCCAGCAGCCCCGCGCGGACGAAGCGAGGCGGCAGCAGATGCGGGGCGTCGAAGTAGCCGAGCACCGCGTAGATCGCGAAGAAGGGGTTCAGCCAGGTCAGCACAAAGGCCAGCAGAAAGCGGACGAGGTAGTGGAACTGCCCGGCCGGTGACTGCGGGGGTGCCCGGTGGCCGGTCCGGCTCCACCACACCTGGAGCGCCAGCGCGGCCGCCACCAGCACCCCCGCCACATACACCTCGTCCCCCGGGAGCAGCGGATCCGCCGACGCGGCCGAGGTCAGGACCCCGAGACCGAGCAGGGGATAGCCGCCCCACCGCCGGAAGGCGCGGTCCCACGCCTGCTGCGCGTGGCTGCGCGACTGCGTGAGCGGGGGAGAGGTGCGCGGCACCGGTGGGCCGGCGACGGGCTCCGCCGTCCCGTCCTTGCTGTCGACGCTTGCCATGCGCGCAGTGTCCCCCGGGCGGCGTACGGACACCCACACTCCGGTTGTCATCCTCACTCCCAACGGAAGCGGCGCCTGGCGACCCGGCCCAGTACGAGGGTCCACACCGTCAGCACGGCGAGATGCGACCAGCCGGGCCAGTGGCCGGACGCGGCCTGGTTGAGTGCCTGCGACGCGGCGCCGAACGGCAGCAGCTGGACGATCTGCTGGAGCAGTTCCGGCATGGCCTGGACCGGACCCCACACGCCCGCCGTGAACATCATCGGGAAGAACACCGCCGAGCCGGCCACGCTCGCCGCCTTGGTGGTCGGGGAGAGCGCGCAGAGCAGACAGCCCAGGGCGAGCGCGCCGCACAGGGTCAGGAAGGCCGCCAGCACATAGCCGGCGAGCTGTTCGGGCAGCGCCACACCGAAGGCGAGCCGGCCGACGACGAGCGCCAGCGCCATGGAGACCACGGTGGCCGCGCCGTGCAGGGTGATCTGCGCACCGAGCAGCGCCGCGGGCCGTACCGGGGTCGTCGACATCCGGCGCAGGATGCCGCGCTCCCGATAGCCCGTCAGCACCGCGGGCATCACCTGGATTCCGGTGGTGATCGCGGCGAGCAGCAGCGCCACCGGCACATACAGATCGATGATCCGCCGGCCGCCCATCGACGGATCGGCCTCCCGGAAGGAGGGGATCAGGCCGAGGATGGCCAGCAGCAGGGTCGGAAAGACCAGGATCCAGAACAGGGATCCGGGCTCGCGCAGGAACAGCCGGGCCTCGGTCTTCAGGACGGCGCGCGCGGCGGCCCGGGACTTCGGCGGGGCAGCCGTATGTGCCGAGGCAGGCGTTCGTGTGGGGGCGGGCATGGCGGGCACCTCAGGCTTCCTGTGCGGTCAGATCGAGAAAGGCGTCGTCGAGCGTGGCGTCGCCGACCCGTAGTTGCCGGGCGGTGATGCGGTGCCGGGCCAGCAGGGAGATCACCGCGTCGACGGTGGCGTCCGTCCCGTGGATCACCAGCCGCTCCCCGGCGGAGCCCGCCGGCTCCCGTCCGTCGCTCCGGCCGCTCCGTTCCACGGACCCGAGCTGCGGCAGCGCCGCCAGTTCGGCGGGGTCGAGCGGCGCCGACGGCGTGAAGGAGATGACGACGGACCGCGAGGCCTTGCTGATCAGACCCGCCGGGCTGTCCAGCGCGGCGACCCGGCCGCGGTCGATCACCGCGATCCGGTCGCACAGCCGCTGGGCCTCTTCCATGAAATGGGTGACCAGCAGCACCGTCACCCCGGAGTCACGGATCTCCTCGATCAGCTGCCAGGTGTCCCGGCGGGCCCGCGGATCGAGCCCGGTGGTCAGCTCGTCGAGCACCACCACCCGCGGATTGCCGATCAGCGCCAGCGCGATGAACAGCCGCTGCTTCTGGCCGCCGGAGAGCTTGCCGAAGCGGGCGGTGAGCCGGTCGGTGAGGCCGAGCCGCTCGACGAGCTGCCGCCAGTCGGCCGGGCGCGGATAGCAGGCGGAGTAGAGCTCCAGCGCTTCCTGCACGGTGAGTTTGGTCTGGAGCTCGCTCTCCTGGAGCTGGGAGCCCAGGATCCGGGTGACCTGGTCATGGTCCGCGACCGGGTCCAGCCCGCCCACGCGCACCGTCCCGCCGTCCGGGACGCGGAGGCCCTCGACGCACTCGACGGTCGTCGTCTTGCCGGCGCCGTTCGGGCCGAGGACGCCGAAGATCTCTCCTTCCTCCACCGCGAAGGAGACCTCGTCGACCACGGCCCGGCCCCCGTAGACCTTGCGCAGCCCGGTGACTTCGATGATTGCCATAACCCGAGAATCCGCCCGACGCACCCGGTGGCACATCGCCCATCGCGCTCGGAACGGCATCAACCGATCGGTTGACCGGGGCCTACGACCCGCCGCCCGCCTGCCGCCCGACGGCTGTGGCTACTGCGTACGGGTGGTGTTCATCAGAAGAACGCCGATCCCGGGGCGTCGGTCCGTGAATCCTCCCATTGCGTACTCATCATAAGAAAACGCAACAGAAGCGACGCCATCAAAGCGGTGCACCGGATGCGGCGCAACTGAAGCGAAGGCAACAGAGGAAGCACAACAGAAGCAGACGCAACGGATCTCTCGGGGAGATCCCGACCGAAAGTGAGGGGCCATGGCTGCGACCAAGGTCATGAAGTTCTGGGCGGTGTGCCTTGCCATGCTGGGCAAGCTGCTGGCATCACTGGGTGTCTCCGCTGCGGCGTCGGCCGCGCGCCGGGACGCCGCACTGTACGAGCGGACCCTGGGCAACGGGAACGCGGGCACCGACGCCCCGGGTGCCGAGGCCCCGGAGGCGGTGCGCTGCGCCGCGCCGGATCCCGGGCCAGGCACTCCTGCCGTGCCCGCGCCGCGCGCCGTACCGCTGTTCGGCCAACCCGACCCCGCCCGGCGGATGTTCGCCCGGCCCGAGCTGCCGCCGACGATCAAGCAGCGCATCAGCGCCGAGGCCCATGGCACCTCGCCCGGCCTGCGCAGCCGCACTCGCACCCGCACCGAGCCGCTGATGGCCGATGAGCTCACCGACTCGGCCGGGGCCGCGCCGGACCGTGGTGCCGAGGCGGATGCATCCGCAGCGGCCGTTCCGGCGGCCCGCCGTCATGCGCACACCGCTCGCGTCGTCTGAACCGGCCGGCAGCCGTGGTGCAGCCGGCCCCACCAGCCCTGCGATGGGGCGACACGACGCGTGACAGCTCTACGGAACTGATGCACCCGAAAACGGATCCAGGCGCAACCGCTCAGGTTCGAGCCGGACTTCGACGCTGAGGCCCGAGCGAGATGCCCACGCGGAGGACGACGCAGTAGCCGGCGAGGAACCGCAAGCCGGTGACGAAGCGCAGGCCGGTCACGACGCAGTAGCCGGTGACGCAGCGCAGTCCGACATGTTCCACGTGAAACATCCGCAGACGTGAACCGCATGGAGATGCCGCAACACCCACAGACGTGCTTCACCCACAGACGTGCTTCACCCCAGACGTGAACCACCCACAGACTTGATCAACCCACAGACCTGAACCACCGGCGACAGTCCCGGAGTTGTACCGCTCAGCCCCCGACCGGGGCACCGGTCCCCGGACCCCCTCCCAGCTCCAGCCCGAGCTCCGCACGCAGCGCACGCGTGTCGGGCTTTCCGTTGGCAGTGAGCGGGAAGTGGTCGACGACATGGACCGCATTGGGCTGTTCGTACTCCGCCAGGTGCTCGGCGAGCCGCCGGCGCCAGGTGAGCGGGGCCGCGCCATCAGGGTCGGCGACCACGAAGTGCAGTGCACTGCCACGACGTTGGTCCTCGACCGCCAGTACCTTCACCGGCCGGCCACAGGCCTCGGCGCGGCGCTCCAGGCTCTCGGGGTAGAGCGTGAAGCCCAGCCGGTGCACGGCCTGGTTGCGGCCCACCACGCGCACGGTGCCCTCGGCGTCGATGCTGCCCAGGTCGGCCGTCGGATACCAGGCGTCCGGGTCGACCGGCGTGAGCGAGCCGTCCTCCTGGAGATAGCCGGCCATCAGCCCGGGGGAGCGCACCTCGATGCCGCCGAGCTCGCCGGGGCCGGCAGCGGTGCCGTCGGGGCGCATGACGCGCAGCCGTACGCCGGGCAGCGGACGCCCGCAGCCGTGCGGTGCGTCGGGGGTGGCCAGCGCGACATTGCCGAGTTCCGTCAGACCGTAGCCGTCCAGGAGTGGGCGGCCCATTGTCGTGTGGAAGGACTCGGCCAGCGGGGCGGGCAGCGGTGCGCCGCCCACGCCCCAGAGCCGTACGCCCGCGAGCCCGGCGCGTACCTCCGGGCGGCGGCGCACCACGCCGAGGAGCGAGTGATACGTGGACGGGGCGGCGTCCACGGCGGTGGCGCCGTGGGCCGCGGCCTGGCCGACGGCCGCGTCGAGCCGCTGGTAGGGGGTGACCAGCAGCGTGCAACGGGCCAGCCACCACAGCAGGATGACGGAGAGCCCGTATTGGTGCGAGAAGGGCAGCAGGGGTGCGAGGACGTCGTCCTCGCGGTAGCCCATGGCCTGGATGGTGCGCAGCGAGTTGTCGAGGACGGCCCGGCCGGGCTTGATGATGCCCTTGGGGCGCCCGGTGGTGCCCGAGGACCACAGGACGAGGGCGTCGGGGCGGCGGAACCAGGGGGCCAGGTCGACGGCGGCGGGCGGTGACGCCGGGGCGTCGGCGACGAGCCGCGGGTAGTGGATGACGTGCCGGTCGGCGATGCCGGGGAAGCCGGTGGCGCGGTCGGCGCCGGTGACCAGCCAGCGGGCGTGGGCCTGACGGCCGGCCGCGGCGGCGTCGGCGGCGGAGAGCCGGTGGTCGAGCGGGATGAGTGAGGTGTCCAGCTGCATCAGGGCCAGCAGCGTGACGACATAGTCGACGCTGTTGTCGCCCTGCACCAGGACCCGGTCGCCGGTCCGGAGGCCGAGCTGTCGTAAGGCGTGTGCGGCGGTTCCTATCCGGCGGCCGAGTGCCGGGCCGTCGAGGCGGCCGGCGCCGCCGAGCGGGGCCGCGGTGCCGTCGACGAGCCGGGCGGCGGCGACCGGAGGGGCGATGGTGTCGGTCATGGGTGCTCCGATCCCGTGGTGTCGCGAGGGCGCCGGGCGGGCCGCGGTGTGGTGGCCGGGCACAGCAGCGACGAGGTGGTGGTGGCTACCCAGGCGCCGTCCGCGTCCCGGAACTCGCAGTCGAGCGTGAGGAGGGGGCGGCCGGCGAGGGTGGTGGCCGCGGTGAGGCGGACGGTGGCGTGCAGGGTGTCGCCGGCGTGTGCGGGGCGGGCGTGGCGCAGCGCCTGCGCACGGTGCACGGTGCCCTCGGTGGCCGTGAAGTCCGGCCGGAGGTTCAGCAGTTGGTCCTCGGCGTCGGTGGCGAGGGTGGCCAGGTAGGTGGGTGGGGCGATGATGTCCGGGTGGCCGAGGGCGCGGGCGGCTGCCGGGTCGGTGTACGCGGGGTGGGGGTCGCCGAGCGCGGCGGCGAACGCGGCGATCCGCTTCCGCTCGATGGCGTACGGGCCGCAGCACAGAGTGGTGGGCGCCGCCGCTCGCTCCGTCATCGCCGCTCAGTCGCCGATCATGTGGTGGCCGCCGTCCGCGTGCACGATCTCGCCGGTGGTGGCGGGCAGCCAGTCCGACAGCAGGGCCACACACGTACGGGCGACCGGCTCGGCGTCCTGGGGGTCCCAGCCGAGGGGGGCGCGGGACGCCCAGCTCTTCTCGAAGGACGGGCCGTCGCCGCCGATGCCGCGCGCGGCCAGGGTGCGCAGCGGGCCTGCCGCGACGAGGTTGGCCCGTATGCCCTGGCCGCCGAGGTCGCGCGCCAGATAGCGCGAGCAGGCCTCAAGTCCCGCTTTGGCGACGCCCATCCAGTCGTAGCCGGGCCAGGCGCGGGAGGCGTCGAAGTCGACGCCGACGACGGAGGAGCCGGGGCGGAGCAGCGGGCGGCAGGCCATGGTCAGGGCCACCAGGGAGTACGTCGAGGTGTGCAGGGCGGCGGACACATCGCGCCACGGGGCGGTCAGGAAGCCGCCGTCCAGGCAGTTGGCGGGGGCGTTGGCGACGGAGTGCAGGACGCCGTCGACGCCGTCGAGGTGCTCGCCGACGCGGTCGGCAAGGGTGCTGAGCTGCTCTTCGTCCGTGACGTCCAGCTCCACGACGGGGGGCTCCTCCGGCAGCCGCCGGGCGAGCCGGGCGACCAGAGTCGGCCGTCCGTAGGCGGTGAGGACGATCTTGGCGCCCTCCTCCTGGGCGAGCCGCGCCACCGCGTAGGCGATCGAGCTTTCGGTGATCACGCCGGTGATGACCAGCTGCTTTCCGTCGAGCAGACCGCTCATGCGGTTCCTCCGTGTGACTCATCATCGACTTCGGAGTCACTGAAAATAACTCAGAAGCATTGTCCTGGCATGGTCTTGAAAGGTCGTCGTTGACAACCTATCGGACCTCCAGTTGACTGGAGCAGTCAAGTGTAGTCAAGGGAATGACTCCGTGTCACGGAGGATTCCCCTGCCGCGCCGGAGCGCGTTGCTTCTCGATGACGCCGCACGCGCCGGGATGCCACGCCTGCCGGCCGGCGAGCTGTGTGCGGTCGTCGGCCGCGCCGCGCCGCGGGCCCCGGTGTGCGCCGCACCCGCCCCGCACGGTCCCGGGCCGTGCCCGCGACCCGTACCGCCCGTATTCCACAGAGAGGTGACCGTCATGACCATCCCCACCCGCGAAGAGATCGTTGCTCAACTCGCCGAGATCCTGCACGAGGTGGCCGGCGTGGTGCCGGCGACGGTGACCGAGGAGAAGTCCCTGGTCGAGGAGCTGGACGTGGACTCGCTCGCGATGGCCGAGGTCGTCGTCGTGGCGGAGGAGCGCTTCGGGATCGCGCTGCCCGAAGAGGAGATGAAGGACATGCGCACGGTTTTGGACATAGTGATCCGGGTGGAGAAGCAGCTGGCGTCCTGAGGGGTGCCCCCGGCCGGTGCGCTTCTGCCGACCACGTCCCCCGGCAGAAGCGCACCCGTACAAGGGATGTGAAGGGGAGTCAGATTCCTGGCAACGGAAGGCCGGCCGCTGCCCGACTTGCGGTGGCCAGAGGTCACCGTGCCGCGCCCGGTCTCACTTTGGCGAAATCTGGTAATGGCTCCGGGTAAACCGAAGTTGATTTTCGGTCGTCGCTTGTTGACGCAGGCATAGACCAGGGTTACCTTGAGGATCTCCGGAGGCTAAATCAAATCGACTCAGTGCACTGCTTTCCCGGATGTGACCGGTCGGGAAAGGAGACATGGTGCGAGGGGACCTATGCGGGGGTACCAGCCTTCCTGTGGCGCGCATTCGCTCAACCATGACGGTGACCCGGCCAACTCGCCCTCAAGGGGCGTCAGTTGGGGCCCGTCCCGCTCATCCGAATTAGCCGACGGGCGTTTGCATATATTCTCGAACGTCCCCGGTGACATTCGACAGCCCGACTGCTTAACGGCATTTCTGGGCCGGTTACTGCATTGTTCACCGGGCGATATTCCGGTGACCCGGGACGGCTTCGGACGACCGGTGTTCGCCGCACCGCCCGCCGCCACCGGCTGGCCTCCGGGCACCCGCCTTTGCCTGGACGCCGCCGCCGACACGGGCCGGCAGTTCCTGGTCCTGACCCGGGACCTCCCCGTTGCCCTGTCCGTGCACACCGTTCCGCGCGGACCGGTCAGCGAACTGCTGCTTCCCTTCACGCCGTTGGAACGCGGCTACGTCCAGGAGGCCCCGCCGGGCCGGCGGGCGCAGCGGCTGGCCCAGCTGTGGACCCGTAAGGAAGCGGCTCTGCGGCTGACCGGACGGGGCGAGCTGGCCGCCGCCGCCGCGATCGACGCGCTGAGCGGCGCGCGGGAGGGCAAGATCGTGATTCCCGGCTCCCCGGCCCGCCCCGGCCGCACCGCCTACGTCCGGGATCTGCCCGTCGGCCCGCAGACCGTGGCCTGTGCGGCCACCGCCGCCCTGGCGCCCGAGGTGAGGTTCTGGCGGGTGAACTCCCCTGACGGGCAGGCCGGTACGTACGGCGGCCCGGCGGTCGAGGCGGACAGCGCCGAGGCCACGGACACCGCTACGGCATGAGGACCGCGTGCGGATCCGGTCCCTCGCCCGCACGGCCGCCGGCGCTCAGCTCGCGCCAGCTCTCCAGCGCCAGCCGGAAGGCCCCGGCCTTCTCGTAGCCCTCGGCGGCCTCCTTGAAGTCGGCCTCCGCGGCCTCCTCGCCACCTTCCGCGCGGTGGGCGCGGGCCAGATGGAGCAGACAGCGGGCACGGTCGAGGGGCGTCAGCCCGGCGGCGTCGGGATCGATCGCGGCGGCCCGGCCGCCGGCCTTCACCGGCTCGTTGCGGCGCAGTGCCGCGGCCGTCTCCAGGACGGCCAGCCAGGTCCTGGCGGACGGGGTGTCGATGAGCGCGGCGGCCTGCCGGGCCCGCTCCAGCAGGGCGTCGGCCTCGTCCTGCCCGCCCGCCGCGAGCGCCAGCAGCGTCCGCGCGCGGGCCAGTCGCAGCCGCAGCCGCACCCCGTCCGTCGCGGCGAGCAGCTGCTCCGCCTCGGCCAGCAGCTCCAGCGCCCGGTCCGGATGCCCGCCGAGATACTGCGCACCGGCCACGGCCCACAGCGCGCTCGCCCGCAGTTCGCCGGCCGGAAGGGGGGCGACCTGGGCGTGCAGCTCCGCCCCGAGCTGCTCGGCGCGGCTCCACTCCCCGCTGTCGACGGACACGGACAGCAGCGCCACCTGGGCCTGCGCCCGCTCCGGGCGGCCGGGCTCCAGCTCGCCGGTGACCCGGACCGCCTCCTCGGCGAAGCGGACACCGTCCGCGAGGCGGCCCGCGGCGCGCAGCAGCTGGGCGAGCTCGATGGCGACGCGGGCGTGCAGCACGGGCGCGGAGCGGGTGAGGGGGTCGTCGAGCAGCCGGCGCAGCGCCGCCTCGTGACGGTCCGGGTCGTCGAGCCGCCCGAGGACGGTGGCCAGTTCCCAGCGGGCCTCCCAGCGCACCTCGTCCTGATCGGCGCCGGCCGCTTCCACCACGGACTCCAGCTGCTGCCGGGCCGCGGGCCAGTCACCGGCCAGCTGGCTGGCGCGGGCGGCCACCAACTGGCCGACCAGGCCGAGGCGCTGGGTCAGCCGGTCGCCCGGCTCGTCGGTGGCGCACAGCGCCTCGACCGTCGTGCCGAGGCGTTCGGCGATGGACCGGGCGATCTTGGCGCTGGGGATTCTGCGGCCGTTCTCGACCAGCGAGACATAGCTGGGGGAGAGATCGTCCCCGGCGAGGTCCCCCTGGGACAGACCCTGAGCGCGCCGGACCTCCCGCACTCGCTTACCGAAAGCAGGCTGCTCAATCGTCAAGAAAATCGCTCGCAGTTGAGTGGGGCGGACGGACGGTGACAAGGCGCGGACGGCTGCGGACGGAGGGAACGTGATGACCGCGAGTCTACTCATCGGAGGTCCGCTCAGGGGCGCCTGTGGACGGCCTGGCGTCCGACAGGAGTCATTTTTTGTCACTTTCGGAGGACGCCGTTCCCGTTTCCGCTGTGCAGGCATCGCGACAGCTGAGAGGCCAGCTCGGGCGCTCGGTGCCAGGGAGGGCGGGAAGGCGAGGGGTCTCGTGGACCGGCCGGGAGCGGGGCCGCTTGTCATATGGGGCAGTCGAGCGCAATGACTATGCTTGACAATAAATGACTATTGGCTGACGCTGACCCTCCATGGACTACGCCCCGAGGAGGGACATATGAGCTCCGCTCCCGCATGGCCGACCGTGGCCGCCGAGCCGGAGGACAGCACCGACAGCCGACGCGCGGCAGCCGTGCACCGGGTCCGGGACTTCCTGGTGAACGACGCCGGTACCGTGCACGATCTGCTGTGCGAGATCTCCACCCACCGCGCCGCGCGCTACGAGATCGAGTCGACCGTCGCCACCCTCGACGGGGCCCTGGACGAGGTGGCCGCCCACCGGCCCGGCCGGGTCCCCCGGCTGGCCGCCTTCATGCCGTCGAACGTCATCCTCTACTCCTACGCCCTCTACCTCCTGGTCCCCGCGCTCTACACCGACCGGCTGGTCTTCCGTCCCTCCAGCCGCGTCAAGGACCAGATGCACCGGCTGCACACCCTGCTCGCCGAGCAGCACGGCCTGCCCATCACCCTCAGCGGCGCCAGCCAGCGGGAGTTCCTGCACGATCACGTACGGCCCGCCGAGGTCGTCGTCTTCACCGGCGCCTACGCCAACGCCGAACAGATCCGCGCCCAGCTCTCCCCCGGGCAGCTCTTCCTCTTCCTCGGCTCCGGCGTCAACCCGTTCGTCGTCGCCCCCGGCGCCGATGTCGAGCAGGCGGCCCGCGACGCCATCGCCATCCGGGTCCTCAACACCGGCCAGGACTGCCTGGGCCCCGACCTGTTCACCGTCCATGAGTCGCTGCTCGCCCCCTTCGTCGACGCCCTGGTCAGCGAGTTGAAGGGGCTGCGCTACGGCCCGTACTCCGACCCGGACGCCGACTTCGGGCCGATCTTCTACGAGAGCGCGCTGGAGGACGGCGCACAGTTCCTCGCCCGTAACCGCGGCGGCATCGTGCACGGCGGGCATGTCGACTTCCGTGCCCGGCGGCTCGACCCCACCGTCGTCGTCGGCGAGGAGGTCACTCCGCGCACCCACGTACCGGAGTTCTTCGCCCCGATCTTCAACATCGCCGGCTACCGCGACCAGGACGCCCTCGCCGCGACCCTCACCACCGGCATGTTCACCGAACGCGCCCTGGGCTCCAGCGTCTACGGCCACGCCCCCGGCCTCGTCGAGGCGCTGCGCCGGCGCACGACCGTCACCCTCGACACCACCTTGCTGTCCATCGACGACGGCAACGCCCCGTTCGGCGGCTACGGCCGGATGGCCAACTACATCTTCGACGGCGAGGAAGTGCGGGCCGAGCCCGTGCTGATCTCCAAGGCCGTCGCCGCCCACGGTCCGGGAGCCGGCCGATGACCTCGTACACCCACCCCACCGCCTGGGCCGCGATCGCCGATCACCTCCACCACCTGGGCACCGACGTGGTGTTCGGGCTGCCCGGCGACGACATGGCACTGCTCGGCGAGCTGGAGCGGTCCGACACCACCGTGGTGCTCTGCCGGGACCAGCGCAACGCCCTGTTCATGGCGACCGGTTACGCGCTCGCGTCCGGCCGCCCCGGCGTCTGCGTGATCGGCAAGGGCCCGGCGCTGACCAATGCGCTCACCGGCGTCCTGGAGGCGCGCTCCGCCGCCGTACCGCTGATCCTCATCGCCGACGGCACCCGGCTCGACCGGCTCGGCACCGGCGCCTTCCAGGAGCTCGACCAGCTGACCGCGGTCCGCCCGTACGTGAAGTGGGCGGCCCGCGTCGACCACGCCGAGCGGCTGCCCGGCGCCCTGGAGAAGGCCGCGGCGCTCGCCGTCAACGGCGCTCCGGGGCCGGTCTACCTGGAGCTCGCCGAGCAGATCGCCGCCGAACCGGTCACCCGCAGCGGACCGTGGCGCCCGGCCACGCCCCAGCGGCCGGCCCCCGACCCGGACGCGCTGGCCGCCACCGCGGCGCGGATCGCCGCCGCCGAGCGGCCGTTGCTGCTGGTCGGTGGCGGCGCCCGGCACCGCAACACCGGCCGCCGCATCGAGCGGTTCGCCGAGCGGATCGGCGCCGGCCTCTTCAGCACCGCCTCAGGACGCGGCACGGTCGCCGAGGACCATCCGCTCCACTGCGGTGTCAGCGGCCTCTACACGGTCGCCCCGATGGACGCGCTGTGGCGCGAGGCGGACCTCGTCATCGCGCTGGGCAGCCGGCTGGAGGAGACCGCCACCTTCGGCTGGCCGGAGGGTGCCGACCAACTACCGGTGATTCAGGCCGTGTTGGGGGAGGAGAGCCTGACCATGGAGCGGCCCGGCGCCCATGTGCTGGGTGACGCCGGACGGATCGTGGACGGCTGGGCGGGGCTGCTGGCCGGTCACCGGCCCGCCGACGCCTGGCCGGCGCGGGTCCGTGCGGCGCGTGCCGCGCTGGTGCAGCGCGCCGCGGACCGCGCCGAGGAGGCCGCCAAGACGGTGGCCGACGGGGCCGTGCCGGTCGCCCGGGTGCTGGCCGCCCTCGACCGCGCCGTCCCCGCCGACCGGGTCCTGGTCCAGGAGAACGGCCTCCAGGACATGTGGTCGTACTTCTTCCCGCACTGGTCGCTGGGGTCCGGCGGCGGCTCCGTGGTGCCCAGCGAGCAGACCCCGCTCGGCTTCGGCGCGGCCGCCGCGGTGGGCGTACGGCTGGCCGAGCCGGCCGGGCGGCCGGTGGTCGCGGTGGTCGGCGACGGCGCCTTCAACCTCTTCCGCAGCGAGCTGCCCACCGTCGCCGACGCGGGCGCCGCCGTGCTCTATGTCGTCCTCGACAACGGCGGCTACGGCTGGCTCCAGTCCAACCTCGACCGGGTATCCGGTACCGGCTCGCGCTTCGCCTTCACCCGCCCCCGCCCGACCGGAACCGAGGGCCTGACCAGCGCCTACGGACTGGGCTACCGGCGGGTGACGGACGCCGACGAGCTGGCCGGGGCGCTGGCGGACGGCTGGCGGCAGGTCGCGGCCGGGACCACCACCGTGGTGGAGGTGGCGGCCGCGCTCGCCGACACCCCGCCGGGGATGACCGCCTCCGCGGGGGACTTCCCGGAACGCGAGGGCCCTCAGCCGGACGGGGCGCCCTAGGGGGAGAGCCCCCAGGGGCCGTTCCTGTCGCCGGACCCTCACCACGGTGGCCGGTCGCCTGCCGAGGCGGAACCCGCCCGGCGGCGCGGCGCCACGGCGGTGAGGGTCCGGCCGTATGCGAGAGGGCGGGCAACGCCCGTACACCCCGAACCCGGGGGGAGAGGGTTGCGTGCCCGGCCTCCTGCGGCCCGGGGGTGGCCGGAGGAGGCCGGGCACGTCTTCTTCGTACGGAGGGAGCCACGCCGAGGGCGTGCCGGGGGAGGTACTCCGCTTCGTACGGGATTCGGGTGTCAGGTCTTGGTGCGGAACTTGGCGATGGCGACCGGGGCGGTGAGCGCGGTGAGGGCCGCCGACCACACCAGCGTCCAGAACACCGGGCCGGCCACCGGGCCCTCGCCCAGGGCGAGTCCGCGGGCCGCGTCGGCCATGTGGGTCAGGGGGTTGAAACGGGTGAAGGTCTGGAGCCACTCCGGCATGGTCGCGGGCGGCACGAAGATCGAGGAGGCGAATTGCAGTGGGGTCAGCACCACGACCGAGAGCCCCTGGATGGCCTGAGCGGTGCGCAGGGTGAGGCCCAGCAGCATGAAGCCCCACACCAGTGAGGTGCCGAAGACGGCGGTCAGGGCGACCGCGGCCAGCAGTCCCGGCCAGTGTCCGGTGAGGTCGAAGCCGAGCAGGGCGCCGAAGATCAGGAGCACCGTGATGGCGACCAGCATCCGGCCGGTCTCCACCACGACCTTGGCCAGCAACACCGAGGAGCGGGCGATGGGCATCGTGCGGAAGCGGTCCATCACGCCCGTACGGAAGTCGTCGTTGACGCCGACGCCCACGGCCATGGCGATGGTCATCCCGAGGATCACCATCAGCCCGGGGATCAGGAAGGTGGTGTACTGCGCGCGGTCGCCGCCGGCCCCGATCGCGCCGCCGAAGACGAAGACGAACAGCCCGGTCAGCACGATCGGCATCAGCAGCGCGTCGGTCATCGACGTCGGGTTCTGCCGGATCTGGAGGAGATTGCGGCGGGCCAGCGCGCCGGTGTGCCGCACCGTGGCCCGCAGGCCTATCCGCGGCTCGTCGAGGAGCGGGGCGGACGGGGCGGACGGTGCGGTGCGGGGCAGTACCTGAGGGGACGTCACGGGTTCTCCTCGGCTCAGGCCCGGCTGCGGCGCTCGTCGAGCCACTTCTGCCAGTACGTGCGGCGGTCGCTGTCGGGGTGGGCGACGATGATGTCGCCGAGGATGGCGGAGCCGTTGATCCGTACGAGCGGGGTGATGGCCTCCGGGCCGGCGTGCTCCCGGGTCATATTGCGCAGATCGCCGAGGACCTTGGAGCAGTTCATCTCGACCCGGACGCCCTCCGGCAGCAGCAGGTGCACATCGCCGACGAGCGCGCGGGCCTCGATGGTCAGCTCGCCGGTGGACGGTGCCGGGGAGGCGCACAGGTCGAGGGTCACGTCCCCGAAGACCGCGGTCGCCGCGATGCCGTGCTCCAGCACGGGGCTGTGGTGGACGAGGTCGCCGAAGGTGGCGCGGAAGGTGCGCTGTCCGGTGGCGGTCCCCGCCGAGGCGGGGGGTGTCACGTGCGGCAGATCCTCGCCGACGGACATCAACTCGGCGCGGGTACGGGCCAGATAGGCGGCCTCGGAGCGCTCGGCCAGCTCCTCCAGGGTTAACCGGCCCTCGGCGGTGGCCTCGCGGAGCCGTTCGACCATGGTCTCGCGCTCGGCGTCCGAGGCCAGCACCGAGGGCGAGGAGGTGTGCGGGGGCGCCACGTCCTTGTGCAGATCGGGGCGTTGGGGCTGCGTCATCTGTGGTGCCTCCGCGGAGTCCGGCGGTGGTGGGGCGCTTGCGGCCTCATCCGACCACGACGCCGCGGGGGTGTGCATCGCCGTGCGGTAGTACATCGAAAGGTTGACCCATGGCGCCGCCGCACACAGTTCGGTGTACCCGGCGGCCGGTTTTCCGTGGTGCGCACCGGCCTCTCACGAGGGGGCTGTGCACAATGCGCCGAGCCCCCTCGAAATGATCTCGGCGGGCACGGTGAAGACGGGTGAAGGAATCCGAATATCGGTCGACTTCTTCTTGACTACTTGGTAAAGTGCCCACCACTCATTGTGACTCGCCGTTTTGATGCAGTCGGCCGGAGTCATCCACTGTTCGAAATCCGGAGGGCTTGTCGAATGCCTGAGCTGGCGGACACCGGGAGGAGAATCAAAGAGCTCCGGGTCGGCGCTGGAATGACCCAGCACGACCTTGCCGGGTCTGAAATGTCGTCCAGCTACATCTCGCTCGTCGAACGCGGGAAGCGTATTCCCAGCGGCCGGGCACTCAAGATCCTGGCGGAACGCCTCGGGGTCGGCGTGGACGAAATATCCGGCACCGCAGAGCAGGCCGAAACCACCGGACGGGTCCGCAGGCTCGACCTCGTCGGACGATTGGTGGCGGCGCGCAGGCAATGGGACGGCGGGGACGCCGTGGGCGCGCTGTCCGAATTCCGCGCACTGGCCGAGATGGAACCGGCCGGCCGGCAGGACGACGTATTCACCGAGGCGCAGCTCGCCATTGCCGAAATACTGGGCACGCTCGGCCGCGCCGACGAGGGCGCCGAGGTCCTGCTGCGGATGCTGGACGCCCCGGCCCCCGCGCAGTTCGCCGAGCCCCGGCTGCGCGCCCTGATCGCGCTGGCCGATCTGCTGGAGTCGGCCGGCCGGGTCCAGGACGGGCTGCGCTACGCCCTCACCGGCTCCCTCGAATGCGACGGTCAGCGCCCCGGCACCGGGTTCCACTCGCTGCTGGTCCTCGAAGTGCTCACCCGCTGCGCGTATTGGAGCGGCTGCCCGGACTGGGCTCCCGACACCGACCACAGCAGGCCGTCGGCGGGCGGGGTGCTCCCCGGGCCGCGCGCCGCCATCGATCTGCACCGGGCGCTCGACCTGCGCGACCGGGGCGAGGTGGAGCGTGCCGCCGCCCTGCTGGGGGAGTGTGCGCGCCGGGTGACCCCGGGCGCCGGTTTCCCGCTCTGGGAGAAGGTCAACGGGCATTACGCCCTGCTGTTGCTGCACCGCGGTGCGACGGCGGAGGCCCGCAGCATCGTCGAGCGCGGCCTGGTCGTGGCCTCGGTGGCGCAGGAACCGGAGTTCCCGCTCTGGCTGACGACCGCGGACGCGGTCCTCGCGGAGACGGCCGGTGACAGTGGCCGGGTCCTTGCGCTGGGCGAGCAGCTGGCCGCGCTGCCCGATACGGGCCGCAGCCATGAGAAAGCCGCCGCGCTCCTGGAGATCGCGGCGGCTTGCGAGCGGGTGGGGGACCGGGAAAGGGCGGCCGGGCACTTCCGGTATTCCGCGGAGCTGTTCCGGCGGGCCCAGGCGTACCGGCACGCCGAACGGGCCCGGGAACGGCTGGCGGACCTCCTCGAAAAGCGGGACTGACGGCCGCCGGGGCCAAAGTGCCACGGCGGCGAAAATGCCGTGATTGCGCGCAATGCGCGTTTATTTATTAGCTTTCTTTCCCAATCCCAGTAGCGCGAACAAGGCCTCTGCGCCACCGATGATGGCCAGGATCAGCCCGGCCTTGTGAAGCGAGACGATCGGGGTCTCCACTTCCTTTGTGGTCAGCCATAGGACCAGACCTACGATCGCCAGAACAATACCTACGGCAATACCCTTCATGAGTTCCCCTCGTTCCTTGTGATGGTGTCGGAGCTCGTTGTACGGACCAGCGTCCCGTCCGCCCGGCACATTCGGATCATCCGCAGGTAGGCACTTTCCGCCCCGCTGTCTGTCACTTTCTATGTACTCCCGGCCCGACCGGAGGGCGGCGCGGAGGCGGCAACGGGGGCGTCAGCGGGGCGTTCAGGGGCAGCCAGGGGGCGCGGTGGGGGCGCCCCGCACCCGCCCGGCACTTGCCCCGCCAGTGCCCCGCCAGTGCCGTGCCCGCGCCCCGCCGGCGTCCCCGCCCCGCCCGTTGCCGCTCCCTCCGGACGCGCCCCCGCATCCCGGCCCACCCCAGTCATCTGCCTGTCATAGTCAATTTTCGTGACTCTGTCAGTCACGCCCCTGAGAGCGTTTCCGCTGGTGCAAGGCCTGATGGTCAGCAGAAGCGGACCTCGCTGACTGACCGTCTTTCGCGAAGGCTGTTGACAGCACAATGACTCGCCTGTCATGTTTCTGGTCATGAGGACGCCCCAAGCGTGACAACGGGGCAGAAAAGTAGGAGGCGAGTTCCATGGAGTTGCGCGAGGATCGGCGGCGCGTTGTCGTCACCGGCTGCGGCGTGGTGTCCCCCGTGGGAAACACCACCGCGGACTTCTGGGCCGCTCTCCTGGCCGGCCGTAGCGGCCTCGGTCCCGTCACCCGCTTCGATGTCTCGGACCTCCCGGTGCGTATCGGCGGGGAGGTCACCGATTTCGACACGACCGGCTACCTCACCCCGCAGGAGGCCCGGCGCAGCGACAGCTTCACCCAGTACGCGGTGGTCGCCGCCGCCCAGGCCCTGCGAGCGGCCGGCCTCGAACCGCCGGCCGGCATCGACCCGTACCGCTTCGCCGCGGTGATCGGCTCCGGCTACGGCGCCGCCCACGCGATCCAGCAGCAGTACGACGTCCTCAAGGAGAAGGGCCCGCGGCGGGTCTCCCCGTACCACTCGGTCCTCACCGCCATCGACCACCCGGCCAGCCTGCTGTCCATCAAGTACGGGATCAACGGCCCCAGTTGTGCGGTCTCCGCGGCCTGTGCCACCGGCGCGGTGGCCATCGGCGAGGCGACCGAGATGATCCGCTCCGGCCGCGCCGATATCGCCCTGGCCGGCGGCGCGGACGATTCCCTCACCGCCACCGACCTGGCCGGCACCGCCAACGCGCAGGCCCTCTCCCGCCGCAACGAGGACCCCGAAGGAGCCAGCCGGCCCTTCGACCGGGACCGCGCCGGCTTTGTGATGGCCGTCGGTGCCGGAGTCCTGACCTTGGAGGAGGCCGGGCACGCCGAGCGCCGGGGCGCACCGATCCTCGCCGAGGTGGCCGGGTACGCCGCCACCACGGACGCCCATCATGTGACCGCCCTCGACCCGACCGGCGCCGGAGCCATCCGCGCCGTGCGCGGTGCGCTCGCCGACGCGGGCCGGGCTCCCGAGGAGGTCGGGCAGGTCAGTGCCCACGGCACCGGCACCGTGCAGAACGACCGCATCGAGGCGGCGATCCTGCGCGAGGTGCTCGGCCCCGACCAGCTGCCCCGTACACCGATCACCGCCGTCAAGAGCATGACCGGGCACATGCTCGGTGCGTCCGGAGCCGTCGAGGCGATCGCCGCGGTGCTCTCGCTGCGGGACCGCAAGATCCCACCGATCCGTAACTGCGACCACCCCGAGGAACCGGATCTCGACCTGGTGGTCAAGGGTGCCCGCGACTGGGACGGCGACGTGGTGCTGAGCAATTCGTTCGGATTCGGCGGCCACAACGCCGTACTCGTACTGACCCGCTACACAGGCTGAGGAGGGAGACGCATCATGCAGGGACGACTGGTGACCTTGGAATGGCCCGGCGACGACGACTGGGCGGCGATCGCCTCCTGGCTGCGGCCCGGCTCGCCGGCCGCCGTGCTCAGCGGGGACTGGGAGCTGCTGGGCGCCGCCGAGGTCGAAGCGGCCAACCGCTCGGGGCGGGTCCACCATCTGGTGATCCGTACGAAGGACGGCGACGGCATCGGCACCGTCAGCTACCAGCGCAGCGGCCGGATCGGCGGCTTCACCGTCGGCGGCGCGATCGGCTCCCCCGAGCTGTGGCGCCGCGGCTACGGCGCGGAGGCGGTCGTCCTGCTCGTCGACTACCTCTTCCACCAACTCGACGCGCACCGGGTGCAGGTCACCACCGCCGGTTACAACAAGGGCATCATCCGGCTGATGACCAAGACCCCGTTCGTGGTCGAGGGCATCCTGCGCGACCACTGCTATCTCGACGGCGCGTACCACGACTCGATCGTGTGGGGGCTGCTCCGCGACGAGCACTACGCCTCGCTGAAGCCCAGTGAGGACAACCGCGTACTGGCCGTGGGGCTCGAAGACTTCGTGGACGGGGACGACAAGGCCCAGGCCCGCGCCGTCCTCGCCGAGCATCTGACGACGACCGGGCGCACCGCCCTCGCGCAGTTCCTGGACGACGCCCCCGCACCGCACGACAAGGCCACGCCCGACGCCGCCGCCCGTGCCGACGGGCTCCATGACACCGCCCGGACCGACGAGCCCGTGCCGGCCGTCGCCGCCCCCGCGCGAGGTGCCGCATGAGAGACGGCGCCGAGAGCTTCGCCCTGGCCGACCGCACCTTCTTCGACTGGCCCGGCAACTGGGACCTGGAGGCCACCCGCTTCCCCGCCCCGGCACTCCCCGACGGCTGGACCCGCGACGACAACGACGCCTGGACCTTCTGCCGCCCGCCCGAGGACCACCTCCCCGACCAGGGCTGGAAGATCCACGTCAGCGCGGCCCAGGAGGACGCCCACCGCACCCTCGCCGATGTCGCCGCCTACT
The DNA here is from genome assembly GCF_023544705.1 of Streptomyces sp. MCA2. Lineage (NCBI taxonomy): Bacteria > Bacillati > Actinomycetota > Actinomycetes > Kitasatosporales > Streptomycetaceae > Streptomyces > Streptomyces sp. MCA2. Next base: position 366,918 of record NZ_JAMJFM010000001.1, read on the forward strand.
GCACCCGGCACGGCATCGCCTTCAAGTACCTCAAGAGCGCCAACGTCCTGCGTGCCCTGAGCCGCAAGTACGCCCAGCGCTCCTCCGCCGGCAAGCTGCTGACCGTCTACCCCGTGGACGAGGCCGAGCTGGCCCGCACCCTCGAAGGCCTGGACGCGCTCGTCGGCGGCCGGCCGGGACCGTACGTCCTCACCGATCTGCGCTTCCGCGAGGGCCCGCTGTACGTACGCTACGGCGGCTTCCGCACCCGCTACATGGAAGACGCCGACGGCGAGCTGGTGACGGCCTTCCGGCGCCCCGACGGCACACCGGAACCGGACCGCCGCGCCCCGGTCTTCCACACCCCCGACTGGGTGGCGACACCGGACATCCTCAAGGACTCGCTGGCCGCCCGGCAGGCCGTGGACGACTTCCCGTACCGGATCACCGGTGCGCTGCACTTCTCGCACGGCGGCGGCGTCTACCGCGCCGAGCCGGCCGGCGACCACGCCCTCGGCGCCGGGGAGCGCAGCGTCGTCCTCAAGGAGGGCCGGCCGTACTCCGGTACGGACGGCGTCGGCCGCGACGCGGTCGCCCGGCTCGCCCATGAGCACCGGATCCTGGCGAAGCTGGCCGGACTGCCCGGCATCCCCCGCACCTTCGGCACCTTCCAGGTCCGCGACCACCTGTTCCTGGTCCTGGAGGAGGTCGAGGGGCAGGACTTCCAGTCCTGGCTGGCCGGGATCTATCCGCTGACCGTGCCCGAACCCGACGAGGCGGCCGTGGCCGCCCACCGGGACCGCGCCCTGGCCCTGTTCGGCCGGATCGAGGCGCTGATCGCCTCGGTGCACGGGCGCGGGGTACGCATCGGCGACCTGCACCCGGGCAACTTCATCATCCAGCCCGGCGACATCCCCGTCCTGCTGGACTTCGAGGTGGCCGACGCGATCGACCTGGCCACCCCCAGCAGCCTCGGCGCCCCGGGCTTCCACCGGGCCGACGCCACCGGCGCGGACGGTGACCACTACGCACTGGCCGCCATCGCGCTGTGGCTGTTCCTGCCGCTCGCCGCGCTCGGCGGGCTGGCCCCCGACAAGGCGTCGGCGCTGCTCGACACCGCGGCACGCCGGTTCGGCCTCCCGGGCGACCTGGTGGCACGGCTGGCCCCGCAGCTCGCCCCCAACGACAACACGACCTCCCCGCTCCGCAGCGCCCCAGGGGCGTTCCCGCCGCCCGACGTACTGACCTCGATCGGCCGCGGGCTGCGCGACAGCGCCACCCCGCACCGTGAAGACCGGCTGTACCCCGGCGACTTCGCCCAGTTCGCCGAGGGCGGCGCGGGCTTCGGACACGGCGCGGCCGGCGTCCTGTGGGCCCGCCACACCGTCCTCGGGGAACGCGACGAGGAGGGCGCGGCCTGGCTGCGCGCCGCCGTCGACCGGGTCCCCGCCGAGCGGACCGGCTTCTACGACGGCCTGCACGGAATGGCCTACGTCTTGAGGGAGTTGGGCGACGACGAGGGAGCCCTGCGTGCCCTCGACCGGGCCGCTGACCGGCTCTCCGTACGCCGCTGCCCCAGCCTCTACCGCGGCCTGTCCGGCGTCGGTCTGAACCTTCTGCACTTCGCCGACGCGCTGGACAGCGACGCCCTGCGGCAGCAGGCCCTCGGCCTCGCCGACCGGGTCACCGAGCGGCTCGCGGCGGCCCGCACCGAGCCCGTCGAGCACAAGCGCCGCCGTGGCTCCACCCATGCCGCCGGGCTGATGTACGGCTGGTCGGGACCGGCGCTGTTCCTGCTCCGCGCCCACCGGGCCACCGGCGACCGGGGCCTGCTGGACGAGGCGGTCCGGGCCGTGCACCGCGACCTCGACCGCTGCGCGTCAGGACCGCAGGACACCCTTCAGGTCGACGAGGGATTCCGGCTGCTGCCCTATCTCGACAACGGCAGCGCGGGCATCGCCCTCGTGGCGGCCGAACTCCTGCGCCACCGCGACGACGCGCGGATCCGCGAGGCCCTGCCGGCCCTGCTGCGGGCCTGCTCCTCCGACTTCGTCATCGAATCGGGGCTGTGGGGCGGACGCGCCGGACTGATCGGCACCCTCGCCACCTTGCGCGAGTGGGTCCCGCTGCCCGCGGAGACCGCCGAGCGGCAACTGCGCCGCCATCTGACCAACCTTCACCAGCACGCCATGACGCTGAACGGCGCGACGGTCTTCCCCTGTGACGGCCGGGCCCGGATCTCCATGGACGTGGCCACCGGCGGGGCCGGCGTACTGCTGGCCCTCGGCGCCGCCGAACGGGGCACCGAACTGCTCCCGTTCCTCACTGACTCGCGGTCCGCCGCGGCCGTTCACTCGGCCGCCCCGGAGCGCGCCCGCGGCACCCATGGTGCCGCGAACCCCACCGCCCCGTCCGGGACGGCGGGCACAGCGGACAACGGAAGGGAGGTGTCGTAAATGACCATCATGGATCTTCAGGGTCTGGAGGTGCCGGGCGAGCGTGAGGCCCAGGCGCTCGGCTCCACCGTCAGCACCGGCTGCTGATGTGACGCCGGCGGGCCGTGCACCGCAATGCCCGTCCCGCCGGCTCCAGGTGTCCCGCAACGGCACCTGGGACATCAGCTCCGCTGTCCACCGTTCCTGCTCATCCCCGAAGGGAGGTGTCGCAATGACCATCATGGATCTTCAGGGTCTGGAGGTGCCGGGCGAGCGTGACGCTCAGGCGCTCGGCTCCACCGTCAGCGGCGGCTGCTGACACCGAGTTCGGTGTCCTCTACGCACTGTACGCACCCGGATCGGACAACGGAAGGGAGGGGTTCGAGATGAGCATCATGGATCTTCAGGGTCTGGAGGTGCCGGGCGAGCGTGACGCCCAGGCGCTCGGTTCCACCGTCAGCGGCGGCTGCTGACACGGCGCCCGGTGGTCCCGTGCTTCGCGCACGGGCCACCGGGCCCCCTTTTTGTGCGTGCACCCCACGTCCGGACAGCGGCCAACGGACGGAGTCCAGTTGAACGACCACACGGGCCCGGCCCGCTCCCTCTGCATCATCGGCTGCGGCCCGCGCGGCGCCTCGATCGTCGAGCGGATCCTCGCCAACGTCCCGGCCCTGTACGGCGACCGGCCCCTGGATCTGCACATCGTCGACCCGTACCCGCCGGGCGCCGGCCGCACCTGGCGCACCGGCCAGTCCGGCCTGCTGTGGATGAACTCCGCCGCCGAGCAGGTCACGATGTACCCGGACGAGAGCGTGGAGTGCGACGGGCCGCCCCGGCCCGGCCCCACGACCGCCGGCTGGCTCGACGCCCCGCTCCACGACGGCGCCTACGCCGCCCGCCGCGACCAGGGCCGCTATCTGCGCCACTTCTTCGCGACCGTGACCCGTGAACGGCCCGCCTCGGTACGGCTGTACGTCCACCGGGCCCGGGTGACCGATCTGCGGCGCACGTCCGCCGACGGGGCGGCAGCGGACGGGCGGGGCCGCCAGCAGGTGATCCTCGACTCCGGGGAACCCCCCTTCCCCGCCGACCGGGTGGTGTTCGCGCAGGGCCATACGGAGACCCTCGCCGCCCCCGTACCGGCCGGTCTGACCCGGATCGGCCCCGGGCCCGCCGACGCGGAGGCGCTGGAGCGCATCCCGGCCGGTGCGCCCGTCGTCGTCCGCGGCCTCGGTCTGGTCTTCATCGACTGTCTGGCGCTGCTGACGGAGGGCCGTGGCGGCCGCTTCACGCGCACCCCGGACGGTGCGCTGCGCTATCTGCCGTCCGGGCGCGAGCCGCGGCTGTACGCCGGCTCCCGCCGGGGCGTTCCGCTGCCGCCCAAACCGGCCAAACCGGGGCCCGCGGCACCGGCCACGGCACCGGCCGCCGCCCCCCGCTTCGCCACCGTCGACGCCTGCCGCGCCCGGCTGTCCCGGCCCGGCGCCACCTTCGCCCGCGATGCCTGGCCGCTGGTGGTGGCCGAACTGGGCTGGTGCCACTACCGCGCGCTCTTCGCGGAACAGCCCGCTCGTACCCGTATGAGCTGGCAGGACTTCGACGCCCAGTACGCCGTGCTGATCACCGACGCCGACCGGCTGGCCAAACTCGCCCGTGCCGCGGTGCCCGACCCCGCCGACCGCCTCGACCTGGACCGGCTGGCCGCGCCGCTGGCCGGGCTGCGGTTCGCGGACACCGAAGACCTCCAGCGGCAGCTGCGCGGCCACCTCGCCGAGGTGCTGCAACGCCGCACGGGCCCGGCGCGCGGTGTCGACACGGCCCTGGTCGACGCCCTCCAGCGGGTCGGCTCGGTCATCGAGGAGCTGTGGCGGTCCGGGGGCCTGGATGCCCACCATGTCGATGAGGCGCTGCGGCACTTCGCGCTCGGTACGTACCTCAGCTCGGGCCCGCCGCCGCTGCGCGCCGCACAGCTGCTGGCGCTGGCCGAGGCGGGGATCGTGACGTTCGTGGGGCCCGGGATGCGGGTCGAGGCCCTGGGCGGGGACGAGACCGGGGACGAGGCCGGGGCCGGGGAGCGTGCTCCGGGCGGCGCCGTCTTCCGCGCGAGCAGCCCCGCCGTGCCCGGCGCCGTGCACGAGGCGGCCGTCCTGCTCGACGCCCGCCTTGCGGCTCCCGGCCCGGACCGGGTCACCGACCCCCTGCTGCGCGCCCTGCTGTCCCGCGGCGAGCTGGTCCAGGAGCACACCGAGGACGGAGCGGGCGGCATGCTGCACCTGTCCGGCGCGGGTCTGCATCCCGTCGATGCGTCCGGCGCCGTGCACCGGGACCGGATCATCGCCGGACCGGCCCAGTTCCCCCGTCCGCACACCAACGCCGTCTACTTCCGCCAGAACGACGCCCTGGCGCGCGGACTGCTCACCGACGGGTGACGCCGGGGGCCGCACCCCCCCCGCGTCCGGCCCCGTTCAGCCCCGCAGGGCGATCCCGTGCTGCTGCGCCAGAATCGCGGCCTGCACCCGGCTGCGCAGATGCAGCTTCGACAGAATGCGGCTGGTGTGTGTCTTCACGGTGCCCTCCGCGAGGTGGAGGGTCTCGGCGATGGCGCTGTTGGGCAGCCCGCGGGCGATACAGGCCAGCACCTCCAACTCCCGTTTGGTGAGGGTGTCGAGGGCCTGTGTGGCGCCGTCCGGCAGCGTGGGGCCGGTCGCCGGCGGCCGGCCGGCGAACTCGGTGATCAGTCGCCGGGCGATGGCCGGGGTGAGGAACCCGTCCCCGTACGCCACCTCCCGTACCGCGCTGACCAGTACGGCCGGTTCCGCGTTCTTGAGGATGAAGCCGCCGGCGCCGGCCCGCAGCGCCCCGAAGATGTACTCGTTGAGGTCGAAGGTGGTCAGCACCAGCACCTCCGCGAGCCCGCGCTCCACGATCCTGCGGGTCGCGGCGACCCCGTTGAGCTGCGGCATCTGTACGTCCATCAGCACGACATCGGGCCGCAGTTCGGCGGCCATCCGGACCGCCGTGGCACCGTCACCGGCCTCACCGACCACCGTGATGCCCGGGTCGGTCTGCAACACCAGGACCAGCCCGGACCGTACGGCGGCCTGGTCATCGGCCACCAGCACCCGTATGCCCTCGGGCCTGTCCACCGGAGCCTGGGCCGGCGCACCGGCCGGCCCGCCCCTCCGCTCGTCCGTCACTGAGTCCTCCACTGGCTGCGCCACCTTTCTCGTCAGGAGTTCTGGGTCAGCGGGAGCACGGCCCGCACCCGCCAGCGCCCGGGGGCGGTGCGGTCGGGTCCCGCGTCGAAGATGCCGCCGACCAGGGCGGCCCGTTCGGACATCCCGGCGAGCCCGGCGCCCGCTCCGGTGGTCAGCTGCTCCACGGGGCGCTGCCGGGCCCGGCCGTCGGGGCGGGTCAGCGGGCTGTCGACCGAGATGGTCAGCTGCTCGGCGCCGGCCTCGCAGCGGATCCGCACCCGCCCCGCCGAGGCATGCTTGAGGACATTGGTCAGCGCCTCCTGCACGATGCGGTACGCCGTCACCTCGATCACCGAGGACACCTCGGGGAAGCTCTCGGGGAATTCGGTGTGCAGGGTCAGCGCCGCCGCGTCGGCGGCCGGACGTGCCTGATCGACCAGTGCCCCCAGCGCGTTCAACTGTGGCCGGTCCCAGTCGTCGTCCACCCCCCGGTCGGACCGCAACAGCACCACCATCCGCCGCATTTCGGCCAGTCCCTGCACACTGTTCTCGCGTATCACCGCGAGCGCCCGCAGCACCGGATCCTCCTCGGCCGCCCCGTCCTTCCCTCCTTTCGCCTCGGTCAGGGAGAGCACGGCGCTGGAGTGGATGGCGATGGCGCTGAGGTGGTTGGCCACCAGATCGTGCAGCTCACGGGCCATACGGGTGCGCTCGGTCTGGAGCACGGTCTTGCGGTCCAGCTCCGCCAGCCGGTTGATCTGCGCGGCGCGCTGCCGCTCGGCGTCGGCCCGCTCCTTGTGGTTGCGGATCAACACCCCGGTCCATACCGGGGAGATGAGCAGCAGCGCGACGATGACACCGGTCGTCACCCCCTCCGAGCGGTCGCCGGTGAGGACGAGGACGACGGTGGTGGCGAGGGTGGCCGCGATGGTCCCGACCTGAAGCACCCGGCACAGCCACGGGGCTCCGTACAGCGCTGCCGCATAGAGCAGGTCCGTATAGACCAGGAGGGGGCCCAGGCCGCCGCTGGAGGTCGTCTCCACGGTGACGGTGAGGGTGCCGACGGCGACCGCGGCCGGCGGCAGGGTGCTGCGCAGGGCGGTCGCGGCACACAGCACGAGGACCGGCAGGACGGCCTGCCAGGCGGGGATATCGCCTCCCATGACCCGTGGGCCGCCCACGACATACAGGATCAGGCAGCCGGCAAAGAAACCGACTGCCAATCTGATGTCACGGAGCGGTATGGGGCGGCGGCGCGCGTGCGTACTTGTGAAAAGACGTAACCACACATGAGGACAGTACTTCGGTGCGTTGCCCGTTTTCCTGGCCCTGGCGCCCGAATTTGGGTCTCTCCCTCGTACATCGAAGTATGTAGCCGTACATCAGCAAGAGGGATGACTCGAAGGCTCCGGAGGATCTGCAAACCTTGGGCTGTCTGTATCGATCGATGTAGGCGAAAAAGGGGGAGACCCATCGCATGACGGGCCGTCACTCACCCAGTACGGCCTCGGCACCGTTCAACTGTGGAGGACGGAAAGTACGTGGAAACGAACGCCGCTCTTCTCGAACTCTGTCCGGAGCCCCTTGACCAGGGGGTTCCTGACCACCGGCAGCATCCCGGCCAGGCTCGCCGGGGGCCGCTGGCCGCTGCGCCCGCAACTGCTCACGATCACCCGGATGTCCTGTCCACACCCGTCCCGATATTCGTCGTCCCCTTAGGATCCACCCCCGCCGGCGGATCCGGAACGGGGCTGTCCCCCGACGACTGCCGGCGGCTCAACGGCCACTCCAGAGCCACGCTCGACGGCACGTCCCGCAGCCGGCTGCTGGGCCGGCTTCCCGACCGGGTGAGCGCCGCGATGGCCGCCGCCACCCACTGGCAGCTGTACGGCACCCGCGGCCTGCTGGTCGTGGCCTGCGGCGACGACGCCCGCCAGATGGGCTTCTCGGTGGAATCCGTCCGCCCCGAAACGTCCCCGCCGCACACCCCGTACGAGGTGCTGACCGCCCATGAATCACGCACCGCGGCGCGCTGCCCGGCCGCTGAACGGGAGCGCCTCGTCACCCGTTTCTGGGTCCGCAAGGACGCCGCCCTCCAGGCCGTCGGCCGTGGCCTGTCCCTCGCGCCCGAACGCATCGAGGCCGGTTTCCCCGCCGACCGCGGCACGGTCACCGTCCCCGGGCCCTATGGCTTCGAAGTGCCCGTTTTCGTAAGGAACTTCACGTTCTCCCCCTCCTACGAGTTCGCCGTCGCCACCCCGGAACCCCTTGCCCTCACCCCGTCTTTCGCCTATTCGGTCACGTAGATGCCCGTTTCCACAGGGGCGGTGACAAGCGCACCGGTCCGCAATTGCTTCGGCTGGCTTGAATTCGGATCTTGACATAGGGCGGCGGCACCGGAAATAGCGGCGCAATCGCACGGCCACGGGGCCTTTTGGGCCATGAGAGGCGAGGCGTCTCGCCTTGCACCCACCCGGGTGAAACACGCGCATGTCGTGCTCCCCAGGCATGCCGAAAACCATATTGCCGGGTTAGTTGGTGCGTGCCCACCGGTCGTGGCGAGTACTCCGTCACGGCGCTGCCGGAGCACAGCGGAGGAATCCCGTGATGCCGTCGCCCCTCGCCAAACGGTCCGTCGAAACGCTGCTGTCCGTGCTGCTGGTCCTCCTGAGCGTCGTCGGCCCGGCCGGCCCGAGTGCCGCGGCCGCCGGCCCGGCCGCAGCATCGCCGGGACCCGACTGGGAGCGCATCGCCGCCTGCGAGAGCAACGGCCGCTGGCACATCAACACCGGCAACGGCTACCACGGCGGTCTCCAGATCGACCTCGCCACCTGGCGCGCCTACGGCGGCCACCGCTACGCCCCGCGTGCCGACCTCGCCACCCGCGCCGAGCAGATCGCCGTCGGCAAGCGCATCGTCCGGGACCGCGGCCTGTCCGCCTGGCCCAACTGCGCCCGCACGGCCACGAGCGGCTCCGCCGGCTCCAGCGCCGCCTCCGCGAGCGGCTCCGGCGACAGCTCCGCCACGGCCGCCCGGCAGTCCCCGTCGGCCGCCCCCGGCCCGCAACAGGCCGCCGCCACGCGCGGCCGCACCTCCACCGCCGGCGCCGCCGCCCGCAGCTATGTCGTCCAGCCCGGCGACTGCCTCTCCGTCATCGCCGAGCGCACCCACACCCCGGGCGGCACCAAGGCCCTGTACGAGGCGAACAAGGACGCACTCGACCAGGGACCGGACCACATCTACCCGGGACAGCGGCTGCGGCTGCGGGGGTGAGGACGGCACCTCGGCCGCGGCGCGGGGAGGTGCCGTCCACGCCGCCGGCGGAGCCCGTTGCCGTGGTCGCGCAAGGAGCCGTCACGGTGAATCCACTGATCGGTCAGAGTGAATGAGCGGGACGGGCCGTTGCTCAGGCTTGGTGGATGGGGCACGGCCCGGTAGCAAGACCGCGGGGTACCCCAAACCGCGAGGTGCAGGAGCACACAGTGAAGAACATGGCACGCGTCAATTTTGTGATCGCAGGAGCTTGCGGCCTGCTCCTGGCCGCTGGTGGGATGTCGCCCGCCCAGGCGTGGGGCGGGCCGTGGGGCGGAGGTGACAGCGTGTGGGACAGCGACACCTACGCCAGCTTCCACGCCGGACTGCACTGCCCGCGTCGGGCGAGGGTCTGCGTCAACGGCCCGTTGAACAGCGGAAACCTCCAGAACTCGCAGAACGTCTACATGCGGGGCAACAACAACGACAGCGGCAGTCCGACCAACATCAACGGAAACACCAACTCGCACGACGAGACGCATGGCGTCGAGTCGAGGACCCGGAACCACCTCCAGAACGTCGGTCGCCACCACAGGCAGGGTCTGTGACCCGACGCTGATCCGGTCTTTCCGGCGGACGGGGCGCTCTCGGGGGCTCCGGTCCACAAAAGGCGATCGCCCGGCGGAGTGCGCCGGGCGATCGCGGGACGGCTCGCGAAGAGGCCGTGGCCGTAGCCGTATCAGGAGGCCATATCCGTATCAGTGGAGGAAGCCTCCGAGGATGCGCTGGATGTTGTTGCTGCTGTTCGACGAAGCGCCGGTGGCCGAGTTGGCGCTGTTGGTGGACCCGTTGGTGTTGGCGATGTTGCCGCTGTTGTTCGGGTTGCCGTGGTTGAGGAAGTTGCCGCTGTTCAGGCTGTTGCCGCTGTGTACCGGCCCGTTGATGCAGGGGTGCGGCGACTTGAAGACCGGTGACTTGTAGTTGAAGTCGGCGAGACGGTTGTTGCAGATCACCCCGGAGACCATGCCGGCCACCGTGCCCACGTCCGCGCCCACCGCCGCCGAGAGCAGGGACTCGCCCGGCAGGGTCACCGCATGGGCCGCTCCGCTGCCGAGCAGCATCAGCCCACACGTCCCGACGATGGTTCCTGCCTGCACAATTCTTCTCACGTCGCTCCTCGCCTCTTCGACCTACTGATGCCAGACGTATCGTGCTGCCGTTGTCGGCCCGCAACGTCGTTCAACCCGCGGGAAGCAAAACGCTCGGCGGCCACAATCAGCCGGGTGGCCCAACAGCTCGCAAGGGTTTCCGTGGCGGTGGAGGAGTGTGCGCGGGCCCGCCGGCCGGCCCCGGTGGCATGCCGTGGCGAGAGAAGAGACCCCCAGGGCCTCCAGAGCCCCTGGAGCCCCAGTGCCCCCGGTGCTCCCAGTGCCTCTAGAGCACCAGCCGTTCCGGCATGGGCTGCTCCACGCCGTCCAGCTCCAGCGTGCACCGGGGCATGGAGGGGACGAGGTGTGGCTGGCGCAGCAGGACCCGGAAGGGGTGGGCGGGCTCTTCGGGGAGTTCGCCGGTCAGCACGTTCATGCCGGCGCTGTGCTCCTTCTGGTACGCGACGACCTTGCCGTCGACCAGCAGCTCGATCTCCCCGGAGCGGCCGGGCCCGACATTGACCGTGATCGAGTGATCACCCTGGTCCAGGTGGAAGTGGTGGCTCTGTCCCATGACGCACCTCCGGCGGTTCCGTCCGTACGGCCGGCGTGGCACCCGTACGACCAGCGGTCTTTTCCTGCCTCCAGCGTAGGTTTTGCGAGCGACAATTGTGGTGGGCGCCGGACCGGCCGGTTCACGGAGTGCAGGCCGCCCAGGCCTGCCCGCAGGAACCGGGCGCCGGGCCGGCCAGGAGACGCCGATGAACGGCTCGGTCCGTGTCGGACATGTGGTCGGGGTGCCGCTGCGCATGCACTGGAGCGTGCCGCTGCTGGTGGGCCTGTTCGCGTACGGACTCGGCCACCAGGGCCTTCCGGTCTGGACGCCGGGCCGGTCGGACACCGTGTACGCCGTCGCCGGTGTCGCCGGGGCCGTGCTGCTCATGGGGAGCCTGCTGCTGCACGAGACGGCGCACGCCGCGACCGCCCGGCGGAAGCAGATCTCGGTCCAGGACGTGACGCTGTGGGCGCTGGGCGGTACGACCCGGATGGGGCGGCCGCAGACCGCGGCGGCGGCCTTCGCGGTGGCCGTCAGCGGGCCGCTGATCAGCCTGGTCATCGGTGGGGTGGCGCTGGGGGCCGGGATCGGGCTGCACGAGCTGTCCGGCTGGGCGGTGCCCTCGGTCGTCCTGGCGTGGCTGGGCTGGGCGAATCTCTTCCTGGGCGTGTTCAATCTGCTGCCCGCCGTGCCGTTGGACGGCGGGCGGGTGGTGCAGGCGGTGCTGTGGTGGCGCACCGGGGACCGGGACCGGGCGGATCTGGCGGCCTCGCGGGGCGGCCAGATCATGGGGATGCTGCTGGTGGCCGCCGGCTGGATCTCCGTGCTCCGCGGGGCGCCGGGCGGGCTGTGGATCGTCTTCATCGGTCTCTTCGTCATGATCGTCGCCGGGGCGGAGCGGCGCCGTGCCGCCCTGCACACCGCGCTGCGCGGGGTACCGGTCTCCGACGCCATGTCCAGCCCGGTGGTGAGCGGCGCCGACTGGCTGACCGTCCAGCGCTTCATCGACGAGGTGGCCGTGCACTCCCGCCACTCCGCGCTGCCGCTGCTCGACTTCGACGGCCGCCCCAGCGGCCTGGTGCAGATCCGCCGGCTCGCGGCGGTCCCCGGTCCGGGCCGGGAGACGGTGCGGGTGCGCGAGGTGGCCACGCCGCTGTCCCAGTGCGCGGTCGCCGCTCCGGACGAGCTGCTGAGCGAGGCGCTCGACCGGGTCAGCCTGCGCACCGGCGCGCGCATCCTCGTCGTGGACGCGGGGCATCTGGTCGGGATCGTCACGGGGAAGGACATCGGCCGGCTGATGCGGCGGAGCACGCTGAGCGGCAAGCAGTCCGGCTGAGCGGCGAGGTGGCCGGCTGAGTGGCCAGCAGTCCGGCCGACCGGCCAGAGTACGGCCGACCGGCCGGCCCGTCCGCCGTCGATGCCTTCAACGGGCGCGCGGGGCCGGCCGGCGGTCACAATGGTGGTACGGCACGCCACGGGGGACGAGGGCCTGCCGGAGCGCCGCACGGAGCCGGACACGAGCCATGCCGTACCTCACCGTGACCGCCCTGAGCCACACCGGACTGATCCGCGAGCACAACGAGGACAGCCTGGTGGCCGGCCCCTGGACCCTCTGCGGCACAGTGACCGAGAACCCGCAGACCCTGGTGTTCCCGCTCGGCAGCCCGCTGGTCGTCGCGGCCGCCGACGGTATCGGGGGGCAGCCGGGCGGGGAGGTGGCCAGTGCGCTGACCGTCCGGCAACTGGCCGCGCTCGGTCCCTCACTGGGCAGCGAGGACGCCGTCCGGGATGCCGTGAAACTCTGCAACCACGCGGTGTACGCGGCCGCCGAACGGGACCCGGAGCTGACCACCATGGGCACCACGGTCGCCGGCGTGGTCGTGCAGGAGAAGTCCCTGCTGGTGTTCAACGTCGGTGACAGCCGGGTGTTCGACGCGCCCGCGGACGGGCTGCGCCAGGTGAGCGTGGACGACAGCCCGCCGCTGTCGCCGGGGCGGCGCACCACCTCGCTCGTCACCCAGGCGCTCGGCGGCGCGGTGGCGTTCAGCGCCGTCACCCCGCACCTCACGACCGTGCCGCTCTCCGTGGGCGACCGCTACCTGGTGTGCACCGACGGTCTGACCGATCCCGTTCCGCAGGATGTCCTCGACGAACTGCTGCGGCTGCACACCGGCGGCCGGGCCGCCTTCGAGCTGTGGAAGTCGGCGATCGAGGCGGGCGGCCCCGACAACATCACGCTGGCGCTGCTCACCGTCGGGGAGTAGGGAGGGCGGGACCCGGCCGACGGCCGACGGCGCCCTCGGGATAACCCCACCACGGATGTCCCGGCAGCCGGATGGGCGGCGGCGCCTCGCTCAACAACCCTTGCAGCATGACGACTTACGCCCGCCGCACCCTTCTGCTGACCCTGTCCGCCGCAGCCGTCGCCGGCACCCTGGCCGCGGTCTCCCCGGCGGCCCCTGCCCAGGCCTCCGGCACCACAGGACCCGCCCTCACCTGGGGCGCGTGCGCCGAGCCCGCCCTTGCCCGGCAGGAGTGCGCCGAGCTGCCCGTACCGGTCGACTACCGCGATCCGGACGGGCCGCAGCTCAGACTCGCCGTGTCCCGGGTGCGCAGCGAGCGGCCCGGGGCGCGGCGGGGGACGCTGCTGCTGATCCCCGGAGGGCCGGGGGGAGCCGGGGTGCCCTGGCTGGGGGCGAAGGGCGCGGCGCTGGGCAAGGAGATGGCCGGCGCGTACGACCTCGTCAGCTTCGATCCGCGGGGGACGGGCGGCAGCACGAAGGCGAACTGTGGACTCGCCCCGGCCGACCGGCATCTGGTGACCCTGCGGCCGTGGCCGGGGCCGGACGGCGGCATCACGGAGAACGTCGCCCGGTCCCGGCGGATCGCCGCGGCATGCGGCCGTCAGGGCGGTGCCGTGCTGCGCAGCCTGTCCACCGCGAACGAGGTGCGCGACATCGAGCGCCTGCGCCGGGCCCTGGGCGAGGCGAAGCTGTCGGCCTGGGCCAGCTCGTACGGGACGTATGTCGGGGCGGTGTATGCGCAGAAGTACCCGCAGCACACCGACCGCTGGGTGCTGGACAGCAATGGTGACCCCGACCCGTCGCGGGTGGAGCGGGGCTGGCTGGCCAATACGGCGGCGGGCGCGGACGAGCGGTTCCCCGACTTCGCGGCCTGGGCGGCGGACCCGGCCAGGGAGGACGAGGGGCTGCGGCTGGCCGAACGCCCCCAGGACGTCCGGCCGTCGGTCCTCCGGCTGGCGGCGAAGCTGGACCGCGTACCGAAGGAGTCCGGCACGAAGGGCGTCCCGCTGACCGGCAACCTGCTGCGCCAGGCGCTCCAGAACGCGCTGTTCAGCGACGGGTTCTTCGCTCAGTTCGCCCGGCTCGTCCGGCAGGCCCAGGACCCGCACGCCCGGCCGGTGCTGCCCGGCGCCCTCGCCGGGCCCCTGCCGGACGAGGACGCGGCGGCCTTGATGGCGCCGCTCTGCAACGACGTGCGCTGGCCGGCGTCGGTCGCCGCGTACCGGCGCGCGGCGGCCGCCGACCGCGCCCGGCATCCGCTCACGGCAGGGATGCCGGCGAACGTCGTGCCCTGCGCCTTCTGGAAGGACGCGCCGGCGCAGAAGCCCACGCGGATCACCGCCGACGGACCGTCCAACATCCTGATGATCCAGAACCGCCGGGACCCCGGCACCCCGTACTTCGGCGCCCTGAAGATGCGTCAGGCCCTGGGCGGCCGGGCCCGTATGGTCACCTTGGAGCACGGCGGCCACGGCGCCTACCTGGGCAACGGCAACGCCTGCGGTGACCGCACCGTCACCGCCTTCCTGACGACGGGCCGGCGCCCGCAGCAGGACACGTACTGCGCCGACTGAGCCGGCCGCGTGGCGGCTGTGGGGCCGGCCTTCCCCGTGCGCCCGGCGCCGGGGACGGCCTTAGCGCGGACGGGCGACATCTCCGCTCGTGTGCGTCCCGCGGCCCCGGCCCGCGTCTAGGTTGGCCGGATGAGCGCGGCAGGGATCACCGTCCGGGGAGAGGTGCTCCTGGGCACGCTGGGCTCCGTGCTGCTGGGCGCGGGCGGGTGGGGATCCGGTGCGCTGCCGGGGGGAGTTCCGGACGGGTTGTGGGGGCGGCACGGCACGCCGCTCATGTGCGTGGGCGTCGCCCTGTCGTACGCCGGGCTGGTGCTGCTGATCACCGCGTGGTGGCGGCTGGGCACGCGCGTCGCGGACGGGACGGCCGCCGGGTGGCGCGAGTGGAACACGGCGCTGTGGTGCTGGGCGCTGCCGCTGGTGCCGGGCCCGTTGCTGGGCAGCAGCGACGCCTACAGCTACCTCGCCCAGGGCGCGCTGGCGGGCCGCGGGCGCGATGTGTACGTGCTGGGTCCGGCGGCGTTGGGCGGCCCGCTCGCGGCCAATGTCCCCGGGATGTGGCACGACACCCCGGCCCCGTACGGACCGCTGTCCGTCGCCGCGGCGCGGGCCGTGGTGGCGGTCACCGGCGAGCACCATGTGGTGGCCGCGACCGTGGGGCTGCGGCTGGTGGCGCTGGGCGGTCTGGGCCTCATGGTGTGGGCCCTGCGCCGGCTGGCCGCCGCGTCGGGATCCGGCGCGGCCGGGGCGCTGTGGGCCGGGGCGCTCAACCCCTTGGTGCTGCTGCATCTGGTGGGCGGGGCGCACAACGAGGCGCTGATGCTCGGGCTGATGACGGCCGGGCTGCTGGCGTTCCGCCGGGGGCGCTGGGCCGTGGGGACCGTCGTACTGACCGCCGCGGTGCTCGTGAAGGCGCCGGCCGGGGTGGCCCTGCTGTGCGCGGCGGCGGTGGCCGTGGCGGGGCGGGCCGGGGCCTGGCCGCGGGTGCGGCAGGCGGCGGGGATCGCCGGGGTGGCCGTCGCCGCGCTGGTGGCGGGGGTGGCCGTGTGCGGCCAGGGGTGGGGGTGGCTGTGGACCCTTCGTACGCCCGCCGAAGTGCGCACCCTGCTGTCCCTGAGCACGGACGCGGGCCGGCTGCTGGGGTGGCTCGCCGAGGGGCTGGGGTGGGGCACGGCGGCCGGGGCGATGACGGCCGCGCGGCTGGCCGGGCTGCTGGTGGGGCTGGCCGCGGTGGGCTACTGGGTGCGGTGCGCCCCGGAGGCCGGCGCCGAGCGGGCGACGGGGCTGGCGCTGCTGGTGCTGGTGGCCTCCGCGCCGGTGGTGCAGCCGTGGTACGTGCTGTGGGCGGTGGTGCCGTTGGCGGCGGTGTCCTGGCGACGGCTGGGGCGGGGCGGCGCCAAGGCGGCGATGGTGGGGCTGACGCTGGTGGTGATGCCGTCGGGGCACGGTCCCACCTGGGCGAGCGGGATCGCCGCCGCCGTCGGGGGAGCGGTGGCGTGGGCGGCGGTGGCGCGGTGGGCGCCTAAGGAGCGGCCGGTGCGGGAGCGGGGCGCCGTCGTCCCGCGCGCAGCAGCCAAAGCGCCCCGGTGAGCGCGCCCAGCGGAATCTCCAGCAGATGCGTGAAGGTGGCGAACAGCAGCATCGCCGAGGCCACGGCCGTGGGGGCGCCGCCGAGGGCGACCAGCGCGACGGCGGCGGCACACTCGGTGACGCCGATCCCGCCGGGGGTGACGGCGATCTGGGTCAGCAGCCGGCTGGCCGCGAACACCGCCAGCGCGTCCGCCGTTCCCGTACGGGAGCCCGTCGCATGCAGACAGGCCAGGAACAGCGCGCCCTGTGCCCCGAGGGTGGCGGACATGCCGCACACCAGCCGCGCCCAGGAGCGGCGGACGATGTCCCGGCTCTCGTCGCGCAGCCGTGCCGCCGACTGCCGGGCGCGCCGGACGATCCGCCCCGGTGCTCCGGCCGGCGCGGTCCGCCGGTGGGTCCCGGGCGTCCGGCGGCGGTGGCGGACGGCAGGCCACGCGGCCGCCAGCGTCACGGGCAGGACGAGGACCACGCCGCCCGCGGCCGCCGCCCAGCCGATGCCCGGAACGGGGCTCCCGGCCAGCAGCAGTGCGCCCACCGCCGACAGGACCAGCCGTGCGGCCACATTGCACACTCCGGTGAGCGCGACGCACACGGCCACGGCGCGCGGCGGATGCCCCCAGCCACGCGCCATGGCATAGGTGACGGCGACCCCCGCACCGCCGCCGAGCGGCAGCAGATTGCTGACGGCGCTGCCGGTGCAGTTCATCCACAGTGCCTGACGCAACGTCAGTCCGGGCAGTGCGGCGCTGAGTACGTAGGTGTAGCTCCACAGTGCGGCGCCTGCCAGGCCGCACATCAGCGCCACCTGCGGGCCGCTGATGTGCCCGAGGTGGGACCGGACGGCGGCCCAGTCCGTTCCCGCCGCCCTCGGCACGGCCAGGGCCAGCAGGACGAGGCCGGCGGCGGAGGAGAGCAGGCCCAGCAGGCGCAGTGCGGACCTCGGCAGCCGCACGGGGGACTTCGGCAGCCGCAGAGGGGGCTTCGGCAGACGCACGGCGGGCCGGGTCATCGGCTCGGTGCCGTGGCCCGGGCGTCCGGGAGGGTGGCCAGTGGATCGCGGTGGAGGGTTCCGGCCGGGAGCCCGCGCTGGATGTACCACTCGGTCCCCATCACCTGGCGGAAGGCCGGTCCGGGCAGCCGGCCCAGCGCGGCCAGGGTGCGTTCGGAGTCGCCGCCCCGGGCCTGACTGAGGTGCGCGGCCAGGCTGGCGCGCTTGGCCCGCCAGTGCCGTTTGACCGGCACCCGGTGGGTGATCTCGGAGCGTGCGCCGTACGCCGTCCGGAAGGAGTCCCGGTCGAACTGCGGCGGGAAGCGGTGGACCCAGGAGGCCGCGCGCAGTCCGCGCAGCAGGAGCGTCCGGTCGACGGTGGCCTCCAGCACCACCGGGGTGCCCGCCATGCGGGCGGCGCGGTAGCCGACACGGTGGACCTGTACGTGGTCGGGGTGCCCGTAGCCGCCCGCCGGGTCGTAGACGGTGAGCAGGTCGGCGCGCTCCTCGGTGAGCAGGTCGGCCAGTCGGCCGGCCGCCTCCTCGACGTCCGCCGCGGCGAACGGCCGGGTGCCGCCGCGGGCCGCGGCCGGGCCGGGCGCGTGCCCGGAATCGGCGTAGCCGAGGAAGGCGACCCGGGCGCAGCCCAGGATCCGGGCGGAGGCGTGCGCCTCCTCGCGGCGCACCGTGCCGAGGCCGCGGCCTTGCAGGTCCCGCGGCGCCAGGCCGCGTTCGCCCGCCGTGGCCAGCACCAGCACCACGCGGTGTCCCGCACCGGCCAGACGCGCCATGGTGCCGGCGGTCAGCAGCGCCTCGTCGTCCGGATGTGCGTGGAAGAACAAGCATGTATGTCTCACGAACCATGCTTTACCACCCCATACTGGGGAACTTCACGCCCCATTTCGGAAGTGCAGCCATGATCCTTCACATTTCAGACTGCTTTGCGCCGCGGACGGGAGGTATCGAAATCCAGGTCGCCGCCCTGGCCGCCGCGCAGCACCGGGCGGGCCAGGCCGCCGAGGTCGCCACCGCGACGCCCGCCGGACCGGGGCCCGAGGTGGCCTCGTGGCCGTACCCCGTGCACAGGATCAGCGCGCGACTGCCCGGACAGCTCCCCGTTCACCCCAGAGCGGGACACGCCCTCGACCGGCTGTTGACGACCCGTCACCCCCGGGTGGTGCATGTGCATCTGGGCGCGGCCTCCCCGTTCGCCTGGGCCGCGCTGGCCTGCGCCCGGCGCCGGGGCATCCCCGCCGTGGCCACCGTCCACAGCATGTGGGATCCGGTGGTGCGGGCCCTGTACCGGCTGCTGAGCCGGACCGGACGCGGCCCCACCGCTCCGGTGGCCGTCACGACCGTGAGCAGGCCCGCCGCCCGCCTCGTCCGGCAGGCCCTTCCGGACGTCACCCCCCGGGTCATTCCCAATGGCATCGACGCCGCGTGGTGGCGCAGCCCCGGCGCGGTGCCCGAGCGCCAGGACGGGCGGGTGCATGTCGTCGCCGTCGGCCGGCTCGTCCCGCGCAAGGAGCCGATGGAGCTGCTGGCCGCGCTGCACTCCGCCCATGCGCGGATGTCCCGCCGGGGCACCGCGCTGCGCGCCACGTTCGCCGGCGCCGGACCCAGTGCGGGGCCGATACAGCGCTATCTGCGCCGCAACGGGATGGACAGCTGGATCCGCCTCGCCGGCCGTCTCCAGCCCGGTGAGGTGCGGGAGCTGCTGGCCGGAGCGGATCTGTTCGTCAACCCCTGCCGCCGGGAGTCCTTCGGGATCGCGGCCCTGGAGGCGCGCACCAGCGGACTGCCGGTCCTCGCCCGTGCGCACACCGGCGTCGCCGACTTCGTACGGCACAACCGCGAGGGGGCGTTGTGCGGCCACTCGGCCTTCGCCCTGGCCGACGAGGTGCTCTGGCTGGCCCGTACGCCGGGGGCCCGGAGCGCCCTGGCCGCACACAACTGGGAGACCGAGCCGGTGCACTGCACCTGGCCCGTGGTCACCGAAGCGTTCGCCCACGCCTACGACGACGTCACCCGCTGACGCACCGTCACCCCGCATCCGCCGGCGGCCTCCCGGGACAGTGGCCACCGCAACGGCCGGAAGGTTTTCATGCACCGGGTCCTCGACCGCGCTCACCGCATCCTCTTCGCCTCGCTCTCCTTCCTCGGCCTCCGCGGACAGGGGCGGGTCCTGCACTGGTACTTCGACTGGTGGCACCGGCGGCCGGACCCGTGGGGGCTGGCCGTGGACGACTACGAGCAGTCCAAGTACGCGACGACCCTGCGCCAGCTCCCGCGGCGCCGCTACCGGCGGATCCTGGACGTCGGGTGCAGCGAGGGCACCTTCACCCACCGCCTCGCGGCGGCCTTTCCGCACGCCGAGGTCACCGGCGTGGACATCTCGGAACGCGCGCTCGCCCGGGCCCGCACGCCGGAGACCGGCCGCACTCCGGTGCCCGGCCGCCCCCTGGTGCCCGGCCGCATCCCGGCCCCCCGGTTCGCGCGGCTGAACATCCTCACCGCACCACCGGAGGACCGGTTCGACCTCGTCTTCTGCGCCGAGCTGCTGTACTACCTGGGCCGGCACCGCCACCTGCGGCGGGCCTGCGCCCATCTGACCCGGGCGGTGGCGCCCGGCGGTCTGCTGGTCCTGGTGCACCCCTGGCCGGAGTCCCGCAGGTTCTGTGCGTACTTCGAGGCCGTCGCGGGGTTCCGCCGCGTGGCCGAGCACGTGGAACCGGACTCCGGCCGCCCCTTCGCCGTCAGCGTCTACGAGGCCCCGGCCGCGGACGGCAGTGAGGAGCTGCGGAACGCGGGTCCCGGTCCGGCCCCGGGCCGGGAAGCATGAGCCCCACGGTGCGCTTCCCGGCCGGCGGTCCATCGTCCGGCGGTGCACCGGAGACCACCCGGCCCGGCCGACGGCGTATCGAGGCGGTCCGCCGCACGACGGCCCGCCGCCCGGGCACGGTGCTGCTGCTCGCCGCCGCGGTGATGCTGCTGCTGGTGTGGCTACCGGCCTGTCTGCACGTGGGCATGGTGGATCTGCGGGTCTACCGGACCGCGGCCCCGCACCTGCTCAGCGGCGATCTGTACGCCTTCCGTCTGCGGCTGCCCGGCCCCGACCTGTTTCCGCTGCCGTTCACCTATCCGCCCTTCGCCGCGCTGCTCTTCCTCCCGCTGTCGTGGGTGGTGTGGCCGCTGGTGAGCGCGGTGTGGACCGCGGCCTCGGTCCTGGCGCTGTGCGTCCTGGTCCACTGCTGTCTGCGGATGGCCGGCCCCACCGTGCCGGCGGCGCGGCACCGCCGGCGCGTACTGCTGTGGAGCGCCGCCCTTTTGTGGACCGAACCGGTCGCCGTCACGCTCGCGCTCGGGCAGATCAATCTGCTGCTGGCGGCGTGCGTGGCGTTCGCGGTCGAGCGGCGCTCGGCGGCCGCGGTGGGGCTCGGCACCGGCCTCGCCGCGGGGGTGAAGCTGGTCCCGGCCGTCACCGGCCTCTACTTCCTGGTGCACCGGCGCTGGTCGGCGCTGTGGTGGTCGGGCGCGGTGTTCGCCGCCACCGTCGCGGCCGGGTGGTGGGCGGCGCCCCGGCCCGCCGCCGACTTCTGGCTGCACGCGGTCGGCGAGGCCGCACGGGTCGGTCCGGTCGGCTCGGTGCTCAACCAGTCGGTGCGCGGGGCGCTGTCCCGCACGCTCGGCCACGACGTCGGCTGGTCCGCCCCGTGGTGGGCCTGCGCCGTCCCGGCAGCGCTGCTGGCGCTGACCGCCGTGGTGCGCACGGCCCGCCGCACCGATCGCCTCGGCGCTCTGCTCGCCGTCCAGCTGCTGGGCCTTCTGATCAGTCCGATCTCGTGGTGCCATCACTGGATCTGGTCCGTCGCGGCCGTCCTGTGGCTGGCCCACGCCCCGCACCGGACCCGAATCCACACCGCGGCCCTGACCGCCTGGGGCCTCGCCCTCGCCGGCTATCTCATCCACTGGCTGGCGCTGGCCCAGGCGGACATCTGGGAGTTCGGCCGCCCCTGGTACCTCGCCGCGCTCGGCTGGAGCTATCCCGTCTGCGCGGTGCTCACGCTCATCGCGCTGCTGCTGCCCGCCGCGGGGCAGGGAACGGACCGGCCGCGGACCTCCTGTCAGCCACGCTCCTCCTCGGCCTCCATCAGCCGGATGCCCTGATGGGTCAGCGTGACCATGGCGGGGGTGTTGCCCGCCACCCAGTCGACCGTGATCAGGCCCTCGCCCGCCAGGTAGGTGCAGGCGGCCGCCAGATCCTGGGCATCGATCCCGAGGTCGTCATGCAGCTTCGCACCGGTGACGCCCAGCAGGCGGTTGCCCTCGGTCGCCTCGTACAAGGTCTTCATGACGTGGTCGCGGTACGTCTTGCGCTCGCGCAGTGTTGCCATGACTGCCGCCCTCTCGTGCTCGTGGGGGCAAACTTCACCCTACTCCGCCCGAGGTCCCCGAGCTCTGGCGTGACCAGCGATTTTCCCCGTCCACGCGCCCGTGGCCGGTGCTGCTCCGCGGGCCCGTGCGCCCGCCCGCGGAGTACCGTGAAGCCAGCGAGGCGTTGCACGTCGGCGGCCGCGCCGGCGTCGTCGCGGGCAAGCAGCGGACGTACCGAACCGCGGACGGGCGAGCACACCATGGCCGACTCCGACACCCCCGACCTCCCCAGGCTTCTGCCGGAAGCGGTCCATGAGGTGAGACCCGGTACGGCGCTCGTGAGGCTGGAGACGACGCGGTCCCGCGAGGGCGTCCTGGACGGTGCGTGGTGGCCGCGTTCCCGCGACATCGGCGCCGAGCTGCCCGGCCTGATCACGGCGCTGACCGAGCATCTGGGCCCCGTCGCACGCGTCGGCCTGGACGCGAGTGCCTGGGAAGAGCTCCCGACCCGTCTGGTCATCGAGGACCGGATCGTGCACATCGACTCCTTCCCGGTCGGCGACGACACGATCCTCATCACCCGCGGCGACCAGGACCACTTCTCGCTGCTGGTGGTCCCGCCCACCGCAACGGCCGAGGCGGCACACGCCGCCATGACCAGGGCCGTGCAGGCCGACAACGTCGCTCAGGCCGGACAGATCCTCATCGACACCGGCAGCGGTCCGCCGGGCCCGAGCCCCGCGGAGGGCCCGCGCACCGGCAGGGAACCCAGCGGTTCGACCTGACGGCCCGGGTCGTCGGGTACGGGTGCGGGTGCGGGAGACCTAGGGCGTGTCGTTCGGATCATGGTGGGCTCGCGGGGTCTGGTGCGCGCATCTGCGGCGTTGTCGTCACTCCCCGACGCTCCGCGTCGACTCCCTCCTCCGCCTTGCAGCTGCACGCACCAGACCCCGCTCCCTGATCCACCCTGATCCAAACGAAACGCCCTAGGCGCCGAGGCGGATTCCCTTGACGGCGGTGTCGAAGACCGGCCGGTAGGTGTTCCACTGCGCGTCCGGCGCGGAAAGGTAGATCACGTACTGGGTGCCGTCGTCGCCGCTGAACGCCAGCTCCACCGCCCGGTACTTCCGCTTCTTGCCGTCGAAGGTGAACTCCCAGTACCCCGCGGGCCGTCCGCGGAAGGTCGTGGGGTCCATCCGCACCCGCTCATAGCCCGGGTTGTCCCGGCGCGTCTGGGCCTCTTCGGTCTCCCGCCAGTGCCGGAGCGGATCGGACCCCGCGAATCCGACGATGTTGATCCGCAGGCCCACCAGCTCGGACGGGTCCACGTAGGCGACCTCACCGCCGGGCGGGTCCTCGCGCGTCCAGCCGTTCCGGACGGGGAGGGAGAAGCCGTCGCCCTCCTTCTGGAGGTGGTAGCCGGCCGGGAGCGGGGGAAGCGGGGAAGGGCTGTCGTGCGCGGGGCGGCCGGCCGGGGCGGTGTCCGAGGGGCCCTTGTCCGTCGCCTCGGCGCCGCCCCAGGGCCACAGCAGCGCGCCGCCGGTCACGGAGGCGGCGGCCGCCACTGCCGAGGCGCACCACAGCACCGCGCGGCGCCTGCGGTTGCCCGTGCGCGCGGGCGCTTCGCTGACGACGGTGCGCTGCGGCTGCGTGGCCGGGTCGTCGAGCGCGGTCCGTGTTCCGGAGGTGTCGCCCAGGAGGTGCCGCCCGGCAGTCGTTGCTCCGGCGGCCCGGCCCAGGAGGCGTTCGGCCTCGTGGGCGTCCATGCGCTGCCCGGGTTCCTTCCGGAGCAGACTCTCGATCACCGGGGCCAGCTCGCCGGCGTTGCGCGGGGCCTCGTACTCCTCGGTGGCGATGGCGTACGCCGTCTCGATCGCGGTGTCCCGGCCGAACGGGGGCCGGCCCTCGACCGCCTGGTACAACGTCGCCCCGAGGGACCACAGGTCGCTGGCGGGGCCGGGCTCGGCGATGTTGCTGCGGAGGCGTTCGGGCGCCAGGTACTGGATGGACCCGACCAGCTCGCCGGTCCTGGTCAGTGAGGGCGTACCGGACTGCACGGCGATCCCGAAGTCGGTGAGGACGATGCGTCCGTCGTTGCCGAGCAGCACATTGCCGGGCTTGACGTCCCGGTGCAGCACCCCGGCGTCGTGCGCGGCGCGCAGCGCGCCGGCCATGCCGCAGCCGATCCGGGCCGCTTCCTCCGGCGCCAGCGCGCCCTGCCGCTTGAGGACGTCGCCCAGGGTGTCCGAGGGGATGTACTCCATGACGATGCACGGCAGGCCCTCGTCGTCGACGACGTCGTGCACCACGATCACGTGCGGATGGGTGATCCGGGCGGCGCTGCGGGCCTCGCGGCGGGTGCGCTCGTAGAGCGTGTGGACCTCGTCGTCGTTCAGGTGCGGCGGAACGAACAGCTTCTTCACGGCGACATGGCGGCCGAGCAGCTCGTCCTCGGCCCGCCAGACCGTGCCCATGCCGCCGCGGCCCACCCGTTCCACGAGCCGGTACCGGTCGGCTATCAGCCGCCCCAGATCGGACACCGCGTGATCGCCTCCCTCTCCCGGCCGTACAGCTTGCGGGAGCACGATAGCCCGTGCCGACGAGCACTCGGAGGGGGGTGTTCCGCTTCGATCCGGCACGGTGGCGGCCGGGTGCCGGGCGGACTCCGGGGCAGGCGGGGCAACTGCCCCCGCGGCGCACCCCCTTCGCCGGGCCGCCGCACCTGTGGGCACGGCCCTACGGCCTCACGTACGGCCTTACCTACGGCCTTACCTACGGCCTCACCCACGCCGATGACCCCGCCCCGCACCCGCGGAGGAACCCGCTCGTACTCCAGTACGTCTTCCCGCGTACGTGTTGGCGTGTGGACGGTCCCTGGAGGAACCCGGTGGAGCACAGGATGTTGGGGCAGCGGTACGAGCTGGTGGAGCAGCTCGGGCACGGCGGGATGGGAAAGGTCTACCGGGCCGTGGACCACCGGTTGCGCCGTACCGTCGCCGTGAAGACCCTCTCCGCCGAGCTGGCGCTGGAGCCCGAGTTCCTCACCCGGTTCCAGCGCGAGGCGCACGCCGCCGCCGCCCTCAACCACCCGGGTGTGGCCACCGTGCATGACGTGGGGGAGGACGCCGGTGGCGGCGTCGCCGAGCCCTATCTGGTCATGGAGTACGTGGAAGGCAGAACCCTCAGCCACGTCCTCAAGGACGGCGTGCTGCCGGTGGCCCAGGCGGTCGACCTCACGGGCCAGGTGCTGGAGGCCCTGGAGCACAGCCACCGGCACGCCATCGTGCACCGGGACATCAAACCCGCGAATGTGATGCTCACCGGTACGGGCCGGGTCAAGGTCGTCGACTTCGGCATCGCCAAGGCGCTGAGCGAGGTGGCCACCCGGCTGACCGGCACGGGCGTGGCCGTCGGCACCCCCGCCTATCTGGCCCCGGAGCAGATCAACGGCGGCGGGACCGATCACCGTACGGACCTGTACGCCGTGGGCTGTCTGCTCTACGAGCTGCTGACGGGCCGCCCCCCGTACACCGGCGACTCCCCGTTCTCCGTCATGCACCAGCATCTGGCCGCGGAACCGGTGCCTCCCTCCCGGCTCCGCCCGGAGCTGCCGCCCGCCATGGACGCGCTGATCGCCAGGGCGCTGCACAAGGACCGGGAGGGCCGCTTCGCGAGTGCGTCCACGATGCACCAGGCGCTCGGCGAAGCCTCCCGGCCCCTCACCCCGGCTCCGCCCGTCCGCACCCCCACCACACTCGACCCGGCGGCACTCGACCGGGCCGTGCTCGACCCGGCCGTCAGGGAACCCGCCCCGGCCGCCGTCGCCTCCCCCGCGCCCTCCGGGAGCGGGCCGGAGGCGACACGGCCCGCCCGCCGGAGACCGGCCCGGGTGGTCTTCCGGCCGACGGCCGAAGGCGCGGTCGCCCTCCTCGGCTGCTTCCTCTCCCTGGTGATATCCCGGACCGACATGATCGAGGTCGGCCAGTTCAACCGGGTCGCGCTGCTCGCCGCCGTCGCCGGTGCGGTGTTCCTGCTGTGGTCGGCACGGCTCGCCTGCGCGGTGGCCTGGGGCCCGGTGGCGGAGGCGGTGGCCACCTGGTCCGAGCTCGCCCGCGGAAGCGTCGGCTGGGAGACCCACTACGTCATCATCGCCCTGGTCCTGGGCATCGTCGCCGCACTGTGCCTGGCCGCCGGATACAAGGACGAAGGCACGGGCGGATTCGCCCTCGTGGCGTTCTGGTTCACCGCCCTGACATCCGTCTGGTTCTTCCTCGACGACCTCCGCAAGATCGCCGTCTTCTACGTCCTCCTCCTGGGCGTCCCCCTCGCCCTCGGCGCCCAGATCCTCAAGTCCCGCATCCGACCGGCCGCTTCGGACCATCCCGCTGCCCCGCACAGCGCCCCCGCCATCCCGGCGCCGTCGGAGAACCTCCCCACCGGCCGGCGACGCGCACGGCGGGCGGCAGACCAACACGCCCGCCGGTAACGGGAGATGATGCCGAGGAACGGCTCCGGCACCCGCCGCGTCCCGCCCGCCGGGCCCGACATCGCGGTCCATCGCCACATTCCCCTGAAATCCCCCTACGCCAGGGATTGGATGGGGACATGAAGACGACATCGCCACCCACCACCGACCACCACCGGCCCGTCATCGGCGAACGCCTGGCCGTCCACTTACGCTCCTTAGGCAAGGTGCACGGCAAGGGGGCGGGCGCGGTCACCGCGCTTCAGGACGTGGACCACGGCTTCCCCGCCGGCACCTTCACCGCTGTCATGGGCCCTTCCGGCTCGGGCAAGTCGACGCTGATGCACTGCGCGGCCGGGCTGGAGCGCCCCACCGCGGGCTCCGTCGAGCTCGGGGGCCGTGATCTGAGCAAGCTCTCCGACCGGCAGCTGACGCTGCTGCGACGGGACCATGTCGGCTTCGTCTTCCAGGACTTCCATCTCGTTCCCGCGCTGAACGTCACCGCCAACGTGGAGCTCCCGCTGCGCCTGGCCGGCCGCCGTCCCGATGCGCAATGGCTGGGCGACCTGCTGACGCGCGTGGGTCTGCACGACCGCCGCCGGCACCGGCCCGTCGAGCTCTCGGGCGGTCAGCAGCAGCGCCTCGCCCTGGCCCGTGCGCTGATCACCCGGCCCGAGGTGGTCTTCGCCGACGAGCCGACGGGCGCCCTGGACCGGGCCGCCGGGCGCGAGGTGCTCGCGCTGCTGCGCGGTGCCGTCGACGACCTGGGCGCCACCGTCGTCATGGTGACCCACGACCCCCAGGCGGCGGCGTGGGCCGACGAGGTGCTCCTCCTCGCCGACGGGCGGCTGAGGGAGCGGCTGGCCGGGCCCGACACGACGGCCGACACGATCGCGGCCCGCCTCGCTGCTCCGGGAGCGTGAACCGCCGTGCTCGCTCTCGTCCTTGCCTCCGTCCGCACCCGCCTGTGGCAGTACGCGGGCGTCCTTCTCGTCTCGTTCATGAGCGCGGGCCTGCTGACCCTGCTGGCATCCGTCCTCGACAGCGTCCATCGCGCCGACCCGGGCCACGGCGCCGAGCGGGCCGCTCAGTCCCTGCTCGGCCTGGTCGGCGGGACGTCCGGCTTTGCCGCCATGCTGCTCGTCGCCAACACCCTGGTCCTCGTGCCGCAGCAGCGGCGGGTGGAAATCGGCACGCTGCGGGTCGTCGGGGCGACCGCGTCGCAGATCAGGGCCCACATCGTGGGTGAGGCCGCGGTGGTGGCCCTGCTGGGCGGGACGGCGGGCGGCGCGGTCGGCAGCGTGGCGCTCGGCCCTGCCCTGCGGTGGCTCATCGGCAACGGCGTCCTGCCGGCCGGGCCGCAAGCCGCCTTCTCGCCCCTCGGCTTCGCCGTCGGCGTCCTGTCCACGGTGGTGATCGCCGTACCGGCCGCACTGGCCGCGGTGCGCGGACCGCTGCGGACGTCCCCGATCGAGGCCGTGCGCGACGCGGCGGTGGAGCGTCGCACGCTGCCTGTCGGGCGCGTGCTCGCGGCACTGGCCACCCTGGCCCTGGCCTGGGCCGCATGGGACCGCTACGGCCGCAAGAGCGGTGCGCACGAGGCGGTCAACGGAGCGATGGCGCTGTGCCTGACCCTGCTGATCGCGGCGTGGCTGCTGCTCCCGCTCGTGGTGCGCCCGGTGGCGCTCCTCAGCGCGCTGCCGGGGCGGCTGTTGTCCCGCTGTACGGGACGCCTGGCGGCGGCGAACAGCGCGGCGGCGGGACGGCGGGTGGCCGCGATGGCCGGACCGGTGCTGTTGGCGGCGGGGCTCAGCACCATGCTGCTGTGCGGCAATGCCGTCTCGCAGGCCGTGGACACCACCCAGACGGCACTTCAGCAGCACAACAACGCGGTGGGCATGCGCATCCTCATGACCCCGCTGCTCGTCTACACGGCCCTGGGTATTCTCAACACCCTCCTCCTGGCCACCCGGCAGCGCCGCAAGGAGTTCGCGGCCCTGCGGCTGGCCGGCGGCACCAAGGCTCAACTGCTGCGCATGCTGGGGTGGGAGTCGGTCGTCGTGGTGCTGAGCGGACTGCTGATGGCGGGGCTGGTGATCACGGCCTTCCTCGCCGGGCTGTCGGTCCGGATCGCGCCGTATCTGACAGCGCCCGCCCCACTGCCCTGGGGAACACTGGCCCAGGTGGCGGCAGGATGTGCCGGTTTGGGAGTGCTGGGGGTACTGGTCCCCGGCGTGCTGGTGCTGCGCGTACGCCCGGTACGCGCCATCCGGTCGGCGGAATAGCGGAACAGCGGCCGGTGCTCCCGCGCCCGCCGGTGCTCCCGCGCCCGCCGGAGCCTCAGTTGACGCAGACGAGTCCCAGCAGGCACACATGCGCCGGAGAGGTGGGATCTTCGGTGGGATCGGCCGACGGGGTGGTCGGCGCGGTCGAGGTGCTCGGTGCGGGACGCGCCGGCGAGGTACCTGGGTCGGAGCCTCGGGCGGAACCGGGGGCGGTCGACGCCGAGGGTGCCGCGACACCGGTGTGGTCGACCGGTGCCTTCTTGGTCGAGGCGGGCGTGGCGGTGTGCGGTGCCGCGCTCGGGGAGGCTGCGGGGTGTGCCGGGGCGGCGGAGTGCGCCTGCCGGGGTGTGGCGGCAGAGGGCGGTGCGGCGGGGGTGGTGTGCTGCTGCCGGGCGGCCGCGTTGTGCGGGTGCGTATCCGGGTGCTGCGAGGCCGTGGTGTCCGGCTGCTCCGACGCCGAGGCGGCGGACTCCGTCCGGGGCGAGCCCACGCTCCCCGGCTCCGGCGACGAGGCCGCCTGCGCATGGCCTGGGGACGGCTTGTTCTGGAGCAGCGAGGCGGTCAGGCCACCGCCGACCAGGGCAAAGGCCGTCGCGGCCACGGCCCGGCGCCGGTGCTTCTTCCACCGTGCCAGCTGCCGACGCCGAGCCGCCCGGCCCTGCCCGGTAGCCGCGGCGCCTCCGGAGCCATCGGCCCCACCGGCGTCCGCCGACACGTCCTGCGCGGCGGGTGCCTCGTTGCCGAAGAGGTCCTTGCCGCCGAAGGGGTCCTTCTCGGACGCACCGCTGCTGAACGGCGCGGCATCGAACGGCTGGGTGCCCGGATGCGGAGCGCCCTCATGGGGGCCGAGGCCGGCGGCTTCCTCCGCACGCCATGCCTCCCACGTCGCGGCAGCGGTCGGCGCGCGGTGGTGGCGGTGGGTGGGCGGGGCTATGTCCGGGGCGTAATCCCCGCATCCCGGGCACACGAGTGCCCCGTTGAGACTCCGGCGGCACGACGAGCAGTAGTCCATCTTCGATCTTTCTGTGCTGACTGCGCCGCCAAGGACGCCGGCGACCTGAAATGAGTTCGCACGCGGGATCGAGCGGGCAGTAACGCTAACGGTACCCGCCGCTCCCAAAACGAAGATGGTGTGACGCTTCGGTGCAGATTCCTTGCCGTTGCCTTTCACCGCTCCGGACATGTGACGACGAATCCCGGGATGAGGGGCCGGGTGTGCTGACGACAGCGCTCACTCGGAATTCGGTCAGAGGCGACGTATCCACGCAGCGATCCCATGACCGAGCAGAAGGTAAATCACGGCGGCCAAGCCATAATTGAGGAAAACCCGCATGCCTTCGAGGTCCATGGTGAAGATGTCCTGGGACCAGCCGGCGAGCCAGTCGGCCGTGCCGTGCACAAAGCCGACGAAGACATTCCCCTGGTTCGCGTCGAGCAGGTACAGCAGGATCCACAGGCCCAGAAAGCCCGCGGCGATGTCCGCGATCGTGTGGATGACCAAGGCCGTCCGGTCCGCTCCGGCGCCGTCCCGGCTGCGCCTGCGGGTGTCCTGAGGGGGGTCATAGGGGCGGTAGGGGTCGTTCAGGGGCATGGGTTCCTGGGGGCTGTTCATGCCCCCTTACTTGCCTCGCGCGAGTACCCAAAACCACTTTCAAACCTTCGATTCCATATCGGTTTCGGGGTTCGCCCACACGCTTTGATCTTCATCGAGAACGCCGATGTCCGAATTCCACACGGGCTCCACACGGATTCCATACGGGGTCGCACGGATTCCCTCCCGGGCCGCACTGAACGCCAAATGCCGCAAGCCGGAGCCGGCCAGAATTCCGACACCACTCCGCCCGCCAAGCGCCCTCCACCGGCCGTCGTCAGCGAGCCACGAGTGGGCGGCCGGGTCGGGGTGGGCCCCGGAGGTTGAGCCCCCTCCCGGCTCCCGTCTCCCGGCTCCCGTGCCCCGACTCCCGGTGCCGTCAGCCCCGCCCGGTGAACTGCTGCCCCACCCCGAGTCCGCGCAGATTGGCGAGGACCTGCGGGTCCTGGACGTCGAGCCAGTCGCACAACTGCCGGAAGGAGACCATCCGGACGTCCTTGTGCTTCTCGTCGGCGATGTGCTTGATCGCCTCCTCGACGGCATCCATGTAGATACCGCCGTTCCACTGCTCGAAGTGGTTGCCGACGAAGAAGGGGGCCCGGTTCGTCTCGTACGCCCGCTGGAACCCGGCGATGTAGGCGTCGGTGGCCTGCTTGCGCCAGCCCGGGTAGTTGGCCGGCGGGCCCTTGGTGGAGTTCTTCGACTGATTGAACATCAGGTTGAAGTCCATCGAGAGGGTCTCGGAGTGGCCGGGGAACGGTATCGACTGGAGCGGGAAGTCCCAGAGGCCCTGCTTCTTGGTGGGCCAGACCTGGAGACCGCCGGGGGAGCTGGCGTCGTAGCGCCAGCCGCGCTTCCTGGCCGTCGGCAGCAGGTTCTGCTGGCCCTTCAGGCACGGCGTACGGCCGCCGACGAGTTCCTTGCTGTAGTCGAAGGGAAGCGGTTCGAGGTCGGTGAAGCCGGTGTTCGTACGCCACTTGGTCACGAAGTCCATGGCCTGCTCGATCTCGGAGTCCCACTGGGCGGGGGTCCAGTGCTCGACCGTGCCGGTGCCGTCGCAGAAGTGGCCGTTGAAGTGGGTGCCTATCTCGTGGCCCTCCAGCCAGGCCGCGCGCAGGTTCTTCAGCGTCTCCTTGATGTGGTCATCGGTGAGATAGCCGATGGCGGACGCGCCGACGGGATTGTTCGGCGGCCGGTACAGGCGCTTCTTCGACTCGGGCAGCAGATACAGCCCGGAAAGGAAGAAGGTCATCGAGGCGTTGTGGTCGCGGGCGATTTTGCGGAACCGCGGGAAGAGGCCGTTGCCCACCTCGCCCGCGCCGTCCCAGGAGAAGACGACGAACTGCGGCGGCTTCTGACCCGGCTTCAGCTTCTCCGGTGCGGGCGGCTGGTTCGGCTGCTTTCCGGTGTAGGCGGTCGAACCGTCCCCGATCGGCTTGCTTTTCGCCGTCTTTCCCTTGGTCCCGACCTTGCCGGAGGCCGACGACCCGGAGCCTGAGCAGCCGGCGACGGAGAGCGCGGCAGCTGCTCCTACCCCGAGTCCAAATATGCCCCGACGGCTGAATTTACGCATCACGGTACCCATCGCATTCGTTCGAAGTTCTGGCATGTGGGGCGTCCGGAGAATCAGGAAGCCCAGAGAGGCGGGGAGGCGGATACCGAGGTTCCGCTGCGACCGCGAGAAGGAGAATGCTCAACGGAGGGTGGCGGGCGATTCATTCTCCGAAGCCATGGGAAAGGCCCCGGGCGCCCGGACTCCGCAGCGAACTACGCGATGGTTAAGTCCGAAAAGGGGAACACAGCCGTTCGTGCTGCCCCGCAGCCCCACCGCCGCGCCGGGGGACTGTCAACCTTGGTGATGCGCACGTGATCCATCGTCATGTTCTGCATGTCATGCTCCCCCGTTCAACAGGCGGGGCGGAAAGCTGACGGCCTCGGCGGCCCTCACCCAACGCCCTTGGACACACATGACTCTCACGGAGATCGCTAGCGCACCGGTAACGCCTCACTAACAACGACTGCCATGCCGGCCCTGCACGGTGGACGCGGACGAACAGCACGGCGGACGGCGGGAACTCGTGGGCGGGTTTCCCCGGCGCCTGCGGACGCCTCTCCCGGGAGCAGGGGTGCCGTCGGACAGTTAGGACAGCCAGGACGGTTAGTTGACCGGAGCCGGCCTACCGGGCGCGAGCGCCGCCGAGGCGCTCGCGCAGCGTGCCGGCGAATTCTTCCGCCCGTGCGAGCTGGGTGTGCAGGTCCGCCACCCGCTGTTGCGCCGCCTTCGCAAAGCCGCGCACCCGCTCCAGCAGCGCCTCCCGCTCGTCGGCGGGCAGGTCCTCGGCGGCGTCGAGGCGGTCGGTGGCATCCAGCAGATCGCGCATCTCGTCGAGGGCGAAGCCCAGGGGCTTCATGCGGCGGATGACCATGAGGCGGGCGACGTCGGCCTCCGTGTAGAGACGGAATCCGCCCTGGGAGCGGGCGGAGGGGATCACCAGCCCCGTCTCCTCGTAGTGACGGATGGTGCGCAGTGACAGTTCGGTGCGCGTGGCGACCTCGCCGATCTGCATGTGCTCGCCGTTCACCGGGCGCCTTCCCGTCCGTCGCCGAGGCCACAGGTGAGCAGCCCCGATCTCTACCCTAACGTTAGGGTAGAGTAAGGGCCGAGGGGGCTGTCCGAGCTGCTCAGCACCCGGTGGCGCGACAGTGTGGCGCGCCCGCGCCGTGTCGGGGCCGATGGCGCCCCCGGCGGAGTCCGACAGCCGGCAGGAGAGCGTGCGCATGCCCATGATGCCCGGCGCCGCCGCCTGCCCGCCGTGATCCTTCGCCCCTGAACCAGCACCGCTCTGCTTCACCGGCAGCAGCTGCACCGACTTCCGGTCCGCCGACCGCGGGCCCCGTGGGCGGCCGCCTCGGCCCTTCACGCCTTCCGCACGCCCTTGAGGACGCCGGGTGTGCCCGAGCACGACGGGGTTTTCCTCTCTTGTCTTCTTCCGTACCGTCACCCGTCGCGCGGCTGCGCGGCTCCCGTCCCCCGTGGCTGTCCCCGAAGGTCTTCCGCACCGAGGTACTCGCCGGCCTGGTCGTCGGCCTGGCGCTGATCCCCGAGGCGATCTCCTTCTCCGTCATCGCCGGGGTCGCCCCCGAGGTGGGGTTGTTCGCGGCCTGCACCATGGCCATGGTGATCGCCTTCGTCGGCGGCCGACCCGCGATGATCTCGGCCTCCACCGGTGCCGTGGCGCTGGTCGTCGCCCCCGTCGCCCGCGAGCACGGCCTGGGGTACCTGATCGCGACCGTCATCCTGGCGGGGGTGTTCCAGATCGCTCTCGGAGCTCTGGGGGTGGCCAAACTGATGAGGTTCGTGCCGCGTTCGGTGATGGTCGGCTTCGTCAACGCCCTGGGCATCCTGCTGTTCTCGGCCCAGATCCCCAACCTGCTCGATGTGCCGTGGCCGGTGTACCCGTTGACCGCCGCGGGCCTGGCGCTCATGGTGTTCTTCCCCCGGCTCACCAAGGCCGTGCCCGCGCCACTGGTCTCCATCGTCATCCTCACGGTCATCACCGTCGCGGCAGGCATCGCCGTCCCCACCGTCGGCGACAAGGGCAAGCTGCCCTCCTCCCTGCCCGTGCCCGGCCTGCCGGATGTCCCGTTCAGCCTCCACACCCTGACCGTCATCGCCCCCTATGCGCTGGCGATGGCCCTGGTCGGACTGATGGAGTCGCTGATGACCGCCAAGCTGGTCGACGAGATGACCGACACCCGCTCCAACAAGACCCGCGAGTCCATCGGTCAGGGCATCGCCAACATCGTCACCGGCTTCTTCGGCGGTATGGGCGGCTGCGCGATGATCGGCCAGACGATGATCAACGTCAAGAACGGGGCCCGCACCCGGCTGTCCACCTTCCTCGCCGGGTTCTTCCTGCTCATCCTGTGCATCGTCCTCGGCCCGATCGTCTCCAGGATCCCCATGGCCGCACTGGTCGCCGTGATGGTCCTGGTCTCGGTCGGCACCTTCGACTGGCACTCGATCAAGCCCGCCACCCTCAAGCGGCTGCCGATCGGCGAGACCACCGTCATGGTGATCACCGTCGCCGTCGTCGTCGCCACCGGCAACCTCTCCATCGGCGTGGTCGTCGGCTCGCTCACCGCCATGGTCATCTTCGCCCGCCGCGTCGCGCACCTCGCCCAGGTCACTGCGGTCCTCGACCCCGACGGCACCCAGGTCGTCTACTCCGTGACCGGCGAACTCTTCTTCGCCTCTTCCAACGACCTGGTCACGCAGTTCCATTACGCCGCCGACCCGGACCGGGTCGTCATCGACCTGACCGCGGCTCACGTCTGGGACGCCTCGTCGGTAGCCGCCCTCGACGCCGTCGAGAACAAGTACAAGCAGCGCGGCAAGTCCGTCGAGATCGTCGGCCTGAACGAGCCCAGCGCCCGCATCCACAGGACGCTCAGCGGTGAACTCACCGGCAGCAACTGACCAGTTGGGTCACGGCCGCTCGCGACGCCAGGCCGGGGAGAGGCCCCCGGGCGCGCGGGGTGCGGGGTACCGGGGGCCTGGCGCGGGCGCGGGGCGCGTGGCGCGGAGGGACTTACGGGTGGTACTTCTCCTCGACGGTCTCGCCGGCGCCGGACTTGGGGTTCATGGTGACGCGGACGGTCACGCTGCCGCTCTTCGCCGCCTTCTCCAACTGCTCCACGGTGCACTTCGAGGTGCCGTAGCCGTCACCGCCGAGGGACACACTGCCTTCGTCGTCGGAGCAGATCGCGGCCGCGCCGAGGACCGTCGTGGCCTTGGCGACGAAGAACGCCTGGTCCGTGCCGCCGCCCTGGGGCTTGACGATCAGCTTGCCGGGCGCGAGGTACTCCAGCGTGCCGACGATCGTGCGGTGGTTGCCCGCGTGGGCGACGCCGCCCCCGCCGGGGGCGGCCTTGCCGCCGGTCCTGGCGGCGGACGACGCCTTGGCGGACGTGCCGCCGTCCTGGCCCTGCGAGCCGGAGTTTTCCGAGGAGGAGCCGCTCGTGGACTGGGCCGAGGCCGAGGCCTGCGAGTCGGACGCGGCCGAGGACCCCGAGGAACCCGCGGCGCCCGCCGCCCCGGAGCCCTCCCCGCAGGCCGTGGCCCCCAGGCCCAACGCCGCCGCGGCGACGATGGCGGTGGCGATGCGGCGGCCGGCGCGGCCGCGGAATCGGCTGGTGGTGGCGGTGCTCATCGGATCTCCCCTTGCTCTGTTCTCTGGTCTTTCTCGCCCTGCTCCTGAACGATCATCAGCTTCCATGATCGAGTTGGCGTTCTGCTAATGGACGGCTAATGCGGTGCGGCTGCGCACCGCAGCGTGCTCGCCGCCGCCGGGATCACCGTCGTGAGCAGGCCTGAAACGCTGCCTGTCGCGAATCGTCCGATCGTCCGACGGTGCCCCGTCACGCCCCTTGTGACCGGAGTTGACCGTGCCGGCGGGCATGGATGCGACATGGCTGAGGGCGAGGCCGAGGACGATCGCGTGACGCCATGTCACGGACTATCAACGCCCTGCTGTGGTAACACTTTTCCTGAGTGAAGCGCGTGCGTCAGTGAGACGCGACGAGGTGGACGGTCTTCACTCGGCAAGGTTGACCAAGGGGGACTTCGCATGACGTCAGCAGACCCGTCGGGACAGGCGTGGAAATCGCCTGCCGACGACTTACCCACACCCGAGGACTCGTCACCGCAGGCCGTCCCGCCACCGGCCATCCCGCCACCGGCGGCCCCACCGCCACCGGCCGCCCCACCGCCCACGGCCGACCCCTATCCCGATGTGCCACCGGCAGCCTCGGCACAGCCGGTCGTCGAGGTCAGCCTGCGGGTCAGCAGACGGCTGCTCTGGGTCGGTGACGCCTATTACCCGCTCCAGAACATCGCCCGGGTGCACACGCTCACCATCCACCCCCGGCGCAAGGACGCCGTCCTCCTCTTTGCGAAGCGGCTGCTGATCATCGGGGCGGTGACGACACTCCTCGGCCTGCTCGCCGGCCTGATCGACTCGTCCAGCAGCGGCGGCTCCACCGGCCTCACCGCTCTCGTCGTGATCGTCGCGCTCGCGGCCCTGGTCTACTGCCTCGTGGAGATGCTGAAGGTACTCGGCGCGCCGTCGCACTACGTCCTGGCCGTCGAGACGTCCGGCCCCTCCACTGCCGTGGTGACCAGCCCCGACCGGGGCCATCTGCGGCGGCTCGCCCAGCAGATCGCCGACGCGATCGAGAACCCGAAGGCGGAGTTCGAGGTGCGGGTGGACACCCTCACGATCAGCCCCAAGCACTATTACTTCGGAGACAACGTCAACATGTACGGCGGCACCGGCAACGTAGGGATGGCGGGCTGATGAGCGGCGGAGACCAGCACTACTACTTCGGCGGCGGCGACCACGTCACCCTGCACGGCGGCTCGGGCAACGTCGGCATCGACAAGCGGGTCACTCCGGCCCAGGAGCTGCCCCCGGACGTCCAAGAGGCCCTCCGCGCGCTCCTCGTCCTGGCCCAGGGGCTGCGCGCCCAGGTCCCGCCGGCGAGCGCCGACGCCCTCGACGTCGCGCTGCCGGCACTCCGGGCCGAGTCGGACGTCCCACCGCCGGAGTGGCACCGCGCCCTGCTCGCCGTCGCGGGCATCGCCGCGACCGTCGGCACGCTCGGCACCCCCATCGTCCAGGCCGTCAACCACATCCTCGAACTCATGGGCGCGAAGTGAGCCCCCGGGGACAGGACCCGCCCGACGCGAACGCACCGACACCGCACGC